>NZ_JAWJBT010000006.1:0-174065 GCF_046536035.1 Halomonas sp. SIMBA_159
ACCGGCACAAGTGTTCCTGGGAGAGTATTCAGGAGCGCTGGAAACCGCGGGTGCTGCGCTTAATGTTTGAATTCAGGATATCAATACTCTTGGCGATGTTTATGTAACCACTTAACATCAATGCCAAAAGAGTAAGTTAATGTGATTAATGCACTCAGTGCCAGCAGGCCCGCTAAAAAGGGCGAGGTAAGCGGTGTTAGCGCTAGCAACATGGCCACCACTTGCCATACGCACACGGCTTTGCGGCGGTAGCTCTCATTGAGCGGTGCATTAAGCCAAGGGAAGGGCAAGCTGGCCGCGACAAACAAATAGCGCATGCCGCCAATCAGCAGCACCCAAAGCCCTAAGCCTTCTTCCATGATTAAGCCAACGCACAGCAGCATGATCAGCAGGGCGTCTAGTTCCATATCAAAGCGCGCGCCGAAGGGCGAATGGCTGCGAGTACGCCGTGCGATCCATCCATCCACTCCGTCTAGCAATAGAGCGATGACTGCCACACCTAGCCATAGCCAAATAGCGTGAATGAAGGCGTTATTGACCAAAGCGCCAGCTACTAGCGCCACCAATACGGCGCGCCCAAGCGTCACGCGATTGGCCCAGCCCAGCGGCCCATGAGGCCAAAATGCCATGACCAAGGCGCTAATCAACACATAGAAAGCACTAGCTGCCCACCAGTTGGCCGCACTCGCCATTAATGGACTCAGCAGTGCGCCCAGCCCTGCCAGCACTAAAGCGCCCAGCAGAAGCTCAAGACCGCTAAATAGACGTTTAGGGAGTGAGTAAGAGGAGGTGTTAGACACAGGCGGCATGGTGGCTCACGAAGCGGTGCAATCGTCCGCAGTTGAAATTAGTGATGCAATAATTTATCTATGTACCATTGTTGTATAGGGTGTATGGTTGTCTAAGGTCAGAAAAGTTCCCTTTTTAAATTAAGTTGAAGGTTGGCAAGCGTTAATAGACCGATTGCTTTTCTACGCTAAGCTATAGGGGTGATAATGAAAAGTCGCCAGTGCTTAGTGACGTTAAGATCAACGGATGAAAGCAGCGCTTCAACGATAAGGAAATGTCATGTCGGCGCCTGATACGGCTGTGGCTTTTTGGGTAACGCAACCCGGCCATGGCGCACTGCAGCAAGAAACGCTGCCTGCAATAGGTGAATCAGAGGTTCGCGTTCGCGCCCTGTACAGCGGCGTTAGCCGTGGCACAGAGTCGCTGGTGTTTAATGCCCGCGTACCGGAAAGCGAAACCCAGCGCATGCGCGCACCTTTTCAAGTAGGTGAATTTCCTACCCCGGTTAAGTACGGCTATTGCAGCGTAGGTCGTGTGACCCATGGCCCACGTGAGCTCGTCGATAAATCCGTTTTTTGTCTTTACCCCCATCAAGACCACTACGTGGTACCTGCCGCGATGGTGGTTCCAATCCCAGAGAACGTGCCTGCCCACCGTGCGGTACTAACCGCCAACATGGAAACTGCCCTAAACGGCGTCTGGGACGCTAACCCCATGCTAGGTGAACGGGTGTGCGTCATCGGCGCAGGGGTGGTCGGTGCGCTGGTGGCGTATCTGTGTGCTCGCATCGCGGGGGTTGAAGTCACGCTGGTCGATATCAATCCCGAGCGTGAACCTCTGGCCCGTGCTCTGGGCGTACCGTTTGCCCTGCCTGAGCAGGCCCCTATTGACCAAGACTGCGTGATTCATGCCAGCGGTCATCCAGACGGCCTGCGCTTGGCGATGGGCTTGGCAGGCAATGAAGGCCGCGTGATTGAAATGAGCTGGTTTGGCCAAGGCGATGTATCGCTGCCGCTGGGCGGGGCGTTCCACTCGCAGCGTTTAACTCTGCGCGCCAGCCAAGTAGGCCAACTGCCCGCCAAGCTGCAGCCACGCTGGGATTATCGCCGTCGTTTGAACGTGGCGCTACGCCTGCTCGCCGACCCCACCTTGGAAGCGCTGATCAGCAGCGAATGCGATTTTGCGGACTTCCCTGCGCTGGCCCCTACGCTCTTTGGAAAACAGAGCACCGCGCTTTGTCATCGAATTCGTTACCCCTAACGTAATACCCATTGATGGATAGGAGTTGCCATGTACCGTTTATGCGTTCGTGATCACTTTATGATTGCCCACAGTTTTAAAGGCGAAATTTTCGGCCCTGCTCAGCGCACCCACGGCGCTACTTACGTGGTGGATGTCGTGTTCCAGCGCCCGGAACTGGATCAGGATGGCTTGGTCATTGATATTGGCTTGGCCAGTGAAACGGTCAAAGAAGTGCTTGCGGGCTACAACTTCCGCAACCTGGATGAGGTAAGCGAGTTTACCGGCCAAAACACCACCACCGAGTTCATGGCCAAAGTCATTTTTGACCAGCTCGCTGCGGCGATTAAAGCAGGCCGCATGGGCGAAACCGCTAAAGGTCTGACCAAAATGGATATCAAGCTGCATGAGTCTCATGTGGCATGGGCAAGTTACGAAGGAGCACTATGAGCCAGCGCTTTACCTTACTGGTAGCGGGTGACCCTAACCAGCGCACCGGCGGCTATATCTATGATGCGCAAATCGTCGCTGCGCTGCGTGAACAGGGCGTTCAGGTGGACGTTGTTGGTCTGGAAGGCCGCTTCCCGCAGGCGGATGAAACGGCTGCCCGCGCTCTTACCGGTGCGCTGGAAACCCTGACTGATGGCGAGCGCGTCATTATCGATGGCTTGGCAATGGGGGCGCTGCCTGATGTGGTCGCCCGTCATGCGGACCGGCTGGATATCACTTTGCTGCTGCACCATCCGCTGGGTGATGAGCAGGGGCTGTCCAGTGAAGAGCAGCAGCACCTACACCGCAGCGAGCTTACCGGGCTTGCGGAAGTCGCCCGTGTAATTGTCACCAGCCGTTTTACCGCTCGCCGTTTAAGCGAACTGGCTGAATGCTACTCCCTGCCGATTACTGCACCTATTACGGTAGTGGAGCCCGGCGTTGCACACGCGCCGGTCAGCTCCGCTGCTGAGCAGGGCGAAGCCATTCGCTTGCTGTGCGTGGCCACGCTCACGCCGCGAAAGGGGCAAGATGTGTTGGTCAATGCGCTGGCCCAGGTAGAGAGCGATCAGTGGCAGTGTGACTGTTTCGGCGGCGCGCGCGATGCTGAATTTAGCACTAAGGTTCAGCAGCTGATTGATGAGCACCAGTTGGCTGAGCGCGTCACCCTTCACGGTGAGTGCGATGCCGAAACCTTGGAAGCCGCGTACCAGAGCGCCCACGCGCTGGTGCTGCCCTCTTGGTATGAAGGCTACGGCATGGTGGTCACCGAAGCCTTGGCCCACGGCCTGCCGGTGATTACCACGACTGGCGGCGCACTGCGCGATACCCTGCCAAAAGGCGCAGGTATCAGCGTTGCGCCTGGCGATGTGAAGGCGCTCAGCGCGGCGATTAGCAATTTCTGCACCAACGAAGCGCTGCGCACCGAGCTGCGTGCGGGTGTGGCGGTAGCCCGGGGTGAACTCAACGACTGGCAGGCAGCGGGCGCTGAGTTTGCGCAGGCGTTAAACGATGAAAGCCCGGCCGAACTGTCGGCAGGCAGCCAGTTTGCCGCCAGCTGGCTCACGCTGCGGGAAACCGTGGATAGCCACGCTCGAAGTGAAGCGCTGGTCAGCCGACTTAATGCGTGGCTGGCCAAGCGTGAAGCGCCTGTGACGCTGGCGGATTTAGGCTGCGGCCGGGGTAGCAATATGCAGTTTTTAGCCCCTCGGCTTGCTAGCCCGCAGCAATGGGCGCTGTTTGATCATGACGACGCCCTGTTAAAAGAGGCGCGCAGTCGGGCAGTGCCGCTGCACGATGCGTCAGGCCAGCCGTTGAAAGTAGAAACCCACTGCGCATCGCTCTCCAAGCTCGATCATCCGGCCCTAAAAGCGGTGGACGTAGTCAGTGCCTCTGCGCTGATTGATTTGGTCTCTCAGCAGTGGATTGATGCGCTGGCACAGCAGTGCGCTACGCATCAACAGGCGCTACTAGTGAGTTTAAGCGTCACCGGCGAGTGGTGCTTTACTGATGCGGACCAACAGCCCCTCGATGAGCCAGAAGACCGCTTTGTGCTGGGGCTCTTTAACGCTCACCAACAGCGGGATAAAGGCTTGGGCGAGGCGCTCGGCGGAGACGCCCACCAGGCGCTGTATCACGCCATGGCACAGCAGGGCTACGTAGTAGAAGAAGTGTCAACGCCTTGGCGGTTAGTCGCAGGCAGCCACGAGCAGCAGCCGATGGTCAGCTCGCTGATTAACGGTTGGGCGGAAGCAGCCACCGAACAAGCCCCTGAAGCGGCCACCCGGATTGCCGAGTGGCGCACTGCGCGCCTAGATGCCGTGGAACGCGGCCAAGTGGGCGTTTGGGTGGGCCACCGTGACCTGCTGGCGCTGCCAGCGGCGAAGGGCTAGCCCATGCTTGCCGGGCATTTTCTACGTCGGCCGTGGGTGCAGCGCGGCATCGTCAGCGCTGTGCTATTGGCAGTCGTTGCCCTTTGGGTAGAGCCCGCGGCTATTCTGGCCGAAGTGAAACGCCTGGCTCCTGCGTGGGTGTTGGCGGCACTGGTGATTAGCGTACTGCAAGTCATGCTAAGCGCTTGGCGCTGGAAGCTTACGGCTGGGCTGGTGGATGTTCCGCTGCGTTTTGGTTATGCCTTGCGCGAATACTATCTGGCGCTGTTGGTGAATCAGTTACTACCAGGAGGCGTGCTGGGTGATGCTGGCCGTGCTCATCGCCACGCCCGTCAGGCGGCTTCTAAAGGCAGCGCCTGGCGAGCCGTGGTGATTGAGCGTGCCTCGGGGCAAGTGGGGGTGGCGCTGCTAACGCTGGTGGCGCTGTTCTCTTCGCCTCTCTGGCACGCTGCGCTAGGTGCGCCGCTGTTACTTACCATAGCGGCTAGTCTGGTGGCCGTGCTGGTGGTGTTGGTAGCACTCGGCGAGTGGATGCGGCGTGGACATGGGCTCACGCTTCCTGCTTGGTGTAATGCGTTGGGCCGAGATATTCGTCGAGGGCTGTTGCAGCGTGGCGTGTGGCCGCTGCAGTTGGTCTCTTCACTGGCCATTGTGCTCAGCTATGGCTTCGTCATGGTCTGTGCGGCCAGGGCCATTGGAAGCGAGATGTCGGCCTTAGAGATACTCGCGCTGGCACCGGTGCTGCTGCTGGCCATGTTGGTGCCGCTATCGATTGCCGGATGGGGTGTGCGTGAAGGCGCCGCTGCCGGTATTTGGGTGCTGGTGGGCTTACCCGCTGCTCAAGGGGTGGCGATTTCGCTGGCCTACGGCGTGCTGGTGCTGCTTTCCAGCCTGCCGGGGGTGTGGGTAGCGTTTGCCAAGCGTGCCCACGCTACCCCCAGTTCCTCATTGTCTGGCCCGGCTTCTTCTGGTTCTACTTCCGCTGTTCCCACGTCTGTTTCCACTCCGGCGGATGGGTTAAAAGCCCCTCAGCTCCACGTCGAACAGCGTGTCGTCTCCACACCGGAACGAGCGCATCGTGGGGCGCAGCGCACTCTCAAGCGTTTCGATGGGCGTCATTTGCAGGCCGGGCCTGCCGGAGCCTATCAGCAGCGGGGCCACCATCAGGTGCAGGCGATCAACGCATTGGGCCTCAATGAACTGGGAAATGGTAATACCGCCACCCTCTACCAGCACCCGCTTAAGCCCGCGTGCCGCCAGCAGTTCCACCACATCCGCTGGGGCAAACTGCCCGCTGGCGTTCAAGGGCAGTACACAGTGCTCCGCATGGCTTGCCGCTGGCGCGGCGTCTGGCCCAGTAATATGCAGGGTGTCGACTTCGCCGCTAGTAAACAGCGCCATCTCGCTGGGTACGCGCCCACGCGGGTCAAGTACCACTCTAGTTGGGTGGCGGCCGCTCACGTGGCGCACGGTGAGCTGGGGGTTGTCGGCGGCGGCGGTGCCTGCGCCGACCACCACCGCATCCGCCAGGGCGCGCAGCCGGTGCAGGTGCACCAGGCTCTCATGGCCATTGATGTAGTGGGAGTGGCCGCTTTCCGTGGCAATTCGCCCATCCAGGCTCTGGCCCAGTTGGGCGATCACCCAGTGGTCATGCAGAGCCAGCGGGGTAAGGCAATCCAACAGCGCCTCTGCCTGGGGCGTAACGGCCTGCGGCGATTGCCACTGGCCGCTGCTTACCATCGATATCTCGACAGCGCTGGGCGAACCGTCGCTTTTGGCTGTCAACCACGACCACGCCGTCTCAAGATCGATCGCGTGGGATTGTTCGGTACTGCTGGAGTCGGGCATGACGCCTCCACACTGAAAATAACCTCAGATCATGCGGGGCCATGTTGCCCAACGCAAGCAACCTTTGCCCAACTCATTAGGCAACCTGGAGGCCTACATGTATCAAATTGAACGCGCTATTTTCGATATTCGTCGCGGTTTGCCGGTCGTTATTAGCAGCGGTGAGCAGCGCCTTCTGGTTCAAGCGTTAGAGGGCAGCCGTTCGGTGGATACCCTGGCACGTTTGGCCGGGGCGCGGCCTGCACTGGTGCTGACACGGCACCGTTTGGAAGCGATGGGCTTATCGCTGACCGCAGAGGCTGCCTGTTTGCCTTTAGCGGAGCACGTTAGCGAAAGTGAGCTGCACCAATTAGCGGTAGCGCACTCAGGCAGCCAGCCCAGCGCTCTGCTCAGTGGTTTAAAACCGGCGGGTAGTGCCGAGCGGGGCGCGGTGGCGTTAATGCGCCGTGCGTTGCTAATCCCCGCCGCGTTGACCGCCGTGGTCAGTGACGAAGCTCAGAGTGAGATTGCTGAGCAAATCGCCCAGGGACGGCTGTTGGAAGTAAAGGCAGAAGAAGCCCAGAAGTGTTTGGCGGGAGCGCCGGGCATGCTAAAGCGGGTAAGCGAAGCGAGTATTCCGCTGGAAGACGCCCCCGACAGCCGTTTTGTGCTGTTTCGCGAGCCAGACGGCCTGCGTGAGCACGTAGCGGTGGTGATAGGGCAGCTCGATAGTCTGGATGGCCCGGTGCCGCTGCGGTTGCACTCCGCCTGTTTAACCGGTGATCTGTTTGGCAGCCTGCGCTGTGATTGCGGCGAGCAGTTGCGCAACGCCGTGGCGGATATCCAGGCCATGGGCGGCGGTGTGCTGCTTTATCTTGCTCAGGAAGGACGCGGGATTGGCCTCGCCAACAAGCTGCGCGCCTACACGCTGCAAGATAGCGGGCTGGATACCGTAGATGCCGACCAAGTGCTGGGCTTTGGCGACGATGAGCGCCAATACGCCGTGGCGGTGGATATGCTGAATGCCCTGAGTATTGATCAGGTACAGCTACTCACCAACAACCCGCTGAAAATGTCGGCGCTGCGTGAAGGGGGGATTGAAGTGGTGTCGCGCCAGGCGCTCTATGGCAGCGTGACGGATCATAATCATCGCTACCTGAGCGCCAAAGCCAACCGAGCGGGTCACTTTTTAGATGAGGTGCTAGAAACCCGTAGCCGTTAACGCGTGCCCGCCGCTGGAGCCCCCAGCGGTGGCAGCTGGGCCGTTTCTGCCACAACCTGGGCAAGCTGCGCGGCATAGTGGTGCACTAATCTCCCGCCCAGCGCAGCGTTTGCCTGGGTTGCATCTCCGGCGACGCCGTGCTGGCTTAAGTCCTCTCCTAACCACGCAAAGGCGGCACTGCCTTCAGGGCTCACTAGGGCACCGTTGGTCGGTGTGGCCGGGGCCGTGGGTGTGTAGCCTTCAAGCGTGACTAACTGCGGTGCCAAGTGTTGCATCATGGCGGTTTCCAGCAGGCCGCCGTGTAACCCGTAGCGCAGCTCATCGGCGTTCATAGCGCCTTCCAATGCCGGCAGCCGCGTGTAGGTCGCCTTTACTACGCGCATAGCGCAGCGCCGACGCAACGTGAGCGCGGCTAAGTCCATCACCGCTTTATTGCCGCCGTGGCTATTAATCAGTACTAGCTTATGAATGCCTGCGCGGGCAATGCTTTCACCGTAGGCTTCTAGCGTGGCAATGGCTAACGGTGCGGGCAGGCTGAGCGTGCCTGCGAAACTTGCGTGCTCGTCGCTGGCACCCACCGCGATAGCAGGCAGGCACAGTACCTCGACGTTGACGCCTGAATTCTCTAATTGTTCCAGCATGGCGGCCTGCAACCCCTCACCAATGATGAGATCGGTGCCAAGCGGCAGGTGCGTGCCGTGCTGCTCAATCGCCCCTAGCGTAATCACCGCCACCGGGTCGCGCTGGGCAAGGGCATTCAGTTGAGGGGCGGTGAGATGCTGCCAGTGATAAACCATGAAAATCTCGTTAATGAACGTGTGAATTAGAGAGCGTGCGATTAGTGAACGCGTGATTAGAGAGGCGCGCGGGACACGCTGTGTGAGGAGGCCAGTAGCGGGTGGTTGCTGCGGCAGGCGTAAATATCGCCCGAGGCGAGTTGCTCAGCGCCTTCGGCTAACCAAGAGGCCATGGCGTCTGGCGTCAGCCAGGAGTCAAAGCGGAACTGGCGCTGCTCACCGGCAATGGCGTTAAAGCGGTAATCGCCCAGCCGGTTAATCTGCTCCAGGCAGGCGTGGCTTACTTCAAGCATGCCTGCCACAAACTCCACCGAGAGGGCGGCCACGGGGTGGCTCAGGCCTTGCAACACTTCGGCTTCAAAACCCTCTACATCAATTTTGATAAAGCGTGGTTCGCCAAAGCGTTCAATCAGCGCATCTAGCGTGGTCATCTCTACCCGCAGGGTTTGCTCCCAACGCACACGCTGAAAGCCGGGGTTACGTTCACCTACTTGGCTGCGCCATTCGGTGGCTAGGGTAGAAAGCGTAGGGTTACCCACGCTAATCGCAATCTCGGCATGGCCCGGTTCGGGGCCAACGGCCAGGGGCAGCAGCGTGATGTGGGGACTTTTTAACAGCCGCTGAAACCACTTAGCGAGCGTTGGCTGTGGTTCCAGGGCCACTACCTGGGCACCTAACGCTTGAAAGGCGGCGCTGCGGTCACCTAAGTGAGCGCCAATGTCGAAGGCGATATCGCCCGGTGCTAAAAAAGGCTGATAAAGCCGCTTTAAGCTGCGTTGACGCCCAGGCCGCCAGTAAATAAACAGTGAGCGGGCCAAGCCACTGGCACTGCGAAGCTGCTGTAGCGTCGAAGAGGGCATTTAGTGAGGCTCCTTAGCGCGAGAAGAGGGCGGCTCATTTGGGGCTTTAACCTGTTTGAGCAGTTGGCTGGGCATTTCGCCGTACAGCTCGCTGGGCGGCATGTTCAGCGGGGCAGGCTCTTGGGTATTGATCGCCTGGGGGCTGCGGGCCATAAGGTCCGCAAAATCCTTTAGCAGGATGGGTTTTAAGCTAATGCTGGGCGTGTGTAACAGCCCAAACCGGTGGCTGACGACACCGCCCCAGGTGCCGCTGCTGGAGTATTTTACCAACGGTGCGGCGGCCACTAAGCCCAGCCAGGCGGGGGTTAGCCAGCCAAATGCGGAGGGTGAAAAGAGCATCATCACGCCTGCCCACAGCGCACCGCAAAGTGACATCCATCCAGTATGTCGCCAAGTTTCGCGCCAGCTTAATGAGCGCTCGCCACGGTGCTGGGTTTGCCAGTCGATGGCGCGGCCAATCAGCACGTTAATAATAAACAGGCTATGCCAAGCCATCATTAACGGTGCGATTAAAGCAGCAAACACCACTTCTAGCAGCGTGCTGGCCACCAGCTTAAAGCGCCCGCCAAAGGCGTGTGGGTACTGGCAGAAAGCGAGCAGTAAGCCCAGTAGCTTGGGTGCAATCAACATGCCTAAGGTAGTGCTTAGTAGCCACAAAGAGAGCGCTTGGGGCAGCAGCGGTTCGGCGTTGTCGTCAATGGCGTGGTAGCCCACCATCAGGCTGGTGCATACCAAAAGCCCCAGCCAGACCAGCGATGATAAATAGGCAAAGGCACCAAAAAAGAAGTGCAGTCGGCTGATCGGGTGGAAGCCCGCGCCCGTCAGTAGGCGTAAGTGCTGTAAATTGCCCTGCAGCCAGCGGCGGTCGCGCTTGGCAAAATCAAGCAGGTTGCTAGGCATGGCTTCAAAGCTGTTGCGTGATGCGCTGGCATGCGGGTTGTGCCGGGAGAGCGCCGCCGTGGCTGACGTATCTAACAGCACCTGCCAGCCGCCGCGTTTGAGTAGCGCGGCTTCCACAAAATCATGGCTGAGCAGTTCGCCCCCTAGCGGTGGTTTGCCCGACAGCGTAGGTAGCCCTGCATGGGCCATAAAGGCGCGGGTACGAATAATCGCATTGTGCCCCCAGTAGTTGGCGGCGTCGCCTTGCCAAAAGCTTTGGCCCGCTGCCAGCATGGGGCTATAAAGCGCCGAAGCCAGCTGGGTAAAGCGGCCAAATAGCGTGCGCTGACCCACGGGTATAGGCACCGTCTGGATCAAGCCAACGGTCGGGTAGCGCTGCATCTGATGCACCATGTGCAGCAGCGTATCGCCACTCATTAGGCTGTCGGCATCCAGCACCACCATATAATCGTAGCGGCGGCCCCAGCGGCGGCAGAAGTCGGCAATATTGCCAGCTTTACGCTCGTGGTTATTGGGGCGACGGCGATAGTGAACCGCTAACTGACCCGCCAAACGCTGCTGCAGCGCGGCCACATGGGCGGCTTCTTCTTCGGCGTGGGCGGGGTCTTGCGTATCACTCAGAATAAATACTTCAAAGTGCTTGCTGATCACGCTCGTGGTGTCGTCACCCTGTGGGGTGGGTTGCTGAAGCAGCGAGCGGCAGGTGGCTTCCAGCCCGGCAATGGTGGGTATGGGCGGCTCTGCGTAAATCGGCATCACCAAGGCGGTGCGGCTGACTAAGCGGCTTGTGGTGGGGCGCTCGGCCGTTAAGCGTTTAAGGCTTAACGGGTCCAGACGCAGGGCGCAGATTACAAAACCGCACAAAGCCCCCCAAAAGGCCAGCGCAATCCAGCTAAAGGTGAGGCCAAACAGCGTGAGCATGGCGATTTGCCAGCCCAGGGCTAAATTAGCCACCACCTGTGCCATTGCCACGCAGCCCGCGATGCTAGAGCCGATGACTAACGTGGCTAACAGTGCACGCCGGGCATTGAGCCACGGAATAGACGGTATCAACGCCGCTGAATTATGCATCGGGATACCACACGTAATTCCAAGTTTCGGTGACTGGCTCGCCGTCGCGCATCAGGCGTAAGCGGATATCGCTGGGTGCACTGCTAGGGGGGAGCCTGAACGTCGCGCGTCGGCCGTTATCGGGCAGCACCTTCACCTGGGGCAGCAGCGCTTCGCCATTGATCACGCTAATATCCAGCGTGAGCTCTGCATCGGCTGCCAGCTCCTCTAAAGCGCCGCCGGCAAAGTCGACCACAAACTGGCGCTGCTCGGCGGAAGGGGAGTCGGCTTCACCCGGCACCGCGGCGGTGCCGTGGCGAGTGCGCACCACTTGACCCAGCGAGTGTTCTTCCGGTTGCTCGTTTAGAGTGTAGGTGCGGTAGTGCAAACGCTGGGAGTCACCGGCGTTGAGCGCCTCGTCGGCTACCCAATAGGCCACGATATTGTCGTGGGTTTCATCCGGCGTGGGAATTTCCACCAGCTCTACGTGGCCGTTGCCCCACGCATCCAGCGGCTCGACCCATTGGCTGGGGCGGCGGTGGTAGTTGGCCTCTAGGTCGAGGTAGCGGTCAAAGTCGCGCTCCCGTTGCATCAGGCCAAACCCTTGGGGGGCGTCATCGGTGAAGCTTGAAACCCGTACCTCAGCAGGGTTGCTCAAAGGCCGCCAGATCCATTCGCCGCTGCCGGTATGCATCAGCAGGCCATCGGAGTCATGCACCTGTGGGCGGAAGTCATCGGGCCGTTGGGCGCTGGCCTTACCAAAGGTGAACATACTGGTCAGCGGCGCAATGCCTACTTTCTCGATATCGCTGCGAGCAAAAATTTCAGCTTCGACTTCCGCTTCGGTGTGTTCTCCGGGAGTGAGGGTGAAGCGATAAGCGCCGCTCAGCGATGGGCTATCCATCAGCGCCATCAGCGTAATACTTTCGGCATCGCTGTCAGGGGTGACCAGCCAAAATTCACGAAAGGCAGGAAACTCTTCGCCCTGGGAAGAGGCGGTATTGATCGCCAGCCCCCGTGTAGATAAGCCGTAGGCTTGATGTTGGCCTACCAAACGAAAGTAGCTGGCCCCTAAAAAGACCGCGAATTCGTCCGCGTAGTCGGGGTTGTTGATCGGATAGTGGAGCCGAAAGCCTGCATGGCCGCTGCCGCTAAGATCATGTTCGAGCAGTTCGCTGGCTTCACCGTCGTAGCGAAAGTCATCGGCGGTGAAGTCGAGCGGTACGACCTCGCCGTTTTCAATCCTATTCAACGTCACCGGCGTCTGGAATAGAAAGCCGCTATGAAACAGCTGTAGGCTAAAGGGGGCTTCATCACGCCAGTAGGCGCGTTCAGGATTGAAGCGTATTTGCCGGTAGTCGTCGTAGGTGAGTGCTTGCAGGGCCTCGGGTAGGCTCGCCTCAGGCGCTTGATACGGGGTGGCCGCTAGCTGTTTGGCACGTTCGACAACTTGTTGAAACACAGTATCTTCACTGGCGGAGGCGGGAAGGGCGAGCAACCAACTAAGTGATAGCATCCATTTTGCAGCAGTACGACAACCCATTGGCGAGTTCCTTTCGTTACCTGATAAGAGAGCCTAAAACACGTCATTGTGTGAAATATTTAAACAAAAACTATACGCTTAACAAGTTGGGTTAAAAAATAGCAGTTTAAACGCAGCGACGCGTGTACCGCTTGTCGGTTATACCGCTGATGTTCTCTTCAATGCTAGTGGTGGTGATTGATGCTTCGTCTCCTATTAACGGCCAGTGCGCTCAACATGCTGCTGGTAATGCCTTTATGGTGGCGTTTTGGCACGCTGGGTTCGCCACTCATTGCCTGGGAGGCATGGGTGATTGCTCCAGCCATGCTTCTGTTACCCCCTGGTAGATGGCGGCGTTGGGGTGGCGTATGTGTGGTGAGCGTGCTGGCGCTGGCAACAGCAGCCAATTTAGGTGATGCCGCCACATTTACGGCGTTTGGAAGGCCGCTGAATCTCTATCTGGATGTGCCGCTGGTGCGCTCTATTTACCATCTTCTAGTGGGTAATGTAGGCCAACTTGCGGCAATTTTCCTGATGCTGCTGGGTGGCATCGTGCTGTTTAGCTTGTTGTGGGGGATGCTTCGCCTACTAATCCCCGCTAACGCATTGGTACGCCAAGGTGGGTCTGGCAAGATCGCTGCATGTATGTTGATCTTGGCAACGTGCATGCTGGTATTAGAGGCAAATCGCTACCGTTTGGTTCCCCATACAGCGCTGCCCATGGTCAATACCGCGCGCTTTCAGTGGGCGCAGGTGGTCGATACCCATCGCGCTCGGCATGCATTTACTGAGCAGTTGGAGGAGTCGCCACTGATGGCCCAGGCGCTGCCGGGCTTGGCGGGGCGTAACGTATTACTGACGTTTATTGAGTCTTATGGTGTCTCCGCGCTCGATGACCCGCGTTACAACCGCACGCTGCTACTCACCCTGGAGGATATCAAGCGTCGATTGGCTGACAGCGATGTGCACGTGGTGTCGGGGTTAGTGGAATCCCCTATCCGTGGCGGGCAGTCTTGGCTTGCCCACGCCACCACGCTTAGCGGGCGTTGGATCGACAATCAGCTGTGGTATCGGCTGATGCTGGAGAGTGATCATTCGACGATGATTGATGATTTTCGCGCCACCGGCCAGCGTACGCTGAGCGTGATGCCTGCGATTACTTTAGCGTGGCCCGAAGGCCGTGCTTATGGCTTTGACGAGATCGCCGCTGCTAAAGATATTCCCTATGCTGGGCCGCCACTTAACTGGGTGACCATGCCGGATCAGTTCACGCTGGACTATACCCAACGAGAGCTATTGGGCGATTCGCCGCTGTTTGCGCAGCTCGCGCTGATTTCCAGCCATGCGCCCTGGACACCTATTCTGCCAGTGCTGGAAAACTGGTCGCTGGTGGGCGATGGCAGTATCTATGCGCCCTGGGAAAACGCAGGCGACCCGCCCGAGGTAATCTGGCGAGATTTGGAGCGCATCCGCGACCATTACGCATGGTCGGTGGATTACGCTGTTAGCGTGACAGGGCGCTGGGCTGCGAGAGTGGCCGATGAGCAGACGCTGCTGATTGTCTTGGGCGACCATCAGCCCGCGCCGCTAATTACTGGCAATGATGCCAGCGCCGCCGTGCCGGTGCATATTATTAGCGGCGACCCGGCCTTGCTGGCACCGTTTAAACAGCGCGGCTTTGTGGATGGCATGCTGCCACCTTTAGCCCGCCCGCAGGATGCGCCTCGCATGAGCCAGCTGCGCCACTGGCTGCAGCAGGACTTTGGCCAGGCAGCTCAACTACCAAGGACGACACCATGATTCAACCGGTTATTCTTAGCGGCGGCAGCGGCACCCGGCTTTGGCCGCTTTCTCGCGAACAGATGCCTAAACAGTTTTTGCGCTTAACCGGCGAGCAGAGCCTGCTTCAGCAAACGCTCACTCGCCTTGAGGGCTTAACGACGCTACCGCCGATGCTGATGGGGCACCATTCGCACCGATTTTTGATGGCCGAGCAGCTGCGTGAAGCCCAGCAAGAAGGCCAGATTGTGCTAGAGCCAGCAGGACGCAATACCGCCCCGGCGATTGCCTGCGCGGCGCTGTTGGCGCGGCAATCCGGCGAAGACCCGCTGCTGCTAGTGCTACCCGCCGACCACGTGATAGGCGATGCGGTGGCGTTTACCGATAGCGTGCAGCGTGCCGTGCCGTTGGCAGAGCAGGGCTATTTAGTCACCTTTGGCGTGGTGCCAACCCACCCAGAAACGGGCTATGGCTACATCGCGTGCGGTGATGTGTTGGGCGAGGGCCACCACTTGGCCGCGTTTATTGAAAAACCGGCACTGGAACGGGCTAAAGCACTGCTTAAACAGGGCGACACGCTGTGGAATAGCGGCATGTTTTTGCTGCGCGCCTCCCGCTATTTGGCGGAGCTTGAACGGCTTCAGCCTGACATGCTGGCCGCCTGCCAAGAGGCGGTGGCGTGTGCCCATCGTGATCTGGACTTTCTGCGCTTAGACGAACAGGCGTTTCAGCGCTGCCCCAGTGAGTCGATTGATTACGCGGTCATGGAGCACTGTGCGCAGGCAGCCGTGGTGCCTTTAGACGCTCAGTGGAGCGATATTGGCAGCTTTGATGCGCTGATGGCGACGCACATCCCGGATACGGCTGGCAATGTGGTGACAGGCGATGGCGTACTGAGCGATACCCGCCGCTCGCTCGTGGTGGCGAACCACCGTTTGGTCGCCACGCTGGGTGTTGAAGACCTGATTGTGGTGGAAACCTCAGACAGCGTACTGGTGGCGCATCGAGACCAAGCGCAGGGCGTTAAACAGCTCGTGGCGGCGCTAAGCCAAGCGGGGCGCAGCGAGCCATATACCTCGCCTCAAGTTCACCGCCCTTGGGGCAGTTTTCAGGCCATGGACAGCGGCGAACGCTACCAAGTGAAGCATATAACCGTGCGGCCTGGGGCGCGGCTTTCGCTGCAGCGCCACCATCATCGCGCCGAACACTGGGTGGTGGTCAGCGGCACGGCCAAGGTCACGGTGGACGAGCGCACGTTTTTGGTCAGCGAGAACCAATCCACCTACATCCCGATTGGAGCGCTGCACCGCTTGGAGAATCCGGGCAAAATCCCGCTAGAGTTGATTGAAGTGCAGTCGGGCAGCTATTTAGGGGAAGACGACATTGAGCGGCTAGAAGATGTTTATGCCCGGCAAAGTGATGAGTAGCCGTGCCTGTTTGCCATAGCCAGTTACCAGAGCCAGCTGCCCGGCCGTGCCGGTGGCTGGCCTTTGCGTACCGCTACCCAGCCAAGAATACAGCGCACGCCTAGCCACACCACCAGCAGCGGCCACAGTAGCGTACCGATAAAGATCAGGCTCAGGGTGAACGTGACAAGAAAGTAGAGGCTGCCAATCCAGAACGTGCGGATCATGTAGCGGTAATGGGCCTGCAACCAGGGTGCCGCCTCTTTCCGATAGACATAGGCGATAATCACACCGATTAACAGGGTGATATTGGCCGTGACCAGCCCTGCTAAATAGAGGGCATAAATAATTTGCGGCGGACGCGTATCCTCTTTGGGAAGGTATCGTTCGGTCATGTCTATCCTCACTCAGTAAAGGCGAAATTCGCTAGCATCAACGGTGCCATGGCACTCTTCAACGACCTTACGGTAGCGCTTGTATTCCCACTGATACTGAACGGGATCAAGGGCAATCGAGGCTTCTACGCTGGCATTAACGCCTGTCGCCGACGCCACATCGTCTTCGCTGTATACCTGTTCGTCGGCATCAAGAAAGTGGATCTCGAAGCCCTTGCCGGGCACCCGTAGTGCCACCCCCGTCACCACCCGCGCCTGTGTACGCGCCACTAATTTCGGCAGCAGCGTTGCGGTATAGGCACTGCGGCCATAAAACGGTGCGAAAACGCCGCTGCCCCAGTCCGGCTCTTGATCCGGCAAAATACCAATGGCCTCGCTGCGTTTGAGTGCTTTGAGAAGCGCCGCGACACCCCGAGGGTTGGTGGGTACCAGCTTGGCCCCCATGCGTTCGCGGCCATGGCGAATAATCGGGTCTAAATCGGCAATTTTGGGTGGCTCGTACATCGCGGTAAACGGAAAGTGGCTGGATAGCCAAAAATTCAGCACTTCCCAATTGCCAAAATGGGGGGCCAGTACAATCACGCCGCGCCCTTCGGCTCGCGCGCTATCGAGCTTATCGCGGCCATGTACCGCTAGAATGCTGGCCTCTACCTTTTCGGGCGGTGCCATCCAGGCGTGGCCTAGCTCAAGCATCGTTGCGGTTGAGTGCTGAAGGCTCTGCTTGGCAAGCGACGCCCGCTGGCGGTCAGATGCATCGGGGTAGACCACCTTGAGATTGATCTCGGTGACCATGCGCTCACGTTTGCTAAACCGGTACACCTGCGGCCCCACGAAGGCCGCTACTCGCCATAGCCAGCGCAGCGAAAAGCGGGAGAGAGTTCTCCATAGCCTGGCAATGGCACGGGCTTGAAAGCGCGATGAAGAGGGAGTTGCCTGTTCGGTCATGGGTTACAGCAGCCAGCTATCGACATTGGAGGGCGCACGTTTTTCCTGCAGCCCTTTAAAGCCTTTCACGCAGCGCACGATAAACCACACGGCCAGCGCCAACAGCATAGGAAAGCCGACCAGAATCAGGGTGAGCAGGGTGGCTACGCTGCCGTACAGAAGCCCGATCCAGAAAGTACGAATCTGGTAACGGTAGTGTTCATCTAACCATGCCGGGCCTTTGTCACGATACACATAGGCAATAATGACCCCGATTAGCGACGTAAAGCCCACCACAAAGCTCGCTAAGTAAAGGGCGTAAATCACCATGGCCATGGTAGTGTCTGGGGAGGTGGAGGAGGGTGAAGCTTCCTCCGACGAGTCGTGGCGGTTAACCACTTCGCCTTCCAGCGGGGCGTCATCGCGCATGGGCGTTCCTTCTACGTTCAGATTGACTCAAGCATCCAACGGACACCTTTTCAGCGCGCTATGATAGCGTGGGCGCTGCGACTTATCACCCGCAGGCCCATGTGTGGTTAATGGCCTAGCGAGCTGGACGACAAATTTCCAGCAGGTTGCCGTCAGGGTCGCGCAGGTAAATCGACTCAATCGGGCCGCTGGCCCCCTGGCGGGCCACGGGGCCAAGTTCGACCTCAATGGCCAGCGCATCCAGATGCTGCTTGAATTCATCCAGCGGCAGCTGGCAGCGCAAGCATAAGTCCAGGCTGCCCGGTGTCGGCGTGGCTGAAATAGGCGCAATGTCGGTATCGGTTTGGTGCAGGCGCAGGGCGGTGTCACCCAGCATGAGATCAACGCGCTGGGCGTCGCGGTAACGTACATCCAGGCCCAACACGCGAGAGTAGAAATCCACTGCGCGACCCATATCGGTCACGGTAACCACAAGATGATCCAGACCTGAGAGCATGCCTCTTTCCTTAATACAAACGTAAAACCAGAGAATACGATGATGCGACGCTGTCCGCTATGCCACGCGCAGGAGCCTGCGCTGTACCACCAAGAGCGTCGCCGTGATTACTACCAGTGTGCCACGTGTGCGCTGGTGTTTGTGCCTAACGAGCAGCATTTAAGTGCCGCAGATGAAAAAACTGAGTACGACCAGCATCAAAACTCGCCGCAGGATACGGGATATCGGCGTTTTTTGGGGCGCTTATTTAATCCGTTGGCAGCAAAGCTAGCTCCTGGAGCAAAAGGGCTGGATTTTGGCTGTGGCCCTGGGCCAACGCTCTCGGTGATGTTCGAGGAAGCGGGCTTTGATATGGACGTATACGACATCTTTTACGCGCCCCATGCCGCGCATCTGACTCGCCAGTATGACTTCATTACCGCCACCGAAGTGGTGGAGCACTTGGCGGCACCGGGCGAGGTGCTGAGCCAGCGGGTCGCGCAACTGCTACCCGGCGGCTATCTTGGGCTGATGACCAAGCGGGTCACTAGCCAAGAAGCCTTCGCCCGCTGGCACTATATTAACGACCCGACCCACGTGTGCTTTTTTAGCGAAGCGACTTTCCGCTGGTGGGCCGCTGAACAGGGTTTAACAGTCGAATTTACTGGTAATGACGTGGTAATTTTTAGAAAACACTAATCTACTCGTCACCGGGGCGAAAAAGCATTGACTTTGCGCCGCTGGCAGCAATAATTGCGCGCCCGTTTTCGTGCCTGCTTGATGTGATGGCGTGCAAACGGCAACGATTCAACTATTGAGCAAGGTGAGGTACGCATGTCGCGGCAACTGCTGGCCATGGCGCTAGCGCCCCTACTAGGGCTGTTTATTCTTGGGATTGGCAATGGCTTTCTTGCCACGCTGATTACCGTGCGCTTAGACGCAGCGGGCGAGTCGGCGACGGTGATCGGGATTGTCTCGTCGGCCTATTTTATCGGCCTAGCCCTAGGTGCCCTGGTCAATGACCGTCTGCTGGTGCGTATTGGCCATATCCGTGCTTACGGCAGCTTTGCCTCGCTAGTGGCGGTGACCGTACTGCTGCAAGGGCTGTTCTTCGACCCCTGGGCGTGGTTCGCGCTGCGGTTGATTGGCGGCTGGGCCACGGTGGGTGTTTATCTGGTCATTGAGAGCTGGCTGCTCACGGCGGGTGACCAGAAAGTGCGCGGCCGCCTGCTGGCGCTCTACATGATTTCCCTGTACGCCGCCGGGGTGCTGGGGCAACTGATGCTCGGCGTGACCAGCGCCATGGGCGACACCGCGCCCTTTATGGTGATTGGCCTGTTGGCATCGCTCTCGGTTCTACCGATGGCGATGATTCCCCGCGTCTCGCCGCTGATCGAACACGCTGAACCGCTGCCGCCGCACCGTTTGATTACCATGACCCCCACCGGCGTCATGGGCAGCCTCGGCTCAGGCATGGTGGTCGCCGCGGCCTATACGCTGCTTCCGCTCTATCTGCAGCGCATTGGCATGAGCGTCAACCAGGTAGGTCAGATGATGGCCGTGGTAATTTTGGGGGCGATGCTACTTCAGTACCCCATTGGCCGCTGGTCGGATCGCCACGACCGCCAAATGGTGCTCATCGGTATCAGCGCCTTCTGCGTGGTGATTTCAGCGGCGATGCTGTGGCTGCCGCTTTCCACACCGCTGCTGGCTGTGCTGCTGTTTTTGCTTGGGGGAGGCGTGTTTGCGCTTTACCCGGTGGCCGTTAGCCATGCTGCCGACCGTGCCCCCGCAGGCGCCTTGGTGCGTATGAGCCAGGGCCTTTTGTTGATCAACTCGATTGGTGCCACCATCAGCCCGCTGATGATCTCGCCGGTAATGACCGCCATGGGCGATGCAGGCCTATTCTGGGCGTTTGGCTCACTCAGTTTGTTCTTCGTGCTGTTCTTTAGCTGGCGTCGTAGCGTTCGCCCGGCACCGGTGCCGGTGGCACCGTTTACGGCCACTACGCCGATGACCGCCGCAGGTGCTGAGCTGGTGGTGACCGAGGAATTGGTACAAGGGGCACTTGAGCACGAGCACCTGGAAGACCTTTCTGACGTCGTGCCTGAGGTAGACGTGGCCGAACCGGTGGTAGGGCCGCCCCAGGAAGACGAAATCCATATCACCTACTACGACGACGTAGAAACCGAGGTGCGCAAGTAAGCCGATAAGACGGCTAATAGGTGAGACCTTGGGCTAATGGTGTGGAAGAAGTAGGGAAACTACTATCGGCGATAGTGTTTTTACTATTTCACCGCATTTGCCTGAGGTTTTGCCATGAATTATTACGCCGCGCCGGTCCGCGATCTGCGCTTTGTGCTCGAAGAGATGTTGGAGCACCGCTCCCTAGCGTTGCCGGGGTTTGAAGAGGCGACGCCGGACCTCGTTGAAGCCGTTCTGGAAGAGGCTGCGAAACTGGCGGGCGACGTTTGGGGCCCGCTCAACAGCACGGGCGACCGCCAGGGGGCTAAGCGCCATACCGATGGCAGCGTGACTACTCCAGAAGGCTTTGCCGCCGCCTATCACGCCTATGTTGAGGGCGGTTGGAACGGGATTGGCGTGTCTGAAGAGCTGGGCGGGCAGAACCTACCCGAAGTGGTGGCCAGCGCGGTGCAGGAGATGCTGCACGGCGCGAACATGGCGTTAGGGCTATGCCCGATGCTCACCGCCGGTGCCATTGAGGCGCTGGCCCATCACGGCAGCGATGCCTTAAAAGCGACCTACCTGCCCAAGTTAGTTGAAGGCTCCTGGACGGGCACCATGAACCTCACCGAACCCCAAGCGGGGTCGGACCTCTCCAAAGTGCGCACTAAAGCCGTTCCGGAAGGCGAGCACTACCGTATCAGCGGCCAAAAGATCTACATCACCTGGGGCGAACACGACGCCGCTGAGAATATCATTCACCTCGTTCTTGCCCGTAAGCCCGATGCCCCGGAAGGTAATAAGGGTATTTCCCTGTTCCTAGTTCCCAAGTTTCTGGTGAACGACGATGGCTCGCTTGGCGAGCGAAATGACGTCACCTGCGCCTCCATTGAGCATAAGCTCGGCATTCACGGCTCGCCCACCTGTACGCTGAGCTTTGGGGAAAATGGCGGTGCCGTAGGCTACCTCGTGGGGGAAGAGGGCCGCGGCCTGAACCATATGTTTACCATGATGAACGAGGCACGCCATAAAGTCGGGATTCAAGGCATTGGCGTGGCCGAACGCGCCTGCCAACACGCTTTTGCCTACGCCCACGACCGCACCCAGGGCCGCTCGCCCAAACAGCGGGGCGGCAGTGAATGCACCATTAGCGACCACTTTGACGTGCGCCGTATGCTGCTCTCTATGCGTGCCCGTACCGATGCGCTGCGTGCGCTGGCGCTTTACTGTGCCGGGCAGTTAGATATCGCCCGCCGTGCCGAGAGCGACGCCGAACGCCAAGCCGCCCAAGCCTGTGCCGATGTTCTGATTCCGATTGTGAAGAGCTTCTCGACTGACCAAGCGGTGGATATCGCCTCCATGGGCGTGCAGGTACACGGCGGCATGGGCTACGTGGAAGAGACCGGCGCGGCCCAGCTGCTGCGGGATGCGCGCATTGCGCCTATTTATGAAGGCACCAACGGCATTCAAGCGCTGGACTTAGCAGGCCGCAAACTGCAACGAGACGGCGGCGCGGCGCTCTCTGCACTGCTGGATGACGTGCATAAAACGGCTGAAGCGTTGCGGGGTGACGCATCGCTTGCCAGCTTGGGAAGTGCGCTTTCCGCCGGTGCTGACGACCTGCGCGCCGCCATGGCTCTGGTACTGGAGCAGGGCAGTGACCCCGAGCACGGCCCCGATGCCGTGCAGGCGTACGCCACGCCGCTGTTGAACCTTGCCGGGCACGTGCTGTGCGCTTGGCAAATGGGCATCGCGGCTCTGCACGCTCAACAGGCTTTAAAAGACGGCAGCGATGAGCCGTTTTACCGTGCCAAACTGAGCAGCGCCGAGTTTGTCATTCACCAATGGCTGCCGGTGGGCCGCGCTCAGCGTGCCGTCATTGAGGCTGGCTGGCAGTGTTTTAGCCAGTTTGATAGCCACGTCGCTCACTAACCTTGCCGCCGCCTTTTAGGCGGCGGTGTTCATTAGGCATCGCCCATTCGCGAGCGTCGCTCATAATAGAATCGTCAATAATAAAACCGAGAGTGCAGGAATCGATCATGACCTCCATCTTTGAACAAGACTTACCACCCACCGCTGCCAACCATGTGGCGCTCTCACCGCTCACGTTCATTGAGCGCTCGGCGGCCATTTATCCGGATTACCCCGCGGTAGTGCATGGCGCAACGCGCCGCACCTGGGCCGAGACTTGGACACGCTGCCGCCAGTTAGCCTCAGCTCTTGAAAAGCGTGGCATTCAACCTGGGCAAACGGTGGCGGCCATGTTGCCCAACATTCCCGCGATGTTTGAGGCGCACTTCGGCGTGCCGCTCGCGGGCTGCGTGCTGAATACGCTCAATATTCGCCTCGATGCCGACGCCATCAGCTATATGTTGGCCCACGGAGAAGCTAAGGCGGTTCTAGTAGACCCTGAGTTTGCCGAGGTGATTCAAGCGGCGGTTGCCAAGTTGGAAAGCAAGCCGCTGATTATTGATGTAGCCGACCCAGAGTTTTTGGGAGAAACCCAAGGCATTGGCGAGCTGGAGTACGAAGCGCTGCTGGCCGAGGGCGACCCGGATTACGCCTACCGGCTGCCCAGCGACGAATGGCAGGCGATTTCGCTGAACTACACCTCCGGCACCACCGGCAAGCCCAAGGGCGTGGTGTATCACCATCGCGGTGCCTACCTGAACGCGGTGAGTAATATTCTCGAGTGGGCCATGCCCCATCACCCGGTGTACCTCTGGACGCTGCCGATGTTCCACTGCAACGGCTGGTGTTTCCCTTGGACCATTGCCGCCAATGCGGGCGTTAGCGTGTGCCTGCGCAAAGTCGATCCCAAACGCATCACCGACCTTATTGCCGAAGAGGGCGTCACCCACTTTAGCGGTGCGCCGATTGTGCTCAATGGGTTGGTGAACCTGCCGGCCGATCAAAAGCGGGTGTTCGATCATCCGGTGAAGGTGACCACCGCCGGCGCCGCGCCGCCCGCCTCGGTGATTGCCGGGGTAGAAAAGCTCGGCATTGAAGTGACCCATGTGTACGGGCTTACTGAAGTGTACGGCCCGGTGACCGTATGCGCTTGGCGCGAGGCGTGGAACGAGCTGCCCTTGGAGTCCCGAGCCAAAATCAAGGCCCGCCAAGGCGTGCGCTACCACATGCTGGAAGCGCTCTGCGTGGCCGACCCGGTGACGTTAGAACCCGTCGCTAAAGATGGCCGAACCATGGGCGAGATCTTGATGCGCGGCAACAACGTGATGAAGGGGTATCTCAAAAACGCCGAGGCGACGGAAAAAGCGCTAGAGGGCGGCTGGTACCACACCGGTGATTTAGCGGTGTGGCACGCCGATGGCTATATCGAGATTAAAGACCGCTCGAAAGATATCATCATCTCCGGCGGTGAAAATATCTCCACCATCGAAGTGGAAGATGCCATTTACAGCCATCCAGCGGTTGAAGAGGCGGCAGTCGTCGCGAAGCCTGACGAAAAGTGGGGCGAAACGCCCTGCGCGTTTGTTAAGTTAAAAATCGGCTACGGCGAAGTCACCGAGGCGGATATCATCGCCCACTGCCGTGAGCACTTAGCGAGCTTTAAGGTGCCCAAAACGGTGATTTTTAGCGAGCTGCCGAAAACATCGACGGGCAAAATTCAAAAATTCGTGCTGCGCGAAGAAGCCAAACAGCACCAGTCAGAGGAACAGCAATGAGCGAACAACGGATTGGCGTGGTAGGCGCAGGCACCATGGGGCAGGGCATTGCCCAAGTGGTCGCCGCCAGCGGCTTTAACGTTCGGCTGTACGATGTCGCCGACGAGCAGCTCACCCGCGCCAAAGGAGCCATCGATAAAGGGCTTGAGAAGCTTGTTGCCAAAGAGAAGATGACCGCAGAGGGCAAGCAAGAAGCACTCGCTCGACTCTCTACCACCACGGCGCTAGATGCGCTCAGCGACTGCAGCGTGATTATCGAAGCCGCCCCCGAGCAGCCTGCGCTGAAAGAGAAGCTGTTTCGCGATCTCAGCCATCTGAGCAGCGATGCCATTCTGGCCTCTAACACTTCCTCGTTGTCTCTCACCCGCTTGGCCGCTGTATGCGAGCGCCCTGAGCGAGTAGTGGGTATGCACTTCTTCAACCCCGTGCCGGTACTCAAGTTGGTGGAAGTGATCCGTGCCGAGCAAACCTCGGATGCCACCGTCGAGCGCATTGAAGCGCTGGCCAAAGCGCTGGGTAAAACTGCGGTGCCAGTGGGGGATGCCCCTGGGTTTGCTGTGAACCGTTTGCTAGTGCCGATGATCAACGAAGCCGCGTTTATCGTGCAGGAAGGCACCGCCACGCCGGAAGCCATCGATGAGGCCATGAAGTTGGGTGCTGCCCACCCCATGGGGCCGCTGGCGCTGGCGGATTTGATCGGCCTGGATGTATGCCTCGCGATTATGGACGTGCTGCAGGAGGGTTTTGGCGACCCCAAATATCGCCCCTGCCCGCTGCTCAAGCGCATGGTGGCTGCAGGCTACCTGGGCCGTAAGAGTGGCCGTGGGTTCTATATCTACGAATAGCCAACTGCCGGATTGAAGCGCGACAAAAGAAGTGATTGCCACCCAACCAAGCGTTCGCTAGGGTTGAGTGGTCATCACTCACAAGCGCAATAACAATCAAGGAGCCACCATGAGCGACGCAGTGATCGAGAAGGTTGATAACGACGGTGTAGTGCGCCTGACCATTAATCGCCCCAAAGCCCTGAACGCGCTGAATAGCGACGTGCTCAGCGCTTTGGAAGCGCATTTAGTCGAGCTTGAAGCGCACCCCAACCTGCGGGCGGTATTGATTACCGGCGCTGGGGAAAAATCCTTTGTGGCCGGGGCAGATATCACCGAAATGCGGGATAAAACCCCTGAAGAAGCCCGCGCATTTGCCAGCCAAGCGCTGCGTACCATCAAGCGACTTGAAACGCTGCCCGTGCCGGTGGTCGCGCTGGTGAACGGGTTTTGCCTTGGCGGCGGCTGCGAACTGGCGCTGGCCTGCGACTGGGCCGTCGCCAGCGACAACGCTGTCTTCGGCCAGCCGGAAGTCCTGTTAGGTGTCATTCCTGGCTTTGGCGGCACCCAACGTCTGCCGCGCCGAGTCGGCCCCGCCATGGCGATTGATTTGGTCACTACCGGGCGCAAAATCGATGCCCACGAAGCGCTGCGCATTGGTCTCGTTAACCGCGTAATGCCCCAGGCAGAGCTTGAGAGCTATGTTGAAGAGCTTACCAAACAGCTGAAGGGCAACGGGCCGCAGTCGGTCCGCGGAGCCAAACAAGCCGTTCACGACGGCATGGACCAAGACCTAGACAGCGCCCTGGCGCTAGAAACCAGCCTGTTCGCCTTCTGCTTTGCAGGCCAAGAGCAGAAAGAGGGCATGAGCGCTTTTGTCGAGAAGCGTAAACCCAACTTCTAAATTGTATTTATTAAGTTTAAGTTAAGAAGGGTGGCGGATGCGCCGCCCTTTTTTTATGGCTTACAAGGAGTGCGGCATGTTCGATCTGTATATCGCTAACAAGAATTACTCCTCCTGGTCGCTGCGCCCTTGGGTGCTGCTCAAAGCGCTGGAGATCCCCTTTAACGAGCATTTAATGCCTTTTGAGGGTGGCTTTGGGGAGAGCCACACCACGTTTAAGCGCTTTTCACCGTCGGGCTTAGTGCCGTGTTTGGTCGATAGCGAACACGACGTGGCCGTGTGGGATTCCTTGGCAATTGTCGAGTATGCGGCGGAAAAACACCCGAATGTGTGGCCTGAAGAGCGCGCGGCGCGGGCCTGGGCGCGTTCCGCCAGTGCCGAGATGCATAGCGGCTTTGGTGCGTTGCGGGATGAGTGTTCCATGAACTGTGGCGTGCGCGTGGCGATGGACGAGCTCTCCCCAGGGCTGAAAAGCAACTTGGCGCGTTTAGATGCGCTGTGGCAGGAGGGGCTTGCGCGTTTTGGCGGCCCGTTTCTGGCAGGTGAGCGTTTTACTGCGGTGGACGCGTTTTACGCCCCCGTGGCGTTTCGGATACAAACCTTCAACCTGCCGCTAAGTGAAGCCTCCCTTGCTTATGTGCAACGCCTGTTAGCCCTGCCCGCCATGCAAGATTGGTATGCCGCTGCGCTGAAAGAGACATGGCGTGAGCCGATGCATGAAGCAGAAGCAGTGAAGCATGCCACCCTGCTGAGCGACGAACGCGCGATAGGCTAGTGCGCAGTGTATGGATGGCTGCGCGGTGATCACGCAAATCCGCTACACTGGCGCGCATATCATTAGAGAATGTTGAGATTCATGTTATGGCGCTAAGTGCGACCCCTTATAAAGTCGACGTTAACCTGACCGACCTGGACCGCAACGTCTATGAGACGTTGCGTTTCACGGTGGCTCGCCACCCTTCTGAAACGGAAGAGCGTCTGTGCTCGCGGCTAATTGCTTATATCCTCTGGTACAGCGAATCGCTGGCATTTGGGCGTGGGCTATCAGACGTAGACGAGCCTGCGCTTTGGGAAAAAAGCCTGGATGGCCGAGTGCTGCACTGGATAGAAGTCGGCCTGCCCGATGCCGAGCGCTTAACCTGGTGTTCGCGCCGCGCTGAGCGGGTCTCGCTGCTGGCGTATGGCCGCGTGGATATCTGGGAAAGCAAGGTGCTGCCCGCCGTCGCTTCCTTGAAAAATGTTCACGTGGCAGGGCTGCCCCAAGAGGCACTGGCCACCGTGGCAGCAAACCTACCGCGGGCGATTAACTGGGCGGTCATGATTAGCGATGGTTCGCTGTTTATCACCGATGAAAACGGCCAGCACGAGATCACTCCGCAGTGGTTATTGCGGGAGCGATAGGCATTCATGTGCTAGTTTTTAAATGACGAACTGGCCGCCAGTTCGTCATCACAGGGAAGTGTTTCCAGGTTGAACAGTGCATTACATAAAGTAGCTTGCTATCTATTTGCATGATTACATACAATCAGCAATGTTTGTTGCCCCCCTGCTAATAAGCTGCCTACCTGCCCAGCTCTCAACTCAAGGAATGAGCCATGACGCCGTCTGCCTCTCATCGCAGAGATGAATCTCCTAAAGCCATCTTTTGCAAAGCCGTGCTGCCGTTTGTATTACCGTTCAGCCTGCTGCCCGCTATTGCGTCCGCCGACGATAGTGCGCTTTCCATTAAGCATGAAAACGATGGACTCGCCAGCAGTGATGACGGCCACTTTACCAGTGGCTTCGAACTGAACTGGATGTTTACCCCCGAACCGCAAAGCTGGACACAGCGTTTAGCGGCTGCGTTGCCTGACAGCATTATCAGCCAGGCCGATCGCGCCTCTTACCGCTTAGTGCACCAAATTTATACCCCCAATGTGATTGAGCGCCGCGAGCTGATTGAAGATGATCGCCCCTATGCGGGTTTAGTGTATGGCGGTGTGTCGCTTTATGAAGATAAGCCGATGGGCCGTTGGCAGCAGGCCACCGACCTGCATTTGGATGTTGGCTTGGTAGGTCCTTCCTCGCAGGCGGATAGCATTCAGCGAGAAGTGCACCGCGTGACGGAAAGCGACCGACCGCGTGGCTGGAGAAACCAGCTAGGCGATGAAGCTATCCTTAACCTGACCATGCGCCGCCAGTGGTGGCACGATACTCCCTTGGCAGGTAAACAGTTCTCCCACGGCCCCAGCGTAGGTGCCGCACTGGGTAATCTGCATACCTATGCCAGTGCGGGTTATAGCGTTCGCTGGGGGGATGATGCCCAAGGTATTCCCACGTTGACGCCGAACCCTGGCAGCCGCCATCACATTAACGGTACCAGTGGCTGGCAGTGGTACTTGTTCGCGAATGTGGAAGGGTACTACATGGCGCAAAACCTGACGCTAGATGGCAATACCTTCCGCGATAGTCACTCGGTGGATCGCAACGAATGGATTGCTGAAGCCTCTGCTGGGTTAGCGCTGGCCTGGGAAGATTGGCAGGTGACCTACGCGGTGGTTCAGCGTACCCGCGAATTTGAGGGTCAGGATGAGCAGGATAAATTTGGCGCATTAACGTTGACCAAACGCTTCTAAGTCATTAATCAACATTAAATATACGCAGCGGCTAGCGGCTGAGTAAGGTGAAACGAGATGGCAAATAAGTACCCTCATACACCGGATGGCCGCTACTTTATCGCCAAAGATCAGCTATGGCGCTGCACGGACCCGCGCCTGACGGACGAAGAAAAACGCTGCCATGTTAAAGCGCTGATGAAAGCCCGTCGGGCAGTGCGGACAGCCCAACAGCAAGATGATAAAGAGGCACTGCGACAAGCGCGTGAGGCCGTGCAGGAAGCCAAAGAGGCGCTAGGTGAGCGTGGCCCGGTTTGGTGGCAAGACGGCGCGCCGGATGAGGGTGGCCTTGCCCCACACAATAGCTCGTATGCCCAGTGGTGGGCGTCGCACTCCTAACCTATGGTTGCTACCCTGAGCGATGGAAGAGATGTCTCTTTCATCATTCAGGAGTGAGCACATATGGACATGATCTTTTTTAGCAGTTGGGATAGTTTGGCCCGCACCCTTGTGGTGGGGGTGCTTGCCTATGCAGTGCTGGTTTTGTTTTTGCGCATTTCCGGTAACCGCACGCTATCCAAAATGAACGCTTTTGATCTGATTGTCACCGTAGCCTTGGGCTCTACGCTTGCCACCGTACTGCTATCGAAAGACGTGGCGTTGGCGGAGGGAGCACTGGCACTAGGGCTGTTGATTTCCCTGCAGTTCATCATTACGTGGCTGAGCGTGCGTGTCAGCTGGGTAAAGCGGCTTGTTACGGGAGAACCGATACTGTTGCTGTATGACGGGGAGTTATTGCAAGCGTCGCTAAGGAAAGCGAGGGTGACTCAAAATGAAGTGCGTTCTGCCGTACGCAGCAGCGGGCTTTTACGTTTAGAGGCTGCCCAGGCGGTGGTGCTGGAAACCGACGGTTCGCTGAGCGTGGTGAAGCGCGGGGAAGGGGAAGATGAATCCAGCTTAGCAGGGGTGGGCGGCCCTTAAAGCGCAGGCTTCACCTGCTGGCCGTTCACGGGCAGCGAGCACAGTGGTAATCTGCGCCCCTTTCTTAACACGTAAGGGCGACCTGTGAACATTAAAGCTGACCTCTCGATTCTAGATATTATTGGCCACCTGCTCATCTGGGTGTTGCTCACCATTATTACCTTTGGCATTGCGCTGTTTTTCTTTCCTTACTCCTTCGCTCGCTTCGTGATCAACCGCACCAGCGTGGTGGATAACGCTACCGGTGTGGAACGGAAAATGGTTTGCGATATCAATATCTTCAGCAATGTGGGCCATATTATTCTGTGGATGGTGATCTCATTTCTTACCCTGGGGCTTGGCTATATTTTCTACTTTTACCGGGTGTGGAACTACGCCCTGAATAACTCCCGCCTGCAGTAATTTCCCCACTCGAATCACCAATAGCGCGACTTGGTGCCGTCTGTCTATCATCGATAGGCGGCACGCTAATGAATAAGCGTTTGCACTTAACGTACCTGCCTTTCGGGTTCAACTAGCCTTTCGCCTTCGTTGACATTCTCGGTGTAGATCCTTATATTTTCGCGAATAAAAATTACTATCATTAACATTAATATTCGCTCTGGGATCTTACACGATGAAACCTGTACCTACCTTTCGACTGCGCACGCTGAGCGTCGCGGTTGCCTTAGCCTCCGTTGCTGCTGTGCCGGTAGTCTATGCACAAGAGGGCAGCGTCAATCTGGATACGGTTGAAGTCACCGCTGAATCGGCGGGTCTTTACGGATACAGCGATGCTGAGCGTGAGCCGTCTGTAGGCAAGCTGGATGTGCCGCTGGCCGAGCAGCCCTACTCCATGTCAGTGATTGACCAAGAGTTTATTCAGGATAGCGGTGCCAAAACCATTCAAGATGCGCTGCTGTATACCCCCGGCGTGTATGCGGGCAACTTCGGGTTCGACACTCGTGGCGACAGCGCTAAAGTGCGCGGGCTTGATGCAGGCCGCTATTTGGATGGTTTGCGCCAAGTGTACGGCTCCTACAACACCGTGCGCACCAACGTCTACGCGCTGGAGAGCGTGGAGGTGCTACGCGGGCCATCTTCCATGCTGTACGGCCAAGCGGATTTGGGCGGTATTATCAACGGTGTCTCTAAACTACCCCAAGAGGAGCGCAGCGGTGAGGTGTGGGCGCAGTACGGCTCCTACGACCGCAAGCAGCTGGCGTTGGACGTGACCGGGGCGGCCGATGAAGAGGGCGATTTTCTTTATCGCCTCGTGGCGTTAACCCGCGACAGCGACACTCAGGTGGATCATGTGGAAGATGATGGCTACCTGTTTGCACCGTCGTTTACGTGGCGCCCCAGCGACGCCACCAACATTACGCTGCTGCTTAACCGCCAGGAAAACAAAGGCCAGGTATCGGCACAGTTTCTTCCCCAGGCGGGCACGTTAGAGTCGGGTTCACTGGGCTTTATTGGCTCGGAGCGCTTTGTTGGCGAGCCGGGCTGGGACCGCTACGACCGGGAAAAGACCGAAACCACGCTGTTTGTTGATCACCAGCTCAACGACAGCTGGGCATTTGCTGCCACCGCCCGCTATACCGATTCCAGCACCGAAACCCGTGAGCACTGGGTGGATATCCCCAGCGTGCCCGATGCTGAAGGCAATGTGAACCGCACCATCTTTATGGCCGATGCCCAGACGCGCATTCTCAATATGGATGCCCGCCTGGAAGGCGTGTTTGCGCTTGGCAATACCCAACATACGCTGGTGGCGGGTATCGACCGTCAGGACGCTCGCTGGTCTCAGGATAACTACAGTTCAGTGGCCAGTGGAGGCGGGCAGTTCAACGTCTATAACCCTCAGTATGGCAATCTTCAGCTGGGCTCGCTGAACCCCACTGACCGCCCGGATAATGAGATTGAACAAGTCGGCGTGTATCTGGCGGATCATATCGAAGTAGGGCCAGTGGTCGTCTCAGCGGGCCTGCGCCGTGATTGGGCAGAGAATCGCACGCTGGCGCTGTCTGGCCCCGATACGGTGAGTGATGAAGGTGAAACCACCGGCCGGCTGGGGCTGATGTACCGCTTCGATAACGGCTTCTCACCCTATGTCAGCTACTCCGAAGCGTTCGCCATGAACCTGGGCACCGACGGTACGGCCAATCCAAGCCCCTTGAAGCCCACCACCGGCGACCAGGAGGAGATTGGCTTTAAGTACGTATCCCCAGATCAATCCCTAGCCGTGAGCGCGGCGTACTTTGATATTACTCAGCAAAACCGCATTAGCGATGGCGTTACTCCGGGCGGCGTCGAGCAAGTGGGTGCCGTGGTCGATGGCTGGGAGCTACAGGTAAATAAGCGCTGGCAGCAATTTGAAACCCAAGTCGCGTATACCAACTTGAACGCCACTAACGACGGTACAGGCATACGCCTACCGTATGTGGCTGAAGAGCAGGCTTCCTGGTGGAACCGCCTGTATGTTGGTAGTAACTGGCGTATTGGGGCGGGCGTTCGTTATGTCGGCGACAACGTTGGCTCTGGCGGTGCGCCGGTGGTGCCTTCCAGCACGCTGTATGATGCGATGGTGGGTTATACCCTGGGTGAGTGGGACTTCTCCGTAGACTTGAAAAATGCCACTGATGAAGAGTACATCTCTTGGTGCCGCTATGACGGTGGTGACTGTGGCTACGGCGACCGTCGCAGCGTTACGGCCAACGTGCGCTATCAGTTTTAACGCATCATGACATAACAAACGGGGCCTGCGATGAGCAGGCCCCGTTTGGTTGATGGGACTCAGTGAGTGGACGACCTTAGTGCGGCCGCTTGATCAGTAGCTTCACCAACCGCCGCACGATGGGGGCGACCAAATTGATCACCGGAAGCGCGACGGCAAAGGCAAACAGCCACGCCTTGAGCCAAATCACCACGATCCCTTCCACAAGCCCCACGTTATACAGCGTTATGACCAGCGACATAATGCATGACATAAACAGTGCCATCAGGCATGAAAATATCAGCTGGGCGTATTTCGGATCGAACATCGTACGTTTTCCTAATACGCGAATTAACGCTTATCTTCGGTTTTTTCAGTGAAGTCACTGGCGTCGTGGCGCTCGTGAAGCTGCTCGCTGGGCTCACCCCAGGTGCGGTTCACCATGCGGCCCCGCTGAACCGCTGGACGAGCATCAATCTCTTCGGTCCAACGCAGCACGTTGGTGTAGGTGTGCGCCTCGAGGAACTCAGCGGCCTCATACACGCGATTTTTGACCAGCGCGCCGTACCAGGGGTGAATCGCCATATCGGCAATGGTGTACTCATCGCCTGCCATAAAGCGGTTGTCGGCCAAGTGGCGATCCAGCACGTCTAGCTGGCGCTTTACTTCCATGGTGTAGCGGTCAATCGGGTACTGATACTTCTCTGGTGCATAGGCGTAGAAGTGACCAAAACCGCCGCCCAGCATGGGAGCGCTGCCCATTTGCCAGAACAGCCAAGAGAGGCACTCGGTGCGCTTGGCTGGGTCTGTTGGCAAAAATTCACCGAACTTTTCGGCGAGATAGAGCAAGATAGCCCCTGACTCAAACACCCGCTGGGGCGGGTTCACGCTGTGATCCATCAGCGCCGGGATCTTAGAGTTAGGGTTAGCCTCAACGAAACCGCTGCCAAACTGATCGCCTTCGCCGATTTGAATCAGGTGCGCATCATACTCGGCTGCTGCAATGCCTTTTTCCAGCAGCTCTTCCAGCATCACCGTCACTTTCACACCGTTGGGCGTGGCTAAGGAGTAAAGCTGTAAGGGATGTTTGCCCACCGGCAGCGCTTTATCATGGGTTGCGCCCGCCACAGGACGGTTGATGTTGGCAAACTTACCGCCGTTACCCGGCTCCCACTTCCAAACCCGTGGTGGCGTATAGGTCGTATCGCTCATAGTAGCCTCGCTGTTGAACAGGTGAAAAAGAGCAGTGCCATTGCCTAGCTTGCTGAGTTGTCTCTGTTTTATGGGGTCGTAAAACCTGGGTACAAGGGTAGTTCGTTAGTCCGTTAAATAAAAATGCGCAGGGAAAAAACGAAAAGAGAACGAGTGGCCATGCTGGCCCTAAAGGGAGAATACGGGGGGAGGGCAAAAGGAAAAACGATTAACCGCCGCCTTGCAGGCTGGCAAGGCGGCGATAAAGGTGGCTTACACCAGTGTCAGTGTGACATCGATGTTGCCACGGGTGGCGTTGGAGTAAGGGCAAACGATATGGGCTTTATCCACCAGCGCTTGAGCTGCGTCCTTTTCCAGACCCGGCAGGCTGATTTTCAGCTCGACTTCGATACCAAAGCCGGTAGGAATGGCGCCAATACCAACGCTGCCATCAATTTGAGTATCAGCGGGCAGTGTGACTTTCTCTTGGCTAGCCACGTGCTTCAGCGCGCCCAAAAAGCAAGCGGAGTAGCCCGCTGCAAATAGCTGCTCTGGGTTGGTGCCTTCGCCACCTGCGCCACCCAGCTCTTTCGGGGTGCTCAGTTTGACATCCAGCGCGCCGTCGGAAGATTTAGCATGGCCCTCACGGCCACCAGTGGCGTGAGCATGGGCACGGTAGGCAATCGTTTCAATCGACATAAGGTGTCTCCTGTTAATAAGACGTTGGTTCAGTGAATCGTTGGTGTGGTCAGTCTGTTTTAATTTAGTGCAGCTTTATTTTGTGCGCAAGTTAAATGGGTGGAAATAACTTAGCGTCATGGAAGAGAGTAACACTACTTGGCTTTTTGCAGGCTATCGCGTAGCTGAACCAAGTCTTCTTTTAGCTGTGTTAAGGCCTCTACCGATTTTTCACTGGCATTTACCACACAGCTAGGGACATGACGCGCCTGCTCACGCAGCGAACGGCCTTTGTCGGTGAGAAACAGCTCCACCACGCGTTCATCTTGCACGCTTCGCTGGCGGCGCAGTAGCTGGTCGGCCTCCAAACGCTTGAGCAGTGGGGTCAGCGAGCCAGGATCAGTCAGTAAGCGCTTACTGAGTGTCCCTACGGTAATGCCATCTTCTTGCCAAAGTACCAGCATGGCTAGGTACTGCGGGTAAGTAAGCCCTAACTCTTTCAAAAGCGGTTTGTAGATTTTTGTCATCATCAACGATGTTGAATAGAGGGCGAAGCAGAGCTGATGGTCTAGCTCCAGTTCGCTACAAGGGTCTAACGCAGGCATGTGGACTCCAGGACAAGATGCATAGCGGGTAATGTAGCGCGCTAGGCGGTGAGTGGCTATCCCTAGACGTTGGTCGTAAGTTGGCAGTTTTGCTTTGACACCTAAGCGAATGGTCACTAGCCTTCGCTTATTGAATGTTACCGGTAACACAGCGACGTAACAGGCGCGATAGCACGGCAGCGTTCATAACCGCTCAGCAATCAGCAGTTCATCACTCAGCACTCAACAACAATGAATGTTTGGAGATCACGTCATGACAGCGATTTGGCGCAGCACGCTTACCCTAGTGGGTGCAACGACCCTTACTTTTGGCATGGCACATGCCCAAAGCCCCGAGCTTTCTGACCCGCCTGCCATTGAAGGGGATGTCGTAGCTGACCACGGCAGCCACACCCTACGCATGGGCATTGGCCTTTCTGAAACCTCTCCGCAGTTTCTTTCCAGCCAGTACTTTGGCGAGATCCTAGAGCAGCGCACCGATGGCCGTATTACGGTCAACGTGTTTCCCAACAGCCAGTTGGGCGACGATGTTCAGATGATGGAAATGCTGCAGACCGGCACGCTAGACATGACGTATCCATCAAGCTCAGCAACCACAGGCTATGTGCAAGCGCTGTCGGCGTTTGATCTACCGTTCCTGCTGCCCAGCCGTGAAGCGGCCATTGCTGTGATGCAGAGCGACGTTGCCCAAGAAATGCTGGATGGCTTTGAAGGCACCGGCCTAAAGGCACTCACTTTCTCTGAAAACGGCTACCGCCAGCTCTCTAACAGCGCGCGCCCGGTGGAGTCACCGGAAGACGTGGCAGGCCTAGACGTGCGTGGTTTGAGCGTACGTACCATGCAGAACCCAGTGCACCTGGCGATTTGGGAAGCACTCGGTGCTAACCCCACGCCGATGGCGTTTGGTGAGCTGTTCTCTGCCCTGGAGCAGGGCGTGGTCGATGGCCAGGAGAACCCCTGGAGCACCATCCTGACCTCTAACTTCAACGAAGTGCAGGACTACGGCACCGAAACTCGCCACGTCTACACGCCGTTCATCATGATGCTCTCTGAGCGTACTTGGGAGCGTATGGCCCCTGAGTATCAAGAGCTGGTGCTGGAAGCCGCGCGTCAATCCGCTGAGTACGAAATTCAGCTTTCTGCTGAATACGATGATTGGTCGCGGGATCAGCTAGAAGAGCGCGGTATGCAGATCACTCGCTTGAGCGATGAGCAGCTGGCCGCCTTCCAAGAAGCCGTACAGCCTGTTTATGAAGAGTGGGCGCCGCGCATCGGCGAAGACCTGATCGCTGAAATTCAGCAGATCGTAGAAGACAGCAGCAACTAATACGCACCGTTTAGCGCACCATCGGGCAGGCCATTGTGCCTGCCCGACTTGTCAGTGCCCCTTGGAGTTCTTATGACACCCTCCTCAACACCTCCCCACGCTGAATCCTCTTTAACAGCGCCCACGATGGAAGATCCGTCGGTCTACTTAGACGATCCCAACCGTAAGCTGCTGGAAATCGATACCGAAACACGCCAAGGCCCGGCGCTGTTTCGCTGGCTAACGCTTGGCATGGAGTATTTGATTGGCGCAATTTTAGTGGCGCTGATTGTGGCGGTGTCTAGCAACGTGGTGGGCCGTTCGCTGTTTAACCACTCGCTGCCTTGGGTCGACGAGCTGGCGCGTATGCTGTTTATCTGGCTGGTGTTCATTGGTGCCGCCGCCGCGTTTGCCCGCTATGAGCACATTGCCGTTGATGCGCTGGTGCGGCGTTTGCCGCTGCGCTTTGCGCACATGCTGTACTGCTTACAGCACCTGATTATTGCCGGTCTTATGCTGGTCATGGTGTTTGGCGGCTATCAAGTGCTGTCACGCTCTAGCGGGCGCTCTGCGATTATGGGCGTGCCTCTCAGTTTGGTCAGCCTTTCCCTCGTGCTCTGCGTCATCTTTATCGCCGCTGTGTCGCTTTGGCGGGTATGGATGAGCGTACGCATTATTGTTCAACCACACGGCCAGTCGGCCAACGCACAAGGGGAGTAATCGTCATGCTGTGGATTTTTCTCGCCATTTTATTAGTGTCGATTGTGATTGGCCTGCCCATCGCGTTTGGTTTAGGAGTGGCGGCGCTGGTCATGGCAGTGCTCTCAGATATTCCGCTCTCGATCATGATTGAGCAGTCTATTCGTGGGGTGAACAGCTTCCCGCTGCTGGCCATTCCGTTCTTTATTCTGGTCGGTGAAGTAATGAGTAACGGCGGCATTGCACGCCGTTTGATGGAACTAGCCGGTGCGCTGGTGGGCTTTATGCGCGGCGGCCTGGGCCAAGTGGCCATTACCGGGTCTATGTTTTTCGGCGGTATCAGCGGTTCAGCCGTTGCCGATACGGCGGCCACCGGCTCGATGATGATTCCCTCCATGAAGCAGCAGGGCTACACCGCGGCCAACGCTACGGCGATTAACACCGTCTCATCGGTGATCGGGATCATTATTCCGCCTTCTATCCCGCTAATTCTTTACGGCATCGTCACCGAAACCTCGATCAGCCGCCTGTTTATCTCCGGCATCGTACCGGGGCTGCTGATTGGTGCTGCACTTATGGTCACGACCTATATTCTGGCTAACAAGCAGGGCGGTGGCGTGCGCCAGTTCCGCTGGGACGTGCTGTGGAAAGCCTTTAAAGACGCCTGGCTGGCCCTGGTGCTGCCGGTGATCGTGATTGGCGGCATTATCGGTGGCGTGTTTACTGCCACAGAAGCAGCCGTGGCGGCGCTGCTCTACTCGTTAGCGATTTCTCTGCTGGTGTATCGCGAGTTTAAGCTCAGCGAACTCATGGGCATGCTGATTCGTACCGCTAGGCTCACTGGCATGGTGATGATGCTGCTGGCTTTTGCCACCGTCATTGCCTGGTTCTTAACCATCAATATGGTTCCACAAACGCTGGTGCGTCAGGTTCAGGCGATTACCCAGGAGCCGTTCCTGCTGCTTCTCATTGTGGCGGCACTCCTTCTACTGGTTGGCTTTGTAATGGACCTCACGCCCGCCATGGTGATCATGGCGCCGATGCTCGCGCCTATTGTGACCTCGGTGGGCGTTGATGCTGCCTACTTTGGCGTGCTGATGGCCTTTATTCTGGGGATTGGCCTACTCACGCCGCCAGTAGGCACCTGCCTGTATGTGGGCTGTGGCGTGGGCAAAGTCTCCATGGAGTCGCTGGTCAAAGCCATGCTGCCTTACTACGCCGCGCTGCTGGTCGTGCTGGTGCTGCTCATTGCCTTCCCAAGCATAGTGACTTGGTTACCTGACCTCACCGCCGTTCGCGGTAACTGATAGGAGTCGCGAGTGACTACTTACTCAGCTCATAACGGCTCACATCGTATTCTCGTCATGGGTGTGTCAGGGTCGGGGAAGTCGCACATTGGTCAGCAGCTAGCGGCCAGTATGGGAGCCACCTTTATTGATGGCGACGACCACCACTCGCCAGCCAACGTAGCCAAGATGGCCAGCGGTACACCGCTGAACGACGATGACCGTCGCGACTGGCTAGCAACCCTGGCTGGGCTATTTGCCGAGTATAAGGCGCAAGATACGTCGGTGGTGATTGCCTGCTCCGGCCTGAAACGGCGCTACCGTGACCGCCTGAGAGAGGGGGATAGTGCGCTGCGTATCCTTTACCTGGAAGGCTCCCATGAACTGCTGCGCGAGCGCTTAGAAACCCGCGCCGGGCACTTTTTCAAAGGCGATAGCATGCTGGCCAGCCAACTGGCCGACTTGGAGCCACCGCAGGCGGATGAAGCCGTAACGCTTTCTATCAGCCTTACGCCCGCCGTAATCGTAGAGCGTTTTAGCGCCACGCTGGTACCCGAGCAGCGCCGCTCATTAGGCTAAAGGAAGGGATAGGCGAGGGGCCCTACTATTCGCTATGGTAGGGCCCGAGCGCCATCCACTGTACAAGGCAGCGACGCCATTGAAGAAAAAACGCCCTACATTACAAGATATTGCGGATCGCGTTGGTGCCACCAAAATGACCGTGAGCCGCTGTTTGCGCGACCCGGAGACGGTGTCGGAAGGGCTTCGGGAGCGCATTTTTAGCACCGCCGAGCAGATTGGCTACATTCCTAACCGTGCCCCCGACTTGCTATCCCGTGCCACCAGTCACTCCATTGGTGTGTTGGTGCCCTCGCTGACCAACCAAGTATTTGCTGATGTCATCGTTGGTATCGAAGCCTATACCGAGCCAGCAGGCTACCACCTAATGCTTTCCCACTACGGCTACAGCCAGGAGCTTGAGGAGCGCAGCCTTGCCTCGCTGCTGTCGTATAACGTTGACGGCGTGATTTTGTCGGACCGTGACCATACCCCGCGCAGCCTGCGGATGTTGGAAACAGCGGGTATTCCCATTGTGGAAATTATGGATACTCACCGCCCACCGCTGCAGCAGGCGGTGGGCTACGATAACGTCCGTGCCGCTTACGATATGGTCAGCGAGATGATTCGCCGAGGACGTCGTCAGGTGATCTATCTTGCCGTGCGGCTCGATGAGCGTACCCGTCAGCGCGAACAGGGGTATCGTCAAGCCATGGAAGAGCAGGGGCTAACGCCGGTAACGCTGCAGAGCAGCCAGCGCTCCTCCTACACCGTCGGTGCCGCGCTCATGCAGGAAATTCAGAGCAACTACCCTGAAGCCGACGGTATTTTCTGTACTAACGATGACGTTGCCGTGGGCGCTTACTTTGAGTGCCTGCGCCAGGGCGTTAACGTGCCGGGGAAAATGGCGATTGCTGGGTTCCATGGCCACGATGTGGGGCAGGCCATGACGCCACGGTTAGCCAGTGTAGTGACTCCCCGACAGGCAATTGGTGAGGCGGCGGCCAAGGCGTTGCTGGCGCGTATTCGCGGTGAAGCGCTAACGCAGAAGGTGCTGGATTTGGGGTATCGCATTGAGGCGGGTAAAACGCTATAACAGCCATGCTAAAAACTGTTTGGCTGCTTACGATAACCTCGTTAGGCTAGCGTTTTATTCTGCTATGCCCTGAGCTTAAGAGGCCGCTGTGAAGATAACTCAACTAACGGTTTATCCGGTGAAATCCCTGCAGGGGATCGATGTAACCCAAAGCGAGATCCATACCCACGGTCTCGCTTGGGATCGTCGCTGGATGCTGGTGGATGCCCAGCAGCGCTTTGTCACTCAGCGGCAGTTGCCCGCTCTGGCGACGGTGTCGGTGGCGTTAACGTCCGATTCGCTCGTGCTTTCTCACCCTACCGTTGAGCCGATCGCCATCTCGCTAGAAGAGCCTGCGGGCAACCTGCGGCTGGTCTCGGTATGGGACGATCACTGTAAAGCGCTGCCGGAGGGCGAAGCGGTGTCCGAGTGGCTGGAAGCCGCCTTGGGCGAGCAGGCCAAAGGCATCAGCCTGGTGCGCTTTGCCACCACGTTCACCCGGACAGTGGAAGAGGACTTTTTGGCGGGGGGCGAAGCCCACACCTACTTTGCCGATGGCTACCCCTTTTTGATCACCACCACCGGCTCGCTAGATGCTTTGAACAGTGCGCTGGTCGCGGGAGGCAATACGCCGGTTCCTATGAACCGCTTTCGGCCCAATATCGTGGTGGCCTGCGATGACGCTTGGCAAGAAGACCGCTGGGTGGCTATCAAGAGTGATACCTACCAGCTCACTCTGCGCAAACCCTGCCAGCGCTGCAAAATCACCACCGTCGACCAGCAAACAGGCACCGTTCCTACCCAAGCCGAGCCGCTAAAAACGCTCTTAGCGTTGAATACCCAGCCCCATTTGAAGGGCGCTCACTTCGGCCAAAATGCCACCTTAACAACAGGGGATGGCGGCGTTATTCGTGTGGGGGATGAGGTGACGGCAGTGCCCCGCGAGGCCTAAAGCGCAGCAGCTTCGTGGCAATCGCGGTGCCCAGTAGGGTAATCACCATGCCTGCCACGACTTGCAGGCTTAGTGTTTCATCCAGTAGCAGGTAGCCCCAAAGGAGCGCACTCACCGGTACCAAAAAGGTGACTGTTGAGGTGGCGGTGGCACCTGCGCTGGCGAGCAAACCAAAGTAAAGTAGGAACGCCAGCGTGGTGCTGAGCATGGCCAGCGCCAGGGCATTGCCCCAGGCCAGTGTGCTCACCGGCTCGCTTGGCCATAGCCATATACCGGGAATCAGTAATACCAACGCCGACATAGCGCTACTGCCCGCGGCGAGTACTCGCGTGGGCAGGTGGCTAAGGCGTGTTTTCGAGTAGTTGCCTGCAATGCCGTAGCAGAACGTGGCGCCTAAGACGGCAATAATAAACCAACCGTCGCCGCCTAAACCGAAGTCCAGCCGATTCGCTGAGAGTATATAGACGCCTAGCAGGGCCAGTGCCAGCCCTACGTACTGCTGTCGCTGTATGGGCGTGGCAAAAAAGGCGGCCCCTAACAGCGCGGTAAAAATCGGCGTGGTGGCGTTAATCAGTGACGTAAAGCCCGCCTCCAGGCGTGTGGTTGCCAGCGCTAGAAGCGAGAAGGGCAGCACATGGTTAACGATACCCAGCAGCAGCAATGGCCCTTTGTGCTGCCAGATCAAGCGTAAATAGTGCAGGCTCAATAACAGTGGCAGCAGCAGTAGGGCACCAATCCCCATGCGTACTAATACCAGCGGCACTGCCCCAAACTCTGGCGCTGCCACGCGCATAAAAATAAACGACAGCCCCCATAACGATGAAAGCAGTAAAAGGCGCAGTGCGTCGGCCGATGACATGGTGTGTCCTTACGTGGAAAAACGCAGTGTTAAGTGCTCGTCAGCTTATCCATAAAGCGTATGAAAGCGAAGTGGCTACAAGGAGATAAATAGGATTGTCAATATTTGTCATGTGACTAAATTGACGTTGACGCCTATGATGGGAGTCTCTACTGTCTCAGCCAATCGTAGGATTGCAATTGATGACCCGTTGAGGAAACGCCGTGGATCTCGCAACGCTGATTGGCTTGGTAGGAGCTGCCGTGCTGGTAGGTGCCTCTGTGATTATGGGCACGTCGCCGGAAGTGTTTATGAACCCTACCGGGTTGCTGTTAGTGGTTGGAGGAAGCTTATTTGTTGTTTTAGCTAAGTTCAGTATTACCCAGTTTAAGTTTGCGTTTAAAGCAGCAGCGCGGGCGTTTAAGTTTCAGTTACCCAGTATTCAAGAGAGCATCGATGAGTTAGTGGAGCTTTCTAAAGTGGCTCGTCGAGAAGGCATGATTGCCTTAGAGAGCCGTGAGGTAAACTCCCCGTTTCTAAAGAAAGGTCTGCAAATGCTGGCAGACGGCTTTAGCGCCGATATGATCAAAGAGATGATGGAGAAGGAGCGCTTACTGACCCTAGAGCGCAACGAGGCCGGTGGTCAGGTCTTCTCTGCGCTTGGCGAAGTGTCGCCCGCCATGGGGATGATCGGCACACTCGTGGGGCTGGTGCAGATGCTCTCGAATATGGGCGACCCTTCCTTGATCGGCCCGGCCATGGCGGTGGCGCTGCTCACCACTCTGTATGGCGCGATGATCGCCACGATGATCGCCACTCCCTTGGCCGACAAACTATGGGTGCGCATGAACCAAGAATCTAAAATGCAGGAGCTATGGATAGACGCGATCCTCGCCATCAAGGGAGATAAAAACCCGCGCGTACTTGAACAAATGCTGACGATTTATCTACCGCCTGAGCATCGCTCGACGGAGACCAGCGAAGAGCGCAGTGCGGCGAGCGAGCGATAAACCATGGCACAAAAGCAGACCAATATTCCCGCTTGGATGGTGACCTACGCTGATTTGATGTCGCTGCTGCTGTGCTTTTTTGTTCTGCTGCTGTCGTTTGCTGAAATTGATGCGCAGAAGTTTCGTCGTGTAGCGGATGAGCTTTCCAAAGCGTTCGGGGTGCAGCGAGACATCGAAGCGATGCAGATACCGATGGGCACCAGTGCCGTCATGCAAAACTTCTCGCCAGCGACGCCCGATCGCACGCTGATAGAAGAGGTGCGCCAGCGCACCATGCAACAGCAGCCTCAGCTTGAGTCGATGCGTAATATTCTGGAAACCCAGCAGCGCCAGCGCAGCCTGCAGGTGGCGGGCAGCGTCGAGTCGCTGCTAGAGGCTTCCCTGCCTGAAGGCGTAGCGGAGATTACGGTGGATGAGTACCGCGTGGTGGTGCGCATTGCCGAAAATGGCACCTTTGATTCGGGCACCGCCACGGTCACTCCAGCGTTTGCCAGCCTTTTGGAAGAGCTTGCCATGCTGCTGGGGGAGTTAACCGGCACCGTGTCGATTGACGGACATACTGACAATATCCCCATTCGCACCGCTCAGTTCCGTAGCAACTGGGATCTGTCGGCCATGCGGGCTGCTTCGGTGGCCAACGTCCTGGCCAATTCCGGAGCGATCACGCCTGAGCGGCTGTTCATTCAAGGGTTTGCCGAAACGCGGCCGCTTGCCGCTAACGATACGCCGGAAGGCCGTGCCGCCAATCGCCGAGTAGAGCTGACCATTGATGCCAGCGCGCCCTTGGAAGAGCGGGGAGAGCGCTCCATGGAGTCGCTGCAGGCAAGTGCATCTGAGACACCACCCCCGTTGGCTGCGGTCACCTCACCGTAAGACGAGAGCCGTAGAATCACCGCCTAGAATCAGCTACGCTGAGTAAGCACCGAACGTAACACTGCGTTCACCCTGCGAGAAGCACACTACCCTAGGAAAGGAGAACAGAATGGATAGTAAAGCAAGCGCACATTGGGAAGGTGGTCTGAAAGATGGCCAAGGTAAAGTCGCCACTGAAAGCGGTGTACTGGATGCAGGTTACTCCTTCAAGCAGCGTTTCGAAGGCGAGCCCGGCACCAACCCTGAAGAGCTGATCGGTGCCGCTCACGCCAGCTGTTTCTCCATGGCTCTGTCGATGATTCTGGGCGAGAAAGGCTATACCGCTGACTCTATTGATACCCAGGCACGAGTCACGCTATCGCAAAGCGATGCAGGTTTTGATATCTCCAGCATTCACTTAGACGTGGAAGCCAGCATAAACGGTGCCGACGACGCTGCTTTCCAGGAAGCCGCTGAAACTGCCAAGGCCAACTGCCCGGTATCCAAAGTCCTCAAGGCTGACATCACCATGTCTGCCAAGCTGAAAGGCTAATACCCAGAGCGCTGCCTTAAAGCGGCGCTCGGCAGCATTGTTGAATGGCGCTGCCGTTAATACGAAAAGGGCCTTGCCGAGTGGCAAGGCCCTTTTTGCAAGCAATGACTGCTAAGCAGCCATGGGCGGTACAGATTAGCTCTGTGTCTCGCTCACGTTATTAGCGTTCTCTTCGCTATTGTTCATCTCGGTGTCGCGCTCCGTATGAAGGTCGCCGTCGCGCTCGTACTCTTGTGCCTCCTCCAGGGCTTCTTCCGAAGCGTTGACGGAAATCACGTACTCTTCATCGTCCTCGCCTTTCGTCAATTCCAGGGAGTCCCATTCGATAGCGACATTTTTTTCGCCCATCCCCAGGAAGCCACCTACACCAACAACCACGGCGTTGATTTTGCCATCTTCATCAATGATCAGGTCATTGATGGTGCCGATGTCTTCATCGTTTTCAACGCTGCTGTGCACCTGATTGCCCGTCAGCGAATCAGAGTGAAAGGTGTTGTCCGGTGCGCTGGTTAAATAAGAGGCTTCCATACCGTTGCTACTGTCACTGGCCTGAGTAATGCCTGCAGTGGCCATCAGTGCGGGAAGGATGAGTGTGCTGAGAAAGATCGGTTTCATCGAGATTGCTCCTTGCGTGGTGATGAGGAGGACTCGCCGCGTGTGCGTGCATCGCACAAATGGCGCCTCTCACTGTCCGACGTTGCCCTGCACTTCGCTGTGCAAGGACACTTCTCAAGGTAGGAGCTGGCGCGCGCTTTGCAATCTCAATAGCGAACTCTTAATCAGTATCAAGAAAGAAAAGCGGCGACGTTAAAAGCGCTGCGACAGTCTGGCGAATTGACCCACCGCCCGTAGCTGGGCATATTCATAGCCACTATGGCCTACCGCACAGCGGTTGCTGCATATAAAGGAGACCCCATGACCCTGACTGCCCCCTCACTGCCGTTTCAGCAGTTGAAACAGCATCTAGCCAGCGGCGTAGTGGCGCTAAGCACTTGGCTAATGGCAACCGGTGCGTTGGCTAATGACGCCGAGCTGCCGAAAGGACACTTTTCACTGCCTGACGCGGGCAATATGGTGGGCGAGGTCTATACCGTCACCGCCAGCGAAGAGGATACGCTGCTGGACATTGCCCGGGAGCACAACGTGGGCTACGAAGAAATTCGCATGGCCAACCCGGATGTCAGTATCTGGGTGCCGGGCGAAGGCACCGAAGTCACCATTCCTAGCCAGTTCTTACTGCCCGACGAACCCCGCACCGGCATTGTGATTAACGTCGCCGAGCTACGCATGTACTACTACCCCGAGGTAGAAAATGGCGAAGCGCCTCGGGTAGAAACCTACCCCATTGGCATTGGCCGCGACGCTTACAATACGCCGCTGGGTATTACCGAAACCACCATGCGCTTGGAAAACCCCGCCTGGTATCCGCCTGAGTCGATCCGTCGCGAGGCAGCCGAGCGTGGCGATGCCCCCCCGGCGGTAGTGCCGCCTGGCCCGGATAACCCGCTGGGGCAGTACGCGATTTTGTTGGATATCCCCGGTTATCTGATTCACGGCACCAACCAGCCAGACGGCATTGGTATGCGCGCCAGCCGTGGCTGTATTCGCATGCACCCTGAAGATATTGAATCCGTCTTCTGGCGTGTGCCGGTCGGCACGCAGGTGAATATCATTGATGCACCGATCAAACTTGGCCGGAATGCCGACGGCGAGGCCTACATTCAGGCGTTCACTGCCACGGATGAGCAGGCGTTTGGCATGGAAACGCTGCTGAATGTGGTGGAGTTGATTGAAGCGCACGAAGGCGAAGGCCGTGCCAACTATGAGCAGGTCAGTCGCGTGTTAGAAGAGGCTAACGGCCAGATTGTGCCGTTAAGCTAACCCTCGCCTAAGTGGAGACAGGCAGTAGTGTAGGCACCAATGACAGCGCTACTGCCTGGCGCACCAGCTCCGCCACATTAGTTGCCCCCATCGCCTTCATCGCACGCAGCCGATACACCTCAACCGTTTTGGCGCTAATACCCATATGGTCGGCGATCTCGCGGTTCGTCATTCCTTCTGCGACGTGAACCACAATGCGCTGCTCTTTCGGGCGCAGCGCCTCAAAGCAGGCTTTTAGCTGCGCTATTGCCTGCTGACGCTGGTGCTGCTGTTCGGCACTGCTGAGTGCCCTTTGCACGACTTCGATCAGCTGCTGATGATTAAACGGCTTCTCGATAAATTCAAACGCACCGTTTTTCAGCGCCGCCACCGCCATGGGCACATCGCCATGCCCCGTCATCATGATGATCGGCAGGCTGGCGTGCCGGTCGACTAGCTGCTGCTGCACCTGCAGCCCGCTCATCCCCGGCATGCGAATATCTAACAGCAGTGCGCCAAAGGCATCATGGGCGGTGGCTAAAAAGGTATCACCGCTGGCAAAGGCGTGAGTGGTTAACCCCACTGATTCCAGTAGCCACACCAGCGATTCCCGCAGAGCGTCATCGTCGTCAACCACCGCAATGACGCTGGGAGGTGGTGAAGTGTGAGTAGGCGAGAGCATTAGGCGTCGGTCTCCGTTCGCAGTGATACGTCAAAACAGGCGCCTTTAGCGCTGTCGGTGCGCAGGGAGAGGGCGCCTCCCATACTCTCCACCAGCGTACGGCTAATGGCCAGCCCCATGCCGAGCCCTTCATCGCGGGTGGTAAAGAAAGCGTCAAAAATTATTTGCTGGTGCGCTTTTTCCACCCCCGGCCCCTCGTCCTCAACGCTTAGCGTGATCTGGCGCTGGCCGCTTCGCCGGGCGCTGATGCAGACCACCTTGGCGTCGTTCACCCGGCGACTAGCGGTCAGCGCGTTCAGCAGTAAGTTCACGATGACCTGCTCCAGGGCAATTGGGTCGGCGTAGATACGCGGTAATCCTTGGGGCAGCTGCGGCGTCAGGGTGATCGATGCTTGCTGATACTGCCACTCGCAGAGCCGACAGGCGGCCGCGATGACGTCTGCCAGCACTAGCGGGCGCACTTGGTGGCTGCGCTTACGTACAAAGCTGCGCAGGTGGCGCAGACGCTGGGCGAGCCGCTGTACCTGCTCGTCAATGCGCTCCAGAGGAAGCAGCAGCTCGCTTGCCGGAGGGGCAGGCTGCTGCTGGCACTTTAACAGCGCACCGCTGGTGTAGTTGGCAATGGCGCCTAAGGGCTGATTCAGCTCATGGGCGATATTGGAAGCAAGTTCGCCCGCAGCGGCTAGCCGGTTAGCGTGGGCAATCTGCTCTTGGTGGCGTCGCGCCTGGGCTTCGGCGGCTTTGCGGGCGCTAATATCGCGATTCACCAAGGCAAACTGGCCAGGCTCGGCCCCCCGGCTGCGGTGGGCCAGCACCACGCTGAGCACCGGCACACAGCCGCTCGCGGTGCGCATCTCCAGCTCACCGCTCCAGGAGCCATAACGCTCCACGGCGGGAAATACCACTTCATTTAATAAGCGCAGCGAGTCGGCTTGATATAGCTCACTGAGCGCAGTGGACGAAGCCGTGGGCAGAGCAAAGCAGCGGCGAGCGGCTTCGTTAGCGCTGAATACCCTCTGATTCGGCCCTAAAAACAGCACGTAGTCGGTGGTGGATTCGACCACTTGAGCTAAGCGCTCGCGAGTGGCTTCGGCCTCAATGCGACGCCCAACGTCTCGTGAGACACACAGGATATCAAGTAACTCTCCGGTCTCGGCATCCCGCCGGGTGCGGCTGGTGGTTTCAAACCATACGTAATGGCCCGCCTTGGCGCGAAAACGATAGGTTTGCTGATAGAAACCGTCGTGGTAGTAAACCCGTGGCGATTTGTTCAGCAGGTCGCTTAGATCTGCCGGGTGAAACAGCTGATAGGCGGAGACGCCGACCAGCTCGTCGGGTTCATAGCCCAGCAGCTCCCGCGCGGCTTGAGAGGCATACAAAAACGTGCCGTCCCGGGCGTGGCGGGAGATCAGGTCGGTGGTGCTCTCTGCCAGCCACTGATAGTGGCGCTTTTCCTCTTCAAGTGCGGCGTTACGCGCTTCCAAGGCAGCCACTTTCGCCGCTAGGGCGGCCGCTCTTTCAGCACTCACAGACATGTCTCGCTCATCATTTAGCGGGCAGGATCCAATACACCGCCCATTGATGCATTGCGGCGGAACCAGCCCGCAATGCTGGCGCGGGGCTGGCGGGTGGGCAGCACTTCGTGGGGAATGGTTTCCGATAAAAAGCAGGCAAAGGTGCCGGCTTCGGGCACCACGCGGGCCACTTCCAGAGCTGGGTCATCCGGATGATAAATCACCATTTCACCGCCGCCGTCGCTCGGCCAGTCGGGGTTCAAGTAGCCGACGGTGGAAATCACTCGGTTGGCCCGCCCGCGAAAGCTGTCCAGGTGGCGCTGGTAGAAGGCACCGGCGGGGTAGTGGGCAAAGTGGGCCTCGTACTCAAACAGGCCAAGAAACAGCGCTTGGTTGAGCGACTGCTGCAGTTCCGCCATGGCGTTCAAATAGCGGCGTTGGGCTTCGCTCTCTCGGTCTAGCCAGTGGATAGCATCGCCTCGGATATCTTTACGCAAGTGGTGCTGCTGGCCTCGGCCAATGCCCGCTTCATCCAGCGCGTCGTGTTCGGCGAGGTGGAGGATCTCGCGGTGCAGCGCTTGACACAGAGTCGAGTCGATTACCCCTTTCCCCACATACCAACCTTGTTCCACCAGCGCGTCGACCAGCTCCAAATGGGCTTGCGGGTCAAGGGCGGGAGAGTCCAGTTCAGATAAAGCGATCATTTCGTGATTCTCGTAACGGGCGCGCGTTCGGCTTTGGCCGAGCGACTGCTTGTGGGGGTGTGGCGTTCGGGGTAGTGGCGTAAAGCACCGGGCGGGCGCTGGTAAAGGTCAATGTTCATACCAAACCCTTCGGCCAGCAGCTCCACTAGCATCATTGCCGATAAGCCCCAAATCACATGGCCATCTACCCGATAGCTGGGCACATAGTGGGCAACGCCATCGACGGTAATCACATCGGTATGGGTGCGATGGTCGTCTAAAAAGTGGCTGAGCGGGACTTCAAAAATAGCGTCCAGCTCCGCTGGGTCTGCCACCAGCGGTAGATCCGGCGGAATAATACCCACCCAGGGCGTCACGCGAATGCCGTGCAGCGAAATCACATCCGACAGCCGCCCTAGGGGCTTCACCAGCCCAGGGACTAACGCAATCTCCTCTTCCGCTTCCCGTAGCGCCGTGGCGTACAGGTCGGCATCCTCTGGCTCACGCTTACCGCCTGGAAAGGCGACTTGGCCACGGTGGGTATTTAAGTGGCTGGCCCGGCGTGTAAATAGCAGTGTGGGGGCAGGGCGTTCCACAATGGGCAGTAAAACGGCGGCTTCCGGCAGTGCTATGTGGTCTAGGCGTTGAGGGATATGCTGTTGCAGCTGTTGGCGCAGTTTCTCTAACATAGGGATTCCCGTTGCTTTGCTCTCTTTTACCCAGCCACGGTGATCATCGTCAAGCACGTTGATGCCTCGACCCACCAGCCGTAGAGAAAACGCGATGAACTTTTGTAGTCAGTGTGGTGAGAAAGTCCGGTTTGCCGTTCCCGAAGGAGACGACCGCCCCCGCTACCTGTGCGACGGCTGCGGCACGATCCACTACCAAAACCCCCGTATCGTGGCGGGTACGCTGCCGGTGAGCGGCTCCAAAGTACTGCTCTGCAAGCGCGCGATCTCCCCTCGAAAAGGGTATTGGACGCTACCGGCGGGGTATATGGAAAACGCCGAAACTACCCAGCAGGCCGCGACGCGGGAAACCTGGGAGGAGGCCTTTGCCGAGGTCACGCTGGGCGACTTGTACACGCTGATTGATCTACCGCATATCAACCAAGTGTATATGATTTTTCTTGCCGACTTGATGGGTGGCTTTGGTGCCGGGCCTGAGAGCCTTGAGGTGGCGCTGTTTGAAGAGCATGAGATTCCTTGGGACGCATTAGCCTTCCCAACCATCGAGCGCACGCTGCGCCACTACTTTGCCGACCGTGAAAACGCTGCGTTTCCACTGCATATCAGCAAAATTACGCCTGAAGATCGCGAGCGCTATGTGGGTAGCGCCTAGCTTTTTCTAAAGGTCGGCAAGCTGCCAAACGTCGTAGGCGACTTCTTCATAGGGGTGCGCCAGCTTGAGCGCGGCAATGGCAGCTTGAATATGTTCGTCGGCGCAGACCAGCTCGACTTTGAACTCTTCAACGGTTTCCAGCCTGCCGACCTGGCCAATATGCGGTTCGGCACCCTTCATTGGGCGGAACTGCCCGGTGCCTCGGGTCTGAAAGCAGACATGCTCGTAATCGCCAATGCGACCAGCGCCGGCTTCAAAGACGGCGTTTTTGACGCTGTCGGCATTCTCAATCGGAACAAAAAACGCGAGTTTATACATAGCAGCTACCTCTGTGCATCGTAATACGTCGTCAGGCGCTTATGTTAGCGGATAGGACACTACTGGTCCTGGCGAAGGCTTTGTATGATGAGGTTTTTTTAACGACAAGGCGGCAAACCCATCCATGGATAAGTTTGAAGTAAAGCTCGACCAAGCGGCGAGAGCCGCCTGGATGTCCTATGTCGGCGGAATGACCCAGGATGAGATTGCCAATCAGCTTGGCGTCTCACGCCCTGGCGTACAGCGCTTGCTGGCCCTGGCGCGCCAAGAGGGGCTGGTAAAAGTGCATATCGACCACCCCATCTCAACCTGCATGGCGCTGGGCAGCGCCTTGCGCGAGCGTTTTCAGCTCACCTACTGCGATGTGGTGCCTGCGGACACCCAGGCCCCCGAAAGCGGCGCGTACTATTTGGCCGTGGCGGGGGCAGAGCGCATTGCGCGGCTGGTGGAGCGCAGCGAGCCGCTGACGCTCTCGCTGGGAACTGGGCGTTCGGTGCGTGCGGCAGTGGAAGCGCTAAGCCGTGTGGAGCGGCCACAGCATCGTTTTGTATCGCTGGTGGGTAACGTAGCCCGTGACGGCTCCGCTAACCGCTATGATGCGGTAATGGTGTTGGCGGATAAAACCGGTGGCGAGCGCTTTTTGTTGCCTGCCCCCGTAGTGGCAGAGTCGCTGTCGGAAAAAGAGGCCATGCTGTCCCAGCGCTTGTTTAAAGCGATTGCCGATGTGGCGAGAGAGTCAGAGGCTGCCTTTATCGGCATTGGCCGTATTGACCGCCAAGCCACGCTTTTCCAAGATCACTTCATTAGCGAAAGCGAGCTGGATGAGCTGCTGGGCCGCGAAGCGGTGGGGGAGCTGCTGGGTTGGCCGCTGAACCGGCGCGGGGAGGTGATTGATTGCTCGATTACCCGGCGGGTTACCAGCCTACCGCTGGAGCGTTTTGGAAAGCACCTGATGGTGGGAATTGCCGGTGGCCGAGATAAAGCGCCTGCCATTTTAGCCGCGCTGCGCGGTGGCTGGCTGAAGGGCTTGATCACCGATGAGGTCGCCGCTCGGCATATCATCGAAGCCATTGAGTGAGTGGTGTTTTCGCACTTGCAACATGCAAGCGATTGAATAAATTAGCGTAAAGTCTAACGCGGCAAGCTTTGCTTTTTTTTGGCTCGCGTACGATCATTTGTTCGGTTGGTGATCAATAAGATCAAGGCAACAACAATGCCAATATTTGCCAAGAGGAGTGCTGTATGCGTCTCGCGCGTCATTTGCCCGTCACGACCCTAGCCGCTGCTATTGCGGTAGCTGGCCAAGCCCAGGCTCAAACTGAGATCACCGTCGCCACGGTGAACAATAATGACATGGTCATTATGCAGAGCCTGACCGATGCCTTTGAGCAAGCGCACCCGGATATCACGCTGGACTGGGTGGTGCTTGAGGAGAACGTGCTGCGTCAGCGTATGACCACGGATATTGCCACCGGCGGTGGGCAGTTCGACGTGATGACCATCGGCACTTATGAAGTGCCTATTTGGGCCGAGCGCGGCTGGCTGGAGCCGCTGGACAGCTTGCCCGATGACTACAACGAAGACGATCTGCTGGCATCGGTACGCGATGGCTTAAGCCTGGACGGCACTCTGCACGCGCTGCCGTTCTATGCGGAAAGCTCGATGATGTATTACCGCACCGATCTGTTTGAGCAGGCAGGTATCGAGATGCCCGAGCAGCCCACCTGGACGCAGGTGCGCGACTGGGCCGAACAGCTCCACGGTAGCGAAGAGGGCCTGGCGGGTATCTGTTTGCGCGGCAAGCCGGGCTGGGGCGAGAACATGGCCTTCGTCTCAACGCTGGTGAATACCTTCGGCGGCCGCTGGTTCGATGAGCAGTGGAATCCGGAGCTGAACTCCGAGGCGTGGAATAACGCGATTTCGTTCTACGTAGACCTGCTCAGCAACTACGGCCCGCCAGGCGCCAGCTCCAACGGCTTTAACGAGAATCTCGCGCTCTTCTCACGCGGTAACTGCGCCATGTGGGTCGATGCTACCTCGGCGGCAGGCAAGCTCTACGACGAGAGCGAATCCGACGTAGCCGGTACGCTTGGCTTTGCACCCGCGCCCATCGCGGAAACTCCCAAAGGTTCCCACTGGCTGTGGTCCTGGGCACTGGCTATCCCAGCTTCATCTGAGCATAAAGAGGCAGCTCAAGCGTTCATTACCTGGGCTACTTCTGAAGAGTATATCGAGCTTGTCGGTGAGACTAATGGCTGGACCAGCGTACCGCCGGGTACTCGTGAATCCACCTACGCTAACGAGCAGTACACCTCAGCCGCGCCGTTTGCTGGATTCGTACTTAACGCCATTAAAGAGGCCGACCCCACCGACTCTAGCCTAGAGCCGAACCCCTATGTGGGCGTGCAGTTTGTGGGTATTCCTGAGTTCCAATCGATTGGCACTCAGGTAGGCCAAACCATTGCGGCGGCGCTGACCGGTGATACGTCGGTTGAGCAGGCGCTAGATAGCGCCCAGCGTGCTACTGAGCGCACGATGCAGCGGGCGGGCTACATCGAACGTTAATGCACTCCTGCGCCTGCCCGGCCACGGGCAGGCGTTTTCGGTGGTTCTCGCAGGTCTGTTTTCTTGCAGGTATTTCCATGAATAGAACACGTGCTTCTGGCCGTACGGTCGGCGGGCTGAGAACGCTTTCGCTTCAAGCGCCCGCCGTAACGCTGCTCCTGCTCTGGATGATTGTGCCCCTAGGCATGACCATCTGGTTCTCTTTCCAGCGTTACAACTTACTGATGCCCGAGATGACCGGCTTCGCCGGGCTGGAAAACTATGAGTACCTGCTGACCGACCCCGCGCTTTGGTCGGCCATGGGCACCACGCTGCTGCTGGTGGGGTGGGTGCTGGTGATTACCGTGGTGGGCGGTACGCTCTTAGCGGTTCTGTTTCAACAGGATTTTGCCGGGCGGGGCATTGCCCGCGTATTGGCGATCTCTCCCTTCTTTGTCATGCCAACGGTGAGCGCGCTGGTATGGAAAAACATGATGATGCACCCCTCTAACGGGGTGTTGGCGTGGTTAGCACAGTCGTTGGGGCTGCCCGCGCTGGACTGGTTCTCATCGCTACCGCTGACCTCCATCATCATCATCGTCTCGTGGCAGTGGCTGCCGTTTGCGCTACTGATCCTGCTGACGGCGATGCAATCGCTGGATGAAGACCAAGTGGAAGCCGCACGTATGGATGGCGCGGGGCCGCTGGCGATTTTCTTCTTTATCACGCTACCGCACCTAAAGCGTGCGATTAGCGTGGTGATCATGATTGAAATGATCTTCCTGCTGACGATTTTTGCCGAGATCTTTGTCACTACCTCCGGAGGCCCGGGGCTCGCCACCACCAACTTGGCTTATTTGATCTACATCCAAGCGCTGCTGGATTTCGATGTGGGTATGGCCTCGGCGGGTGGGGTGATCGCCATCATTCTGGCCAATATCGTCGCGATTTTCCTTGTCCGTATGGTCGCTAAGAACTTAGAAGACTGACCCCGGCACCAGGGCGTCTTGGGAGCATTTCAATGACAACTCATCGTAATAGCGCACCAGCACACACTCGCTCGTTGCCCATCCGGCAACTGGTATTGACCCTGTTGGGCTGGTCGATCGCGCTGATTATCTTTTTCCCTATCCTGTGGATGGTGCTGACCGGTTTTAAAACCGAGACGGCGGCGATAGCCGACCCCAGCTTTATCTTTTCGCCCACACTGGAAAGCTACCAGGAGGTGCAGGCACGCTCGGGCTATGCCCGTTTCGCGCTGAACAGCATCGCGGTAGCGTTTGGCTCTACGTTTTTAGCGCTGCTCATCGCTATTCCTTCGGCCTATGCCATGGCTTTTTTGCCCACTAAGCGCACCAAGGGCACGCTACTGTGGATGCTCTCCACCAAAATGCTGCCGCCGGTGGGTGTTCTGGTGCCTATCTACCTGATTTTCCGCGATGTCGGGCTGCTGGATACCCGCACCGGACTGATCATTATTTATACCTTGATGAACCTGCCCATCGTGGTGTGGATGCTCTACACCTTCTTTAAAGATATGCCCAAAGACATTCTCGAAGCGGGCCGGATGGACGGTGCCTCCACTCTGCAGGAAGTGTTCTTCCTGCTACTGCCGCTGACCCTGCCAGGGATTGCGTCGACTGGGCTGCTCTCGGTGATTTTGAGCTGGAACGAAGCGTTCTGGAGTCTCAACCTCACCTCGTCGAAAGCCGCGCCGTTGACCGCCTACATTGCCTCGTTCTCAAGCCCCGAAGGGCTGTTCTGGGCCAAGCTGTCGGCGGCTTCTACCATGGCCATCGCCCCCATCCTAATCCTCGGCTGGATGACCCAAAAACAAATGGTGCGCGGCCTGACCTTTGGCGCCGTCAAGTAAAGGAGTTCCCCATGGCAACCTTACAACTCAAGAACATTACCAAGCAGTTTGGCGACACCAAGGTCATCAAGGGCATTGATCTCGACGTTAACGATCGTGAGTTCGTGGTGTTCGTTGGCCCTTCGGGCTGCGGTAAATCCACGCTGATGCGTATGATCGCGGGCCTGGAGAGCGCCAGCGACGGCGATATTCTCATCGATGGCAAGCGCATGAACGAGGTGGGCCCCGCCGACCGCGGTTTGGCGATGGTGTTTCAAAGCTATGCGCTGTACCCGCACATGACCGTTGAGGGCAACATGGGCTTCAGCATGCGCTTGGCCGGTGTGCCCAAAGAGGAGCGCCGCGCCAAGGTGCTGGAAGCTGCCAAGATCCTTCAGCTTGAGCCGCTGCTGGATCGCAAGCCCAAAGCGCTGTCCGGCGGGCAGCGCCAGCGGGTGGCGATTGGTCGAGCGATTGTGCGCAACCCCAGCATCTTCCTGTTCGACGAACCGCTCTCCAACCTAGACGCGGCGTTGCGGGTGCAGATGCGTATCGAGCTGGCGCGGCTGCATGAAGAGCTGGATGCCACAATGATTTACGTGACCCACGACCAGATAGAAGCCATGACCATGGCCGATAAAATCGTCGTGCTACACGATGGCGTGGTGGAGCAGGTGGGTTCGCCCATGGCGCTCTATCACCACCCGCGTAACCGCTTTGTGGCAGGCTTTATCGGCTCGCCCAAGATGAATTTCTTCAGCGTCGAGCAGCAGTCCATTGGCTATGATGGCGTCACCGTGCGCCTGCCCGGGGGGCGGCCCTGCACCATTCCCGTATCGGGCGAGCAGCTCGCCAGCGATGAAGCGCTGGAGCTGGGTATTCGTCCTGAGCACCTACAGCTGGATGAAAACGGCCCGCTGAGTGGGCAGATTAAAGTGTTGGAGCGCTTAGGCGGGCAGACCTCGCTGTACGTGCAGATGGGCGAGCTGCTGATCACCATCATGGCCGATGGCGACGTGGCCTACCGGGTGAATGATACCGTGCAGTTTGGCTTTGCCTCCGAGCGTGCTCACCTGTTCGATGCCCAAGGCTTGGCGCTAGAGAGCCTGTCACAGCACCCGCTGGCCAGCCTAACCCGTCAGGATAACCGTGCGGCGACCGAGCCTGCTGCGCCAGGAGCGCAGGTATGAAGGTGCTGATTTTTGATTGCGACGGCGTTCTGGTGGATAGCGAAGCCCTGGCAGAAGAGACCTTGGAAACCCACCTTGTGCAGTGGCTGCCGGATTTGGATATCCCGACGCTACTCAGCCAAGCCCTGGGTATGACGACCGCCGACATTCTCCGCCATCTAGCGCAGTTAAGCCGGCATCCGCTGCCACCTAATGCCTCTGAGGTAGTCGATAGCGCCATAGAAGCGCGTCTGGCACGAGAACTCACCGCTATTGCAGGGGTTCACGACGCCGTTAGTGGTATCGATTTACCTAAAGCCGTGGTCTCCAACAGCCGCCGCTGCCGCGTATTGGCATCGCTTGCGACAACGCAGTTGGAAGAGGCGTTGGGCGATGTGCCGATTTTCACGGCCGAGCAGGTCGATAACCCTAAGCCGGACCCAGCAATTTACCGCTTGGCGGCGCATGAGCTTGGCTGCCCGCCCAACCGCTGCCTAGTGGTTGAGGATAGCGTGGCAGGCGTTACCGCTGCGCATGCCGCCGGCATGCGGGTGATTGGTTTTGTGGGCGCCAGCCATATCGACGACGAGCAGCCTGACCGCCTGCTCGCGGCGGGTGCTTGGCGAATTTTGCCCCATATGCGCGGGCTTCGCGCCTTAGTGGACGAGTGGCAATTACATCTGCAAGGACAAGATAACAATGAAACTGCTCAATAAACGTGCCGTGATTACCGGCGGTGCCCGCGGCATCGGACTCGCCATTGCCCAGCGCTATTTGGCTGAAGGGGCCCATGTCGTGGTGGCCGATATCGATGCCAAGGCCATTGAAGATGCACTCACCACGCTGAAGCAGGATGCCAGCGCCGAGCGGGTCATGGGCGTGGTGCTGAACGTGTGCGACCAAGGCTCTATCGATGCCATGGTGGAGAGCGTCACCGAGCGCTTTGGCGGCATTGATATTTTGGTCAATAACGCGGCGGTGTTCGATATGGCGCCGGTGCTGGAAGTGACCCAGGCCAGCTTCGACAAACAGTTTGCGGTGAACACCAAAGGCATCTTTTTCACCCTGCAGGCCGTGGCCTGCGCCATGGTGGCCCAAGGTCAGGGAGGCAAAATTATCAATATGGCCTCCCAGGCGGGCCGACGTGGCGAACCGCTAGTGAGTGTTTACTGCGCCAGCAAAGCCGCCGTGATTAGCCTGACCCAGTCCTGCGGGCTCGATTTGATCAAGCATCGCATCAACGTCAATGGCATTGCCCCCGGCGTGGTGGATACCCCGATGTGGGAAGAGGTCGATGCGCTGTTTGCCCGTTTTGAGAACCGCCCGCTGGGCGAGAAAAAGCGCCTAGTGGGCGAGGCGGTGCCCTATGGCCGCATGGGGCTGCCGGAAGATCACACCGGCGCCGCCGTGTTTCTCGCCAGCCAGGATAGCGATTACGTCGTCGCCCAGACGCTCAACGTCGATGGCGGCAACTGGATGAGCTAAGACGCCCATGAGCCCTGATCTTGTTTCGTTAAGCCACCAACTGCTGGATGCCGCCGAAGGCAAGCCGCGCTTTATGGTTGCCCTGGCGGGGCCGCCGGGGGCCGGAAAATCCTACCGCAGCGCGCTGCTCTGCGAAGCGATTAATCAGCTGCGCCCGGGGCATGCGGCGGTGGTGCCGATGGATGGCTACCACTTCGATAACGCCGTACTGGGCGATGAACAGCTGCCTGTGAAAGGTGCGCCGCACACCTTTGATGCCGAAGGGTTGCATCACGATTTAATGCGCATCCGCCGGGCGGATAAGCCGGTGGCCGTGCCGGTCTTTGATCGGCCTCTGGACCTTGCCCGTGCCGGTGGGCGGCTGATTACCCCCGCGCATCGCATTGTGATTGTGGAAGGCAACTATCTGCTGCTGGACCAAGACCCGTGGCGCTCGCTGCACGCGCTGTTTGACTGGACGTTAATGATCGACGTCGACGACGCCGTACTCGTGGAGCGGTTGGTGAACCGCTGGCTCTGTATGGGCCAAGACCACAGCGGCGCGCTTGAGCGCACCCACCAAAAAGACATGCTGAACGCCGCGCTGGTCAAAACCAGCAGCGTGCCCCCAGACCAGCGCTGGCGCTAGGACGCGCTTGCCCAGCCAATAACCCGGAGAGTGACGATGACCCAGCTTAATAACCACAGTGTGGGTTCCCTCAGCGCGGCGGTTGAGACGCCGACCTATGATCGTCAGGCCGTGACGCCTGGCATCGTCCATATTGGCGTCGGTGGTTTTCATCGTGCCCATCAGGCGATGTACGTAGATGCGCTGATGAACCAAGGCGAAGCGTTGGATTGGGGCATTGTGGGCGTGGGGGTCATGCCCGGCGACAAACGCATGCAGCAGGCCCTCGCCGCACAAGACTACCTTTACACCCTCGTGGTCAAGCACCCTGACGGTGAGTATCAGCCTCGGGTGATTGGCAGCATGGTGAACTACCTGTTTGCCCCGGAAGACCCCGAGGCGGTCATCGAAACCATGGCCGACCCCGCGATCAACATTGTGTCGCTCACCGTTACGGAGGGCGGCTACAACTTTCATCCGGTGTCCGGCGAATTCAACCTAGACGCCCCCCAGGTGCGCGACGATCTCGCCCATCCTGAGCGCCCCTCCACCAGCTTTGGCTTGGTGGTGGAAGCCTTGGTACGCCGCCGGGCACGGGGTATTGCGCCGTTTACGGTGATGTCCTGCGATAACATTCAAGGTAACGGCGATGTCGCCAAGCGCATGTTCAGCGCCTATGCCCGCGCCCGCAGTGAACAGCTGGGCGACTGGCTAGCCGCCGAGGTAGCGTTCCCCAACGCCATGGTGGACCGCATCACGCCGGTGACCGCGCCCACGGATATCGAAGAGCTCTCCCAGCGCTTTGGCGTTGAAGATGCCTGGCCCGTGGTGTGCGAGCCCTTTACCCAGTGGGTGCTGGAAGGTCACTTCCCCTTGGGCCGCCCGGCGTTCGAGAAGGTCGGCGTTCAAGTTGTCGAGGATGTCGAGCCGTACGAACTCATGAAGCTGCGCCTGCTCAATGCCAGCCACCAAGCGCTGACCTACTTTGGCTATCTGGCGGGCTACCGCTACGCCCATGAGGTGTGCCAAGACCCGCTGTTTGTCGAGTTCTTGCTCGGCTACATGCGCGAAGAGGGCACACCGACGCTGGCCCCCGTACCGGGGGTGGATTTAGAAACCTACCGGCTGACGCTGATCGAGCGCTTTGCGAACCCGCAAATCAGAGACACCTTGGCGCGGCTGTGCGCCGAAAGCTCGGATCGCATTCCTAAATGGTTAGTGCCGGTGATTCGCCAGCAGCTTGCCCAGAGCGGTGAGATTGAGCGCAGCGCCGCCGTGGTGGCCAGCTGGGCACGCTACGCCGAAGGCGTCGATGAGCAGGGGCAGACCATTGAAATCGTAGACCGCTTGCGCGCGCCGTTAATGGCCATTGCCGCCAATAACCGCACCCATCCAGCGGCCTTCGTGGAAAACCGGGAGCTGTTTGGCGACTTAGCGGACCAGCCTCGCTTCCTTAACGCCTACCTGGAGGCGCTGAAGTCGCTGCATGAACGGGGCGCACGGGCTACTCTTGAGGCTCTGGTCGCGTCCAAAGGAACGTTGTGATGTATATCGGGGTGGATTGCGGTACGCAAAGTACCAAAGTCGTGGTGGTTGATGTGGAGCGGGGCGTCATTCTGGGCGAGGGCAGCCGCCCGCATCGCCTGGATGAAGGGGAGCATGGTCGCCGGGAGCAGGCGCCGGCGGAGTGGCTGGCGGCGCTCAAAGGCGCGTTCTTTCAAGCGATTGAGCGCGCCGGGATCGATGCCAAGCAGGTGCGCAGTATTGGTGTGTCTGGCCAGCAACACGGCATGGTGGCACTCGATGCCGATGGCGTGCCGGTGTATCCCGCCAAGCTGTGGTGCGATACCGAAACCAGCGCTCAAAATAGCGCACTAGTGGAAACGCTGGGGGGCGAGGCGGGCTGCCTGGAGAAGCTGGGCCTGGTGCTGCAAACTGGCTATACCGCTTCCAAAGTGGCCTGGCTACGCGAGCATCAACCAGATGCCTACCAGCGTATTGCTACGCTCTTGCTGCCCCATGACTACCTGAATTTCTGGCTGACTGGCGAACGGGTTACCGAGGCAGGCGACGCCTCGGGCACCGGTTACTTTGATACCCGCGCCCAGTGCTGGCAGAAAGAGGTGTTTGCCGCCATTGCGCCGGAGCTCGACCCTGACCGGGTACTGCCTCGGATCATTGACGCCCATGAACCTGCTGGCCGCGTGCGCCCGTTAGTGGCTCAGGAGCTGGGGCTAGGCGATAACGTGGTGGTCTCCTCCGGCGGTGGCGACAACATGATGGGGGCGATTGGCACCGGCAATATTACCCAGGGGCTGGTCACGCTCAGTTTGGGCACTTCCGGCACGGTGTGTGCTTACTCACCTAATTCCGTGGTGTGTGACAGCGCCATGGTGGCGAATTTTTGCGCCAGCCACGGGGGATGGCTGCCGCTGATCTGCACCATGAACGTGACCTCGGCAACGACTCGCGTGCGTGAGCTGTTTGGGTTGGACTTGGCTACCTTTGGCGAACAGGTAGCCAGCGCCCCGATTGGTGCCGAGGGCGTCACCGTGCTGCCGTTTTTTAACGGCGAACGGGTGCCCATGCTGCCCGATGCCACCGGCGATTTTCTCGGGTTGACCAGCCTGAATATGACCCAGGCCAACCTCTGCCGAGGCGTGATGGAAGGCGCGACCTTTGGACTCCGCTATGGGCTGGAGCTGCTAGGCGAGCTAGCCGCGGGCACCAGCCAGATTCGATTGATTGGCGGCGGGGCGAAAAGCCCGGTGTGGCGGCAAATGGTCGCTGATATTACCAACACCCAGGTGATTTGCCCCGAGATTACCGATGCCGCCGCACTGGGGGCAGCCATTCAAGCGGCCTGGTGCGATCTACAGCCCGAGGGCGTTAGCCTGGCATCGCTCTGCGAGCGCCTGGTGCATCTGGATGCGGCATCGCTGGCGGAGCCTGATGCCGAGCGTGTGGCCGCCTATGAAGGTGCCTATCAGCGCTATTTGGCCGCGCTATGGCAGCGCCATACGCTGTAACCACCCATTGCCTCCATGGCCGATTGCCTTGTACCGTGATCCACTCAACCACGGTAACGCAGCGGAGAATGCCATGGAGGCTAGCTTACGCCATCTGCTCACTACTCACGATATAGCGCCCACCGGCGAGCTAGAGCCTCTAAGCGGCGGCGACAGTGCGGCGGTGTATACGTTAGCCACGCGCCAGGGGCGGGTGATTGTGAAGCATGACGATCCCGAGCGTCTCAGGGGTGAGGCAGAAGCGCTGCACGCCCTGGCCGGAGCCAATACCTCGCTCATTATTCCCGAAGTGCTCGGCCAAGCGGAAGGCTGGCTAGTGATGGAAGCCCTGGAGACTCAGCCCGCCAACAAGCAGGATGCGACCGCGCTGGGAGAGGGCCTTCGCCAACTGCACGGCGTGATAGGCACCTCCCACGGTTGGCATGAGGACAACGCCTGCGGATTGACCCCGCAGCCCAATGCGCTACTGGCTGACGGGCGGCAGTTTCAGCGTGAGCGGCGCCTGCTCCCACTTTGCGAGACCTGCTTTCAGCGTGGTTTGCTTGATAGCGCGCTACGTCGCCGCATCGAGCAGCAGGCCGAACAGCTGGAGCGCTGGTTGCCGGATGCTCCTGGGAGTTTGGTTCACGGCGACCTGTGGTCGGGCAATGTACTGACCACGCCCCGCGGGCCAGCGCTGATCGACCCGGCGATTTATCGCCACTATCCCGAAACCGACCTTGCCATGCTGACGCTGTTCGGCTCCCCCGGTGACGCGTTTTTTGAGGCCTACTGGAATGGCAACGCCCCGGCCGACTGGCCGAGGCGTGAAGCGCTGTTTCAACTCTACCCATTGCTTAACCATCTGCTGCTGTTTGGTGCCAGTTACCGCAGTGGGGTCGAGCGCAGCGTAACGCTGCTGGAACGCGATTAAGCGCGCGCTATTAACGTTACCAGGACTTATAAGGCAGGAATTTGCCGTTCAGGGTCAGCAGTACTCGGTCGCCTTTCGGGTCTTCGATTTTGTCCACTTCCATGGTGAAGTCGATGGCGCTCATGATGCCGTCGCCGAACTTCTCTTGCACCACGTCTTTCAGCGTTTCGCCGTACACGCCGACCACTTCGTAGAGGCGGTAGACGAACGGGTCTTGGGGGATGGCTTCATCCCACGCTTTTGTGGGGAAGGCCGTGAGCGCGGTGGCGACGTCGCCATCCACTTCGAGTACGTCGCAGAGCTTATGGGCGATATCGGCGCTGGCGCTGTTCATGCCGTAGCAGGCAGAGGCGACCCACACCGGTGACATGCCGACGGCGCTGGCAATGTCATCCCAACTCATTTTTTTACGGGCTTTGGCAGCCAGCAGGGTATGGCGCATTTCGAGCTTATCCATGACGGACCTCCTTAGGAGTGAACTTCACTAGGTTTTCTTGTGGTTCGGTGGCAGGGGATGCTGGGGTTGAATCTGTAGTGGTTTCTGCAGACGCTAGCTGTACCGGGTTCACCGGCGTCGGGTAGCGCAGGCCTTGGCCGTCGAACTCCTGGGTGCGCAGCTCGCTGGAGCGGTTCACCAGAAAATCGACCAGGTAGTTACGAATCGTGTAGAAGTGCGGATGCTTGACGATCTCTGCCCGCTGGCGGGGCCTTGGCAGGTCAATCTCCACCGCTTCGGCGATACGCGCTTGGGGGCCGTTGGTCATTAAGAAGATGCGGTCGGCCAGTAAGATCGCTTCGTCCACATCGTGAGTGATCATGAACACGGTTTGCTGATCCTGGCTCCAGATTTTGATCAGCTCGTCTTGAATGACGCCCCGGGTCAGCGCATCCAGCGCGCCGAACGGCTCATCCAACAGCAGCAGTTTGGGCTTGGTGGCAAACGCCCGGGCGATGCTCACCCGCTGGCGCATACCGCCAGAGAGCTGAGAGGGCTTGCGGTCTACCACCTCTTTCAAGCCGACCATTTCCAGGTATTTCATGCTGTGGTCGGTGACTTCCCGGTCGCTCCACGCTTTCCAGCGGGCGCGTACGCCAAAGCGAACGTTTTCAAGCGCGGTGAGCCAGGGCAGCAGGCTGTAGTTTTGAAACACCACGCCACGCTCAAGGCCAGGGCCACTGATCTCTTTGTTCTCCATCACCATGGAGCCTTCAGAGAACTGATCCAGCCCGGCGAGTGCGTTCATAATGGTGGATTTACCGCAGCCAGAGTGGCCGATGATGCACACAAACTCGCCCTTCTTGAGCTGAAAACTAATGTTCTCAAACACCGTTAGCGGTTCTGCCTCTTTACTGGCACCGGGGAAGCGCTTGGCAGCTTTCTGTACCTCTACAAAAGCATGACTCATGGTCGGCTCCTTATTCGGCGTAAGTGACAAAGCGGGCAATATAGGCAAGCGACATATCCAGCAGCATGCCCACCACGCCGATCATCAGGATGGAGAAGATCACGCTGGTCAGGTCGAGGTTGTTCCACTCATTCCAGACGTAGTAGCCAATGCCGGTGCCGCCCACCAGCATCTCGGCAGCCACGATGACCAGCCAGGCAATGCCGATGGAGATCCGCATGCCGGTCAGAATGGTGGGTGCGGCCGCAGGTAGAATCACTTTGAAGGCCGTTTGCAGCGACGACAGCTCGTGGGTGCGGGCCACGTTCACCCAGTCGTTGCGCACGCCCGCCACGCCAAAGGCAGTGTTAAGCAGCATTGGCCAAATAGAGCAGATAAAGATCACGAAGATGGCGGAGGCTTCAGAGTCGCGAATGATGAACAGCGCCAGCGGCATCCAGGCCAGCGGCGAGATAGGCCGCAGCACTTGAATAAACGGGTTGAGCGCTTTGTACGCCAGGGGCGACATGCCAATTAAAAAGCCAATCGGAATCGCCACCAGCGCGGCCAGCAGGTAGCCGCTGAGCACGCGGTAGAGCGAGTAGCCCAACTGAATGCCAATGCCTTTGTCGTTGGGGCCTGCATCGTAAAAGGGGTTAGAAAGCTCCTGCCACGCTTTCACGGCGATTTCCGAGGGCGGCGGTACTTTGGCGCTCTCATCGGCCCCGGCCAGCAGCTGTTCGTACTCGCTTAGCGCCTCGCCGCCGCCCATCAAGGGCGATTGGTTCAACCCTTCCCAGACGCCCAGGCCAACCACGAGCAACATAATGGCGAGAATCGTGGCGCGGGCGTTCAGGCTTAATTTCCATTCGGTGGTGGTGCGGTCCATGGTTAGCCCCTCCGAATGGCGAAGCTTTCGACATACGCTTCAGGCTGGGTGTAATCAAAGGTTTTACCCATGATTTGGTAGTTGCGGGCGGTCTCTTCGGGCGCTTCGTACCCCAGCTCGCGCATCACGGTCTGGGCATCGGTGGCCAGGTACACATCCCGGGCAATCTGCTGATAATCCACGTCGCCTTCGATATAGCCCCAGCGCTTCATTTGCGTCAGGATCCACACCGCCATGGAGTGCCAGGGGAAGGGGTCGAAATCGATGCGGTCCGGCACGTTCTGCACGCCGCCTAAACCGTCGGCAAAGCGCCCGGTGAGTACCTGTTCAATCACCGTGACCGGCTGGTTCAGGTAGTTCGTCGGGGCAATGGCTTCGGCAATTTCTGAGCGGTTAGCGGGGTCTGAAGAGTACTGGGTAGCATCGATAATCGCCCGCAGCAGTGCGCCGTAGGTGTTCGGGTTTTCGCGGGCAAAGCGGGCGCTGGTGGCAAAGGCGCAGCAGGGGTGGCCGTCCCAAATCTCTTTGGTCAGCAGGTGAATAAAGCCGATGCGTTCAAACACCGCGCGCTGGTTGAAGGGGTCGGGGGATAAGAAGCCGTCGATGTTGCCTGCCCGCAGGTTGGCGACCATTTCGGGCGGCGGAATTACGCGAATTTGAATATCTTGATCCGGGTCTAAGCCGTGCTCGGCCACGTAGTAGCGCAGTAGGAAGTTGTGCATGGAGTACTCGAACGGTACGCCAAAAGTGAAGCCTTTCCACTGCTGCGGATCGCGCTTATCCAGGTGGTCGTTATGTAGCACAATCGCCTGGCCGTTGATGTTTTCTACGGCGGGCATAATGAACGGCTCTGGGGTAGAGCCTGCACCGAGGGTCATCGCCAGCGGCATGGGCGTTAGCATGTGCGCCGCGTCGTATTCGCGGTTGAGGGACTTGTCCCGCGCTACCGCCCAGCCAGCGGTTTTAATCACCGAGACATCCAGGCCGTAGCGCTCATAAAAGCCCATGGGGTGGGCCATGATGATGGGCGTGGCACAGGTGATCGGAACAAAGCCGACATTAAGCTGGGTTTTCTCAAGCGGCCCTAACCTCTCTTTTACTGCGGCTTTAATCGAATCCAGGGGGAACAGGCTCGCCAGAGCGGCGGCGGCGGTGCCGCCACCTACCAGCTTCATAAACTGGCGGCGGTGCATGTCGCTATGGCCAAACATGCCGCGCACCAGCGCGCTTTCGACCATGCGATCCATCACATCATCGGCACTGCTCGGCGTGGCTGCCGCTGTTTTCGAGGTTGGCTGAGTAGAGGATGTAATAATACTGGGTTGGGAAGAGTGGCACTGATGACAATCGCACTGCCGTCCGTGAATCAGTGATTGGCGATGATCAAACGGGTTGCCAAGACTGCTGTGGTCGTTGTTCTCTTTCATGGACGTTCACCTCACAGGAGCAAAAGGGCTTTAAGCTGCGCCGTCTTGGTGCGGAACGTGTCCCTGCGGCGCTACTTAGTAGATAGCGACTTACGTGCCATAACGTCTTATTTTGAATTTAATTATTTAAAATCAGTAGTTTACTATTTTGTATGGCGGAATTTTTCGAGTGGCAAAAACTCACGATATTTCGTTGATAACGATATTTCGTTGTTTAAATAACGAAAGTTCGTGATTGGCCCGTTGTTTGTATGGAGTAAGCGACATCCTGCTGGCAAATGAGGAGCCTGCGATGCACGCTGCCACCCTGAAAGATGACGCTCACCCGCCCTTAACGCTGATGGCTCACCACACGCCGTTGGCCATGGTGATTATTGACCCTCTGAGCGACCGCTTAATTGATGCCAATACCGCAGCGCGCCAACTGCTGTTGATTCATCATGAGCAGCCGCTCGCCACTCCCTTTAGCCACCGTCTAAGCGCTTCATTGCCGCTATGGGTCAGCTTTACCGATGAAGTGCTGACTACCGGCCAAGGATGGTCGGATGATTTGGTGCTGTTGGATAGCGTCCGCCAGCCTCGCCGTGTTGAGGTCTATGGGCAGCGCTTACACGACTCCTCACAGCTATTGCTGACGGTGATTGATCGCAATAAAGCCGAGCAGCGCCGCGCCAAGGCGGAGCTCAGCCGCCAGCACCGCCAGGGAGAGGTGGGCTGGCAGCGGGTCGAGCAGGTGTTCGAGCGTATCGAAAAGCAGAACCAGCTGATTCTCAGCGCCGCCGGGGAGGGCATTTATGGCCTGGATGCGGAGGGGAAAACCACCTTTGTAAACCCAGCCGCCGAACGTATTCTCGGCTGGAGCACAGAGGATATGGTGGGCCACGATGCGCACCTAATGTTCCACCACACCCACGCCGATGGCAGCCATTTCCCGGTACAGCAGTGCCCTATTCATGCCTCGTTTAGCGATGGCCAGGTGCACCATGTGGATGACGAGGTGTTCTGGCATAAAAATGGTGAAGCCATTCCCGTGGAGTACACCAGCACGCCGATTTTTGAAATGGGCCGCCTAGTGGGGGCCGTTGTGCTGTTTCGCGATATCCGCGAGCGCAAGCACGCCGAGCAGCAGCTGCGCGATGCGCTGGAAGAGGTGGAGTCGCTTAAGCGTCGGTTGGAGCTGGAGAACCAGTACTTGCAGGAGGAGATTAAAGCCGAGGTGAATCACCGCAATATCGTCGGCAACAGCCCGGCGGTCGCCAAACTGATCCAGCAGATTGCCATGGTCGCGCCGACCAGCGCTAACGTGCTGATTAGCGGCGAATCGGGCACTGGCAAGGAGCTGATTGCCCGGGCGATTCATGCGGGCAGTACCCGCAGCGACCGGCCATTGATCCGCGTGAACTGCGCCGCCATCCCCCGCGACCTATTTGAGAGTGAGTTTTTTGGCCATGTAAAAGGCGCCTTTACCGGTGCGGTACAAGACCGGCCAGGGCGCTTTGAGTTGGCCCACGGCGGCACGCTGTTTCTGGATGAAGTGGGGGAGATCCCGCTGGAGCTACAAAGCAAGCTGCTGCGCGTATTGCAGGATCAGCAGTTCGAACGGGTGGGGGATAACCGCACCCGCGAAGTGGATGTGCGGGTGATTGCGGCGACCAACCGCGAGCTAAAAGAGATGATTGATACGGGTGGGTTTCGTGAGGATCTCTATTTTCGCTTGAACGTTTTCCCCATCGATTCGGTGCCGCTGCGCAAGCGAATTGAAGATGTCCCGCTGCTAGCACGCCACTTTTTGCATCGTGCTTGCCTAAAATTCAATAAGCCGGGGGTGCGCATTCCACCGGCACAGTTAGAGGTGCTGACCCGCTACCCGTGGCCGGGCAATATTCGTGAGCTGGAGAACGTAATTGAGCGCCAAGTGATTGTGACCCAGGATCAACGACTCTCCTTTGATGATCTTTTATTGATAGAGCCAGCCCATCGTTATACGCCCTTAAATATAGAGGCGCAGGATTCTCCTGTGACGCCTGATTTCCCAATGACCGAGCAGGCGTTCTGCCAGCATCAGCGCGACAATGTTTTAAAGGCATTAGAGGCCGCGAATGGCAAGGTCTCGGGGGTGGGTGGCGCCGCTGAGCTGTTGGGCATTAAGCCCACCACGCTGGCATCTCGACTGCATAAGTGGGGTATCGACCCTCGGCAATGGCGCAAGCGTCGTCACAAAAGTGACTCAGCCAACGGTGCGTTGGACTAAGGTAAGGAATGATTGGCTTGACAAGCGAGTTGTACACACAAATTTGCCAAGTTCAAGTCTAGCATACATACATGAATGTAACTATAATGCCACTCTTTCAGAATGGCGCTCTGCCGCGCCGTCTTACGTTGACACCTAGAGGCAATCCCATGCGACTAGCACACTGGGCAGTCAATGCCCCCCTTCGCCCGCTGTTGTTAGCAGTGCTCACGTCTTCGTTCATTCTGCCTGCCCAAGCGGCCGACTTGGTGACCATTACCCGTGATGCGCTGAATAACAACGCTGCCCTGGCCTCTGCACGGTCTGAGTTTTCCAGCGTCGAGGCGGCACGAGACGTTGCACGCGGCGGGCTTTTGCCCCAGGTAAACGCCTCTGGCAGCGCCGTCCACAACGAGCAGTTTGAGAGCCAGGGCTCTGCCCGTGCTACCGGCACAGGAACGGGGGCAGGTGCCAGTGCTGGCGCGGGTGTTAACGATGATAGCTACAACACGGTGTCGCTGACGTTGGAGGCCACACAGGCGCTATTTAATGCCGTGACGCGCCAGGAAGTGAGCCAAGCAGAGCGCCAGATTGATCAGCAGGTTTACTTGCTGGCCGCCACCGAGCAGCAGCTGCTGATTGATGTGGCCAGTGCCTACTTCGATATTCTACGTGCCCACGAAGTGCTGGAAGCGCGGTTAGCGCAAGAGCGCGCGATTGGCCGCCAGCTTGAGCAGGCCCGTGAGCAGTTTGAAGTGGGTCTGATTGCCATTACAGAAGTGGAAGAAGCACGGGCGAGCTTCGACCAATCCCGCGCAGACCGCATTGCTGCAGAGAGCAACCTGCAAGTGGCGTTTGAAGTGCTGGAGCAGCTCACCGGCCAGCGGTACGCCAGCATTGAGGCTCTCGGTGACAGCATGCCGATTGCGCTACCTACGCCGACCGATCGTAACTATTGGGTAGAGCAATCCCTGGAGCGTAACCCGCAGGTGCTCGCTCAACAGGCAGGTATTGAAGTGTCCCGCGTAGGTGTGGAGCTTGCCCGTGCGGGTCGCCTGCCTACGGTGCAAGCGTTTGCCAACTATCAATATGCCGATAGCGACAGCGACGTAGTCAGTGGTTACGACACTTCTGCCCAGGTGGGCGTGTCAGCGAACGTGCCTATTTATACCGGCGGTAGCACTAGCGCCAGCATTCGCCAGGGCACCTTCCAACTGGAAAGCAGCCAATATGACTTTGAGTCTCAGCGCCGCACCACCATCCAGCAGGTTCGCTCGCTGTATACCCAGGTTAGCAACAACGTTGAAACGGTCGAAGCGCGCCAGCAGGCTATCGTTTCCAACCGTAGCGCCCTGGAAGCGACCCGCGCCGGTTATGAAGTGGGAACCCGTAATATCGTGGACGTGCTGAACGCCGAGCAAAACCTCTACAACGCCATCGCTAACTACGCTGAGGCGCGTTACGACTATGTCGTTAACTTGCTGTCGCTGCGCCAGCAATCGGGACTGCTCGATGTGGAAGCTATCGAAGAAGTGAACGCATGGCTCACCGGTGATGATGTCAACTTCACCCTGCCGGAAAGCAACGAACCCGACACCTATCAGCGCGCTATGGATATTGGCGCACCGCCGACGCCTGGCGCTTAACTATCGCTGCGCGTGCCACTGTGGCTACCGGTTAATGTTTAGAAAAATGAATGGGAAATCGACGCATGAAAAGAGTGATTCACTCAGGTAGAGCGAGTTTAGTGACGCTGATAGCCGCGTTGGCGCTCACGGCATGTGGTCAGGAGCAGCCACAAGAGGAGCAGGGCCAGCAGCAGGAAGCGCCGCCCCACCCGGTGGAAGTCACTGAGATAGCGCGTCAAGACATACCGCTGGATAAATCGTACCCCTCGCTGCTGCGTAGCGACAGCGAAGTGACGCTGGTGGCGCGAGTGAGCGGTTTTCTGGAGGAGCGGCATTTCGAGCCAGGCCAAATGGTGGAGCAGGGCGACCAGCTTTACACCATTGAGCCCGACCTGTATCAGGCCACCGTTAATCAGCGCGAAGCCGACCTGCAAAGTGCCCGCGCTGAACTATCCCGTGCCCAGCGTGATGCTCAGCGTTTCGAGCAACTGCTGAGCCAAAACTCCGTCAGCCGCCAGCAGTACGACCAAGCACTTGCCGAGCAGCGCGTGGCGCAAGCCAACGTTGCCCAGGCAGAAGCAGCGCTGACCAGCGCTAATCTGGATTTAGGCTATTCCAATGTGACCGCTCCGGTCTCTGGCATGATCAGCCTAAGCCAGATTAACGTTGGTAACTTGGTTAACTCGGGTACTGAACTAGCCACGATTACTCCGCTGGACCCGCTAGAAGTTCGCTTCCAGCTGCCCCAACGCGACGCCTTTGAACTGCGTCGCCAGCTAGGCAATGAAGGGGATGCTTCCCAAATCACCGCTCGCCTGCGGGTGCCGGGCTTAGACGGTAGTGAAGGCAGCGAGCTTGAGGGCCGCCTGGATTTCCTTGGTTCGCGGGTGGATACCGGCACCAGCACCGTGCAGGCCTCGGCTACCTTTGCCAATCCCGATGGCGCGGTATTGCCCGGCCAATTCGTACGCGTGCGCATCGAAGGTTTGAAACGCTTCGATGTACTGGCCGTGCCGGAAATTGCCGTAACCCAAGGTCTGATGGGCCCGCTGGTCTACGTGCTGGATGACGAGAACAAAGCTCGCGAACGCACTGTTCAGTTAGGCGAAGTCGCAGGCCCCTGGCAAATCATCCGCGATGGCTTGGAGCCAGGTGACCGCGTTGTCGTCGGCGATCCGGCTGGCTTGGAGGCGGGCGTCGTGATCGACCCTCAGTCGTTTAGTGGCGACGCTGCTGACCTCGTGGAAGAGACCGAGCAAGAAGAAGCCCAGGAAGAAGCGGAAGCCGCCGACGCGATGCAACAAGCCGACGGCGCACAACCCGCTGCTGAAGGGGAAGAGGGCGCGCAATAATGAATTTCTCTAACTTCTTTATCAGCCGCCCGATTTTTGCCACGGTACTGGCAATTATCGTCACGCTGGTAGGCGTGATGGCCATGCGGGTGCTGCCGATCGAGCAGTACCCTAGCGTGGTGCCGCCCACGGTATCGGTTCAGGCCCAGTTCCCAGGGGCGGATGCCGAAACCGTGGCACAGACGGTGGCTGCGCCGCTGGCCGAGGCGATTAACGGCGTCGAAGACATGCTCTACATGACCTCCAACAGCGCCGATAATGGCACCATGAGCCTGAGCGTGGCGTTCAACATCGGCACGGATGGCGACATCAATACGATCAACGTCAATAACCGTGTTCAGGGGGCGCTGTCGCAGCTGCCCGAGGCCGTCCAGTCTCAGGGAGTGACCGTCGAGCTGCGGTCAGACTCGATCCTGATGCTGGTGGCCTTGACCTCCCAGAGCGGTGATTATGACAAGATCTATATGCAGAACTACGCCACGCTCAATATTCTCGATGAGCTGCGCCAAGTGCCTGGGGTGGGTAATGCCGAGGTACTTGGCGGTGGCGAGTTTGCCATGCGTATCTGGATGGACCCTGACAAGCTAGCGCAGTACGACCTTACGCCTAGCGAAGTGGCCAGTGCCATTCGTGCTCAGAACACCGAAATCCCCGCCGGTAACTTGGCCGCGACGCCACAAAGCGAGCCGCGCGCCTATACCTATACGATTACCGCCGGTGGACGTCTCACGAGCACTGACGACTTCCGCGAAATCTTCCTGCGTACCAACCCCGATGGCTCATCGCTGCGTCTGGAAGACGTCGCAAGGATCGAGCTGGGTGCCTCCTTTTATGGTGTCGATGCGCGTTTGAACGGCGATGCCATGACGCCGATCATCATCAACCAGCAGCCGGGGGCCAACGCGCTGGAAACCGCGGATGCGGTGCGCGCTACCATGGAGGAGTTGTCCGGGCGTTTCCCGCCGGGCCTGGAGTACGTAACTCCTTATGATACGACGCTGTTCATCGATGCCTCGGTCGAAACGGTCATCAAGACGTTCATCGAAGCGTTCCTGATCGTTATCGTGATTCTGTTTATCTTCCTGCAGAACTGGCGCTTTACCGTCATCGCCATGTCGGTGGTGCCGGTATCGGTGATCGGTACCTTCGCAGGCTTCTATCTATTCGATTTCTCGATCAACCTGCTGACGCTATTCGCGTTGGTGTTGTCGATAGGTATCGTGGTGGATGACGCGATACTGGTGGTCGAGAACGTCGAGCGGGTCATTAGCGAAGAGGACGATATCAGCGTTCGTGACGCGACGATCCGCGCTATGAAGGAAGTGGGCGGGCCGGTTATCGCCACGTCACTGATCATGGCGGCGGTCTTTGTGCCGGTGGCTTTCCTGGGCGGGTTTACCGGGCAGATCTATCAGCAGTTTGCGATCACCGTGGCCATTTCGGTAGCGCTGTCGGCGTTGATGGCGTTGACCTTTACCCCAGCCCTGTCGGCGATCTTCATCAAGCACAACTTGCACCATTCCAAGCAGTCGGCCTTTAGGCGTGCCATCAGCACGCCACTGCGTCTGTTCGACCGCTTCTTTGCCGGTTTTACCGCCGTGTACATGTGGTTCGTCAAGAAGCTGGTGCGCTTCTGGGTGCTGGCGTTGGCGCTCACCGTGGCAGTGGGCGCGGGCTCCTATTGGCTCTACGCCAACACGCCCTCGACACTGGTGCCCGAGACCGACCAGGGAATCGTGCTGGCGAGTATCTCCTTGCCGGATGCTGCCTCGCTGAGCCGTACCCAGGCATACATGGCGGAGCTGAGCGAGCAGATCGAAGCGATTCCAGGGGTCGAGTACTCTTCTGCGGTGGCGGGCTATGACATTCTGTCCAGCGCGGTGAATACCGCACGCGGCATCATGTTCATCAACATGAAGCCATGGGCGGAGCGTGAGCTCACTGCCAATGAGCTGGTTGGCCGCATCATGCAGCTGGGTGCCAGTATCGATGGCGGTTCGGCGATGGCCTTCAACGTGCCGCCGATCATGGGACTGTCTACCACCGGTGGTTTCACCGGTTACCTGCAGTCGTTCGACGGGGCGTCTACTCGGGAACTGTATGAAGCCTCGCTGCAAATCATGCAGGCCGCGAACCAGCACCCTGTATTGAACCGAGTGTTCACGACGTTCAACGTAAACGTGCCCTCGTACCGGGCGGAGATCGACCAGCAAAAAGCGCTCAGCTACGGCGTCGCGCTTGAGAATATCAATTCGGCGCTGGCGAACACCTTTGGTAACGGGTTCGTGAACTACTTCAGCTACCAAAACCGTAACTTCCAGGTGTACTTGCAGAACGAAGACGAGTTCCGTAAAACGCCGGAAGACGTCAACAACGTCTACGTGCGCGGCGGTAATGGTGAGCGTATCCCGCTCTCTGAGTTCGTCACCCTCGAACGTCAGACGGGGCCTGCGGTCGTGTCACGGTTTGGGGTCTACGCAGGGGCGCAGTTCCAGGGTAACCCGGCACCGGGCTACAGCTCGGCTCAGGCCATCGAAGCCATGGAAGAAGTGGTGCAGGAGACGCTGGGTGATAACTGGGGCATGGGCTGGACCGGTACGGCGTATCAGGAATCCAACCTGGGGAATACGGCAACGCTTGCGATCGTGTTCGGTATCCTGATGGTGTTCCTGATCCTAGCGGCGCAGTACGAAAGCTGGTCGTTGCCGCTGGCGGTACTGACCGCCACGCCTTTCGCATTCCTTGGCGGTATTGGGGGGATCGTGCTGCGTGGTTTGGATACCAGTGTCTACGTGCAGATCGGCATGCTAGTGGTGGTCGGTCTGGCGGCGAAGAACGCGATCTTGATCGTCGAATTTGCCGAGTTACAGCGTAAAGAGCTTGGCAAAACGATTCGCGAGGCGGCGATTACCGCTGCTGAGCTGCGCTTCCGTCCCATCGTGATGACCTCGCTGGCGTTCATCTTCGGTACCTTGCCGTTGGCATTGGCAACCGGTGCTAGTGACGTTAGCAGCCATCACATTGGTACTACGGTCGCGATGGGTATGGCATCAGTAGCGATTCTGGGCAGTCTGTTTATTCCCAGCTTCTACGCCATGATTGCCACTGTCTCTAACTGGCTTTACCGCAAACGCCATCCTCACACGGATAGCCAAGAGCAGACTGCGATAGGCCAAGACTCCTCGTCATAGCCGTTCGTAAGGTCTACTGCGGGCACCCTATTTAGGGTGCCCGTTTTTTTATAGACATGTTTTTACAGGGTCACTGATACGCGTCAAAAGAGCGTCGTCACAAGCCGATAAGATGGGCTACGCTAGTAGAGACCACCGTTTTTAGCTCGTGCTAATAAACGCTAATAAATAAAGCTTGGGTCAGGCGAAAACAAGACCGGGCAAACAGCCTGGAGGAGAACACGCCATGCAAACTCTCATGTCGGCTGCGCTGCAGTTTCCCACTATTGTCTTTACTCTTTTGTTGGGGCTGATAGCGCTTTATTGGCTGCTGGTGATCATCCGGATTGCGCCTTTAGAGCTGTTTGAGCGCGACAGCCTGCGTGATGACCATATGGCCAGTACCTTAGTGTCGCTGGGTTTTGCAGGGGTGCCTGCAACGCTGGCGCTCAGTTTTTTAGTGCTTTTTGCCGGAGCGCTATCGTTAGCCATTGAGCTATTGGCACTACGCTGGATGGCACTGGGGTTGCTCAGAGTGCCGGTAGGTGTGCTCGTCGTGTGGGCATCGCTTGCCATCGCATCGCCAATTGCCGCAGCGGTATGCCACGGCATTCAGCGGGCGCTTCACCGTTACCAGCCTTTTAAACGCCGCTGTTTGCTAGGGGCAACGGTGGTGGTAGCGGAGCGGGAAAACGACGAATACGCTACCGCGACGCTGCTAAACGAGCCCAACAGTGCGGTTAGGCTGCACTGCAAAGCCGGAGATTGCCCTCAGCCTGGCGAGCACCGGGTGTTGGTGAAGTATCTGGCGGATGAAGGTGCCTACCGGAGCGTCCTAGAACAGCACTACATGGATACACGTGTACGTATCAATAAACTGCGCCTTAAGCATAAGCACCACCCTAATGGTTACTCCACTTAACGTACGCTTATATTAATGAAACCAGCGCCGCCACTGCTTCGCTAACCAGTGCAAAAAAGTAGGCGAGGCGGTGGTCGCTTCTTTGGTCGCACGGAAAGTGTCCAGCGGTGTGTCTAAGAAGCGCTGAATAGGCGCTACCTGGGCATCGCTATTGAGCATCGGCGCATGGCCACAGCCCTCTGCGGTAAAGGTTTGCAGAGCAGGCTGAGCTTGGGCCATTTTGGGGAGCGTTTCGGCATCGAGTAGAGTAGAGGTTTCCCCACGAATCACCATCAAGGGGCAGCGAATATTCGCCCAATCAGCCCACATATCCCGTGGCGTATCGTGGATAAACTGCTCACCGATACGTGGGTCAAAGTGGTAGGTCCAGCTGCCATCGGGCAGGCGGCGTGCACTGCTGAGGGCAAGCTCGCGCCACTCCTCATCACGGGTAATGCCGAAGCTGGCGTAGTGTTTGGTTAGCTCTGATTTTAAGTCAGCAAAGTTATTAAAGCGGTGGGTAACGCCGAAATAGCTCGAGAGCGCAATCAGGCCCTCTTTGTTTAGCTCTGGCCCAACATCGTTAAGAATCAGCCGGGAGATGCGGGAGTGGTGCTGTTTATCTGCGGCGATCAGCATGCCCAACAAACCGCCCATCGACGTTCCGAGCCAATCCACCTGTTCGAGCTGGTAATGATCTAGCAGTGCAATAGCGACGGTGAGGTAGTGGCTGTAAAGATAATCGTGAGCGGGGAAAAGAGACCAGCTGGAAAGCCCGCGACCTGGAGTGTCGGGGGCGATAACCCGCCATTCACTGCCCAACGTATGCGCCAGCGCAGCAAAATCGCCACCGTGACGGGCCAGCCCGTGCCACGCGATTAATGTGCGTGGCGCGTCGGGGTTCCAGATGCGTACAGCGATATCCAGTTCACGTACGCGGACAAACTCTAAAGCATCCATACACGGCTCCTTTCAAAAGGTAGGCTCAGTATAGGCGCTATGCTGCGGTGCAGTAAGAAAGTGTTCCTAACGCTAGCGGTGAAGCATGCTGATGACAGCATCAATCAATTCACCGCCCCGTGTACGCAGGGAAAATGCTTCAGGGTTACGTAGCCAATCGTGGAACAGACCACCCAACGTAGACTGAATTAACCGTGTGGCCACTTCTGGCGAGATGTCTTCACGTAATAGCTGCTGCTGCTGCGCAATTTGAAAAACCGCCAGCATCTCATCGAAACACTCTTGAGCAATCTCATCCTGCATCTCAATGGGATTAATGTCGCTGAAAAACTCACAGCGGTGCAGCAAGATAGATAAAATGCGCTGATGGGAAGGCTGTTCTAGACGGTTCAAGCCCGCCAGGCATGCCAGCCGAATTGCTTCCAACGGAGACACCGTGGGGTCAGCGTTATTGACCTCTTCCATCAGCGACTGGAACGGCATGCGCACCCGTTGCACCAGTGCTTTAAACAGGTCGCCTTTGTTTTTAAAGTGCCAGTAGACAGCGCCACGGGTAAGGCCAGCATGGCGGGCAATTTGCTCCAGCGATGTGCGTGCAACGCCTTTAGCGAAAAACACCTCTTCAGCAGCATCCAACAGCGCTTCGCGAGTTGCAGCAGCCTCCGCTTTGGTTTTTCTTGCCATGAAACCGTTACCTCAATATCGACACGTGATAACGCTATTTTATCTGAAGCGCCGCGTTTTTTACATTCAAAACTGTATGGATAGACGCTTAAGTTGATAATCTAGGTTATCAAGCTCGTTACTTGATGCTAAAAAGCGTATAAGATTTATTTGAAAACAGTGTTTTAAAATCCTGTACTAGAACGCTGTGTTAAAACCCTGTGGCCACATCGCTCTGGCCAGTCAGGTTCTGTCTCATCGTACGTTTAAGGAATGGCAATGGCGCGAGCACCTTTCTCCCTAGCTGGGCACACCGTGATGCCTGGCCAACGTTTGCAAATCGATGTGCCGGTGGCGCGCCTATACACCCATACGCCGCTGCATATTCCGGTCGAGGTGGTCCACGGCCGCAAAGAGGGGCCGGTGATGCTGGTCTGCGGCGGCATCCATGGCGATGAAATCAACGGTGTTGAAATTGTGCGTCGTTTGCTGCGCTCCAAAGCGATTAACAGCCTGCGCGGCACGCTGATTGCCGTGCCGGTGGTCAACGTATTCGGCTTTTTGCAGCAAACCCGCTACCTGCCAGATCGGCGTGATTTAAACCGCTGCTTTCCAGGCAGCGAAAAGGGCTCGCTGGGTGGCCGCATTGCGGCACTGTTTCGTGAAGAGATTGTCGACCATGCCACGCATATTATCGATCTTCATACCGGTGCTATTCACCGCACCAACTTGCCGCAAATCCGTGCTCAGCTGAGTGCGGGTAGCGAAACCGAGCGCATGGCCGACGCTTTTGGCGCGCCGGTCATTTTGAACGCTGAACTGCGCGAAGGCAGCCTGCGTCACTATGCCCAGAATCGTGGCATTCCGGTACTTACCTATGAAGCGGGTGAGGCGCTGCGTTTTGACGAGTGGGCGATTGCCCCCGGCGTGCGAGGCGTATTACGTGTCATGCGGCGTTTAGGCATGTTAGCGGGGGAGCAGCGTCGCCGTTCAGCAGCGCCGGCAGAGCTTGCCAACGGCTCAAGCTGGGCGCGTGCGCCGATTGACGGCATTCTTCGCCCCAAAGTGCGTTTGGGCGCGCGGGTTGCTAAAGGGGAAGTGCTGGGTAAAGTGGCCGACCCGTTTGGCAACGATGAGGATGAAGTACGCTCAATGGCGGACGGTATTGTGATTGGCATGAGCCGTTTACCGCTAGCGAATGAGGGTGAAGCGCTTTATCACATTGCTCGATTTGATGAAATTGAAGAGGCAGAAACAGCGATTGAAAGCTTCCAATCCAGCTTGGTGCCGCCACCCGATGCGATGTACTGATCGTTCTCATAGAGTTAGTCTATTAGGCTAATAGCTGACTAATCAGCGCCACGGATGGCGCGATACCGCCTTGTTGACTATACCTGTGTGGGTGCCGCCTTAGCTTACGTTAAACACGGCTTAGGAAGACGGTGCTTTCCAGTGGTGCAGACCGTGCCATGTCGAGCGTGACAAGGAGGAAGAGCAATGAGCAGTAGCCAGCATCCCACCACTAATGAAGCAGGTATTCCGATATCGAGCGACGAACATTCGCTATCGGTAGGCGCGGATGGCCCGATCGTCATGCACGATCACTACCTGATGGAACAAATGGCGGCGTTTAACCGGGAAATGATCCCTGACCGCCAGCCCCACGCCAAAGGCAGCGGTGCCTTTGGTCATTTTGAAGTCAGCCAAGATATTAGCCGTTACACCAAAGCGAAATTTCTGCAGCCGGGTACGAAAACCGATGTACTGATCCGTTTTTCCACCGTGGCGGGGGAGAGCGGTAGCCCGGACACGTGGCGCGACCCGCGCGGCTTCTCGATTAAGTTCTATACCGAAGAAGGCAACTTTGACATGGTGGGTAACAACACCCCCGTGTTCTTCGTGCGCGACCCGATGAAGTTCCAGCACTTCATCCACTCCCAAAAGCGCCGTGCGGATAACGGCCTGCGCGATCATGACATGCAGTGGGATTTCTGGACGCTGGTGCCCGAATCTGCCCACCAAGTGGCGTGGCTAATGGGCGACCGCGGTGTGCCCGCCACATGGCGGCATATGAACGGCTACTCCAGCCACACTTATATGTGGGTGAACGAGGAGGGGGAGCGGTTTTGGGTGAAGTATCACTTTAAAACCGATCAAGGCATTAAGTGCATGACCCAAGAGCAGGCCGACCAGATGGCCGGTAGCGATGCGGATTACCACCGCCGCGACCTGTTTGAATCGATCAAGCGCGGCGATTACCCCACTTGGACGCTGCACATGCAGATCATGCCGTTTGAGGATGCCAAGACCTACCGCGTTAACCCCTTTGACCTTACCAAAGTGTGGTCGCATAAAGATTACCCGCTGATCGAAGTGGGCAAGCTAACGCTAGACCGCAACCCCACAGATTTCCATAGCGAAATTGAGCAGGCCGCGTTCGAGCCCAACAACATGGTGCCGGGCACCGGGCTTTCGCCGGATAAAATGCTGTTAGCGCGCTCCATTTCCTACGCCGACGCTCACCGTGCGCGGTTAGGGGTGAACTACAAGCATATTCCGGTTAATACGCCCAAGAGCCCCGTACATAGCTATGGCCAGGGTGGCGCAATGCGCATTCGTCACGCCACCGACCCGGTGTACACGCCCAATAGCAAAGGCGGCCCCAAGGCAGACGGGCAGCGCTATCCGGAAGATGCGGTGTGGTCGACGGATGGGCAATTCGTGCGCGCCGCGTACACGCTGCGCAAAGACGACGATGACTGGAGCCAAGCGCACGCATTGGTGCGTGAGGTGATGGACGATGCCCAGCGCGACCGTTTGGTTTCCAACGTGGTGGGGCACCTTTCTGGTGGCGTGACGGAACCGGTCTTGGAACGCGCCTTTGAGTACTGGCGCAATATTGATCAAGAAGTGGGCAAGCGTATTGAGCAAGGCGTTCGCGCGCAGTAGCCCCTCAAAAGAAAACGCCCAACGATAAAATCGTTGGGCGTTAGCTAAACCGTCAGCCCGTTGGCCGTTAGGTCACGGGCTGGTTGGTCGTATTCTCCTCAAAAGCTTCCACTTCGAACTCAGGCTCGCGAACCAAGCCGAGCGCGTCATCAAACAAGCGTAAGCCCGCGCCCTCTTTATGTGCGTGCTCCGACAGGTGACGACGGAACCGACGCCCGCCAGGGCAGCCTTGGAAAAGCCCCAGCAAATGCCGCGTAATGTGGTTCAGCTTGGCCCCTTCATCCAGCCGCTGCTGAATGTACGGGCGAAACGCCGTGGCCGCTTCCAAGCGTGTACGGGCAGGGCCCGGCTCGCCAAATAGCTGCTCGTCCACACCCGCCAGTAGCCACGGATTTTGGTACGCTTCACGACCCACCATCACGCTATCCACCTGTTCAAGCTGCGCTTGGCACTCCGCCAGGGTTTTAATCCCGCCGTTGATACCAATATGCAGCTCAGTATGGCTCTGCTTTAGCCGATGCACGCGGGGGTAATTCAGCGGTGGGATATCGCGATTCTCTTTCGGCGATAACCCCTGCAGCCACGCCTTGCGGGCGTGCACGGTAAACACTTCACAGCCTGCTGAGGCCACAATATCAATAAACCGCGCTAAATCCGCGTCTTCATCCTGGTCATCAATACCAATACGACACTTCACCGTGACAGGAATCGACACCGCCGCCTGCATGGTTTTCACCGCCGCCGCCACTTTTTCGGGATGGCCCATGAGGCACGCGCCAATCATATTGTTCTGCACCCGGTCGCTAGGACAGCCAACGTTCAGATTGACCTCATCATAGCCCCACGCCTGCGCAATCGCCGCGCATTCCGCCAGCTCACCCGCATCGCTGCCCCCCAACTGCAAAGCAATCGGATGCTCCACTTCGCTATAGCCCAAAAAGCGCTCGCGGGGAGAACCATGCAGCACCGCCCCAGTGGTCACCATCTCGGTATACAGCAGCGCCCGCTTGGTGAGCGTGCGTGCGAAGGCCCGGTAATCTCGGGTGGTCCAGTCCATCATGGGGGCGACGGAGAAAGTTCTATCCAGCGCCGGGCGGGCGGTGCCAGACTTCATGCGGGTTTGAGCGTTTGTGGTATCATTCATAACTGTTCATATTTACAGTGATTAAGCGGCGTTTTTCGTGGTTCGTTGGCACCAATTTGGTACTTGAGCCGCTTTGGATTTGGCACATCGAGGGGGCAAGTATGGCAACGATTCGCAAGCGCCGTAAGAAAGGACGGCAGTTTCTCATATCTAGTGCAAATTCGCATTGCCCGCCGTGGGCAACCAGACGACTTAGAGTCGAAAGCATTCTCTAGGAAGGCAATGGCTGAGGAGTGGGCGAAGCGACGAGATTTAGAGCTGGCCGCGCCTAGCGGTATGCTTATAAACGCTACCTGCATGAGTTTGTCGACGGGGTAGGCCGCAGCAAGAGAGCCACCAAGCAGAGCAGTTCAGGGCTTAGGTGCGTGTTAGCTTTTAGCTAAAATATGTCGATATTTATTCGCTGCTGGCTATAATGATGGTGATGAAAACGATCTCTTACCGTAAAAGCGCGTTAAAGGTGTTGCAGCGAATGCCACGGCCGGAGTCGAGGCGCATACAAGGCAAAATCAAGGCCTATGCGGAAGACCCGGAAAGCCAGCGCAATAACGTGAAAGCGTTGAAGGGGAGCGAGTATATTCGCCTGCGGGTAGGTGATTGGCAGGTGATCATCGACGAGCGCGGCGATGTGCTGGATATCATTAACATCGGTGCCCGTGGCGGTGTGTATCAATAGCGCACCCATAACAGCTAATGAACAGGAGGCGGCATGAGCGTCCCTCAAATTATTCAAACGCCCACCGGTGAGAGGTTGGTGGTACTTCCTGAACAGGAGTACCACGCACTACTTGCACGGTTGGAAGATCAGGACGATATCGACGCAGCCAACGCTGTCGTAGCGCGCGGTGAAGAGTCGTTTCCCGAGACGGTCGTGGATGCACTGCTGGAGGGTGTGTCTCCTGTGAAGGTGTACCGCGAATACCGTGGGCTGCGTGCAGGGGAGTTGGCGGCAAAAGCAGGCATTAGCCAGGGCTACCTTTCCGAAATAGAGTCGGGTAAAAAAAACGGCTCGCTGGGTGTGCTGAATCGCATTGCGGCTGCTTTAGAGGTTGAGTTAAGTGACCTAACTTAACGTCCATTTTTTCCTTGTAGATAGTTGAGCAGCGCCCCGCCTTAAACGGTGGGGCGTTTTAGTTGGTGGGATAGGTCGCGCTGAAGTACCGACTGTACATAAGAGCGCACCGTTGATGTGCGTTCGTACAAACCCCTGCATCACTTTGCGTATTTTGCGGTCAAAAGCGGTATGGTGAGAGCCATTGCTGGGTAGGCAGGCGTGGATCATTGAGATGAGGAGTCGTTATGGGGAAAACGCTAGGTTATGTGGGCGTGGCGCTAGTGGGAACCCTGCTGTTGTCCGGCTGTAGTGGGCCTGAGGAGGAGATTGCACAGACCCAGCCGCATTCAGTGGCCGAAGAGCGTGCTTCTGAACCAGAGCTACCCACTTTGCAGATGGAGCCGCTGAATGTGGCTATTTCGACATCCGCATCGCTCCGCGCTGATCGTCGCTTAATGGTAGAGGGTGAGACGAATCTGCCCGATAACGCGCAGGTGCAGGTGATTCTTGAGCGGGAGCTGAGTCGCGTACGTTGGCAAGCGCGTACTCGGGTGATGAACGGCCAGTTTGAAGCGGGCCCGTTTGGCTCAGGCAGCGGCCTGCCGGATGGCGGCTACGTGGTCACTGTGCAGTTAGGCGAAGCCACTGTGCAGCCCGAAAGCGTGCAGGCACGTATCGGTACGCAGGGTGAGTATCTGGCGGGAGAGCTCGTCAGCCAATCCCGCCACGGGTTAGGGCAGGTAGCCACCTACTCGCGCCGTTTCTTGGTGGGCAGTGAACCAAGACGAACGCGCGACCAGGTGGATGTTATTGAGGACAACTAGGGGATGGGGAGGTAGTTGCTTTAGGCAGGACACCAGTGTGCTAACAGCACGGCATGAATCGAAGTGTCGCTGGGCGCTTTTGCAAAGTGCTCAATGACAAAACGGTCATCACGCTGGATAAGGTAATGGCCTGCTTTGTGGAACACATGCGTCGGGCCAAGCAGGAGTAAGTCACCGGATGCAACGGGCGAAAAATCCGTGTCTTTACCTGGAGTAGCCATCACGCAGGGCGCTTTCCAGTCAATCTTCAGCGGCAGGTGATGCGGGACAGTAATCGTTGTTGCCTGAACCTGTTCCCAGGGGAGGGGACCTGTATGGCTCAGGGTTAACAGCTGAGGTGCACTGTCACCTTCTAAAAGGGTTGCCAGCGAACAATCAAGGGCATCGGCGAGCGCCACTAAGCGCTCGTGGCCGATCTGTTTGATCGCCCCGGACTCCCAGTAAGAAATGGTGACATCTGACACGCCAACTTTACGAGCAAGGGCAGCTTTGTTGAGCTTGGCCCTAAGCCGCAGTTGCTTGATACGTGAGCCTAGCGATTCCATTTCGTTTTCCTATCGATGAGCTAAATCAGCTCGTTGAATGTACTTCCACCCGTTAAGGCGGCGCTCTGATCATACAGAAGAAGGTGCAACCCATTCTCATGTATGAACACGAATCATAGGTACTACGCCATACTAAGCGATTGTGCTTTAACGCGCATCTTCCTATCTACGATCCTTAAGCTTTCGATCAGACGCTTTTAAGGCAAACTCGTTCCCTCACGAAGGCTGTTGGTTGTTCTTAGGGTGCGTATAATGGCGCCACGCTTAACTGCCAAAAGGACATGTTGATGACCGTACGTACTCGCATCGCGCCTTCTCCTACCGGAGATCCGCACGTAGGCACTGCCTACATCGCGCTGTTTAACCTTTGCTTCGCTCGTCAACACGGCGGCCAGTTCATTCTGCGTATTGAAGATACTGACCGTGTGCGCTCTACCCCCGAATCAGAACAGATGATTCTCGACTCCCTGCGCTGGTTGGGTCTTGAATGGGATGAAGGCCCGGACGTAGGCGGTCCTCACGGCCCTTACCGGCAAAGCGAGCGAGGCGACATTTACGCGCAGTATGCCCAACAGCTGCTCGACGCGGGGCACGCTTTTAAGTGTTACCGCACCAGCGAAGAGCTGGATGAGCTGCGTGAATCGCGTAAAGAAGCGGGCCTACACTTGGCACTAAAGCCAGCAGATCTAGCCCTGGCGGCTGAAGAGCAGGCTCGTCGTGAGCAAGAAGGCTGGCCGTACGTGATTCGTATGAACGTGCCCAGCGAAGGCGTGTGCGTGGTTAGCGATATGCTGCGCGGTACGATTGAGGTGGATTGGGCGCAGGTGGACGCGCAAATCCTCATGAAGTCAGACGGTATGCCCACGTATCACCTCGCTAACGTGGTGGATGATCACCTGATGGGCATCACCCATGTGCTGCGTGGCGAGGAGTGGATCAATTCCGCGCCTAAACACCAGTTGTTGTATGAGTATTTTGGTTGGGAAATGCCGCAGCTGTGCCACATGCCGCTACTGCGTAACCCTGATAAGTCTAAGCTCTCCAAGCGTAAAAACCCGACGTCGATTAATTATTATCGCCGGATGGGCTTTTTACCACAGGCGGTGACTAACTACCTGGGGCGCATGGGCTGGTCGATGCCTGATGAGCGCGAAAAATTCAGCTTAGCCGACATGATGGCAGAGTTTGATATTCAGCGTGTTTCTCTGGGTGGACCCGTGTTCGATCTGGAGAAATTAACGTGGCTAAACGGCGTTTATATCCGCGAGGACCTGGATGACGATGCCCTGCTGCAGGCGCTACGTGAGTGGGCATTTAACGATGCCTACGTGAAGCAGATTTTGCCGCAGGTACGCCCTCGGGTAGAGACGCTGTCTCAGGTAGCGCCATTAGCGGGGCACTTCTTCTCTGGGTTACCTACGCTGACGAAAGATGATTTCGACAGTGTGAAGCTGGATAACGAAGAGCTGGTCAAACTGCTGCAGTTCTTGGTGTGGCGTTTTGAAAATGTTCCGGCTTGGCATAAAGAAGCCTTGATAGCGGAAGTCAAAACCTTGGCAGAGCACTTTGAGCTTAAAATGAAGGCGTTCCTGGCGCCTGTGTTTATTGCGATTACAGGCAGCACGTCAAGCACGTCGGTGATGGACGCCATGGCCATTTTAGGCTCAGACGTGACCCGTGCACGTCTGCGTAGCGCGATTGAGGTGCTGGGCGGTGTCTCTAAGAAGCAGGCGAAACGCTTCGAAAAAGAGTACCGCGATCTGTAACACATCATCGTTCTTGGCGATGGAAGGGCGCCGCGCGATCGTAGCGTGAGAGCGTGGCGTTTTCTTCGACAAATAGGCTTGACGAAGATCAGGCGAATCAGTAATATACGCTCCGTCTTCAAGACATGTGGGGCCTTAGCTCAGCTGGGAGAGCGCAACACTGGCAGTGTTGAGGTCAGCGGTTCGATCCCGCTAGGCTCCACCAATATCAGCCATGCTGATACTGTACTGTCGAAGGCTTTTTAGGTCAGATACGTCCCATTCGTCTAGTGGTCTAGGACACCGCCCTTTCACGGCGGTAACAAGGGTTCGAACCCCTTATGGGACGCCACCTCGTTCTATCTGCTTCCTCAAAATATTCTTATTAGCAAACAGCAATGAGTTTTCTCACTTGCTCTTTTTGCATTCCCGCCGTTTAGAACTTGCGTCTATTTCACGCGTTTTTTGTCAATATTGTGCTTGACTTGTCCACTTTTGCATCTCTGTGAAAGGGGTTGTGCACAACCACATAAATATGAAGCAAAAAATCAGCGATTTAGCTAAATATCTTTAAAATCAATAGCTTATATTAGATCAAAAAATGATCAATTTAAGGCTGGGTCACTGTTCATGGCGATTCTGGGACGTTTTCTAGTGGTTGTGAACAGGGTTATCCACAGATAGTGTGGAAAACCCTGTCCAGGCTGGCAGTGTTAAAAAGTCAAGCGTTATTCAGGCTTGCGCAGGCGCTTTAATAACGATGAAGTATCCCACCGGCCGCCTTCCATTCGCTGTACGTCGGCATAAAATTGATCGACCAGCGCGGTGACGGGAAGGGTGGCATTCAGCCTGCGTGCTTGCTCTAGGCAAATGCCCAGGTCTTTGCGCATCCAGTCAACGGCAAACCCGTGGTTGTACTCATTAGCGATCATGGTTTTGTGACGGTTCTCCATCTGCCAAGAGCCCGCCGCCCCTTTGGAGATCACGTCAATCACTTGATGCTGATCCAGCCCTGCCTGCTCGGCAAAGTGCAGTCCTTCCGCGAGCCCTTGAACTAAGCCGGCAATGCAGATTTGATTGACCATCTTGGTGAGCTGGCCGCTGCTGGCGGGTCCCATTAGCGTAACAGCGCGGGCGTAATGATTAAGAAGGGGGGCGACCGCGTCAAAGTGCGCCTGCTCGCCACCGCACATAATCGTCAGCGCGCCATTCTCAGCGCCTTGCTGGCCGCCTGAAACGGGTGCATCGATAAACGCTACGCCCTGTTCACGGCAAGCGGCATCCAGCTCCAGGGCTAAATCGGCCGACGCAGTGGTGTGGTCTACTAGGTAGCTGCCGCTGGCCATGGTGGTGAGTACGCCATCATTCCCCGTGGTGACCTGACGAACGTCGTCGTCATTACCGACGCATACCAGCACTAAATCAGCGCCTTTGGCGGCTTCAGCAGGGGTTGGGTGGGCTGTGCCGCCAAACGCCTTGGCCCACGCCTCTGCCTTGCTCTGGGTGCGGTTATACACGCGGGTGGTCAGGCCTTGCTTGGCGAGGTGGCCCGCCATGGGGTAGCCCATCACGCCTAAGCCGATGAAGGCAACAGTGGTTATGGATTGCATAAAACACCTTTGTTGTTGGTAAGTCGTGGGTTAGGAGCAAACAAAAGGCCACCCTTGGGTGGCCTTTGTCATCCTATGCATCCATCAAAGTGGATCGGTGCGTCAACAGCCGATTACTTTGTTGGATAGTCACGTTTTTCGTGACCAATATACAGCTGGCGCGGACGGCCAATTTTGTAGCTTTCGCTCAACATTTCGTGCCAGTGAGAGATCCAGCCAATGGTGCGTGATACCGCAAAGATCACGGTGAACATATTGGTCGGAATGCCCATGGCTTTCAGGATGATGCCAGAGTAGAAATCAACGTTCGGGTACAGTTTGCGCTCGATGAAGTACTCATCTTCCAGGGCAATCTGTTCCAGGCGCTTGGCGATTTTGAGCTGCGGGTCGTCGGCCATGCCTAGCTCGGCCAGTACTTCGTCGCAGGTCTCTTTCATCACTTTGGCGCGCGGGTCGAAGTTGCGGTAAACGCGGTGACCAAAGCCCATCAGCTTGAACGGGTCGTTCTTGTCTTTGGCTTTATCCACGAAGCGCTGAATGTTCTCTTCTGAGTCGTCACCAATCTCATCGAGCATATTCAGTACGGCTTCGTTCGCACCGCCGTGGGCCGGGCCCCACAGAGCCGCGATACCGGCGCTGATGCAGGCAAACGGGTTGGCGCCGGTAGAGCCTGCCAGGCGAACAGTCGAGGTAGAGGCGTTTTGCTCGTGGTCCGCATGCAGCATAAAGATGCGGTCCATAGCTTTCGCGTATACCGGGTTGATTTTGTACTCTTCGCACGGATTGCTGAACATCATGTAGAGGAAGTTCTCTGCATAGCTCAGGTCGTTGCGCGGGTAGTTGAAGGGCTGACCAACGTTATACTTGTGCGACATTGCCGCCAGAGTCGGCATTTTAGCAATGAGGCGAATAGCGCTGATCACCCGATCTTCTTCCTGGGTGATATCCATGTGGTCATGGTAGAAGGCTGCTAAGCCGCCGACCACGCCACACAAAATCGACATCGGGTGCGCATCACGGCGGAACCCTTTGAAGAAGTTGTTGATCTGGTCGTGCACCATGGTGTGATTGCGAATGCGGGATTCGAAATCAGCGTACTGCTCGTCGTTAGGCAGTTCGCCAAACAGCAGGGTGTAACAAACTTCTACAAAGTTCGACTCTTTAGCCAGTTGGTCGATGGGGTAGCCGCGGTGCAGCAGTACGCCCTTACCGCCATCAATATAGGTGATTGCGGACTGGCAGGAAGAAGTGGCCATAAAGCCGGGGTCGTAGGTAAACAGGCCTTCAGCACCTAAGCCGCGCACGTCGATAACGTCGGGGCCAAGTGTGCCAGAATACATGGGTAGCTCGATCGTTTTATCAAGACCGTCTACCGTCAATGTCGCTTTCCTGTCAGCCATGCAGGCCTCCTTTCGAATTCGGTTTGGGACGTAAAGTCGTTGTTTCGCATACCGCGCCGGCGAAAAGGCTTGCCCACTATAGAAGTGTGCGACATTTTGTCAATTAGCCTAAGCGCTATGCATGCTTGTACAGATATTGTTGTTTTGAACAATTTTTGTATATGATGAATAGGGTGTTCATAGTAGCGAAGTGCCAGAGGATTGACGATACGTTATCAGGCTTATCAAACCATCAATCTGCTGTCACTATAACCATGCTGCATCGCAAAATCGACTCGGGTTGGCGGCATTTTTCTTGCACCATGGTCGAGTTAAGCCTGAGATCGGTTTGTCAGCAGGGGCTAAGGTTCTTATAATCCACGGCGCGCGACCGGCAGGTAGGTGGTCGTGCCCGACTTGGCAACGGCCGAGCCCCTTCCAGCAACCACTGCCCGCTCGGGCTATGCCCGACCTGTCGCAGAGCGGGCCAAGAGAGTGTGTATAACGCCGTGAATAGCAAACGACCCGTAAACCTAGACCTAACTACGATACATTTCCCACTGCCGGCGCTAACGTCGATTACACACCGTATTACGGGTGTCATCCTGTTCGTTGGTCTGATCTTCGCTTTTTGGGCGTTGGGTAAATCCCTGTCATCTCCGGCTGGCTTTGACGCTGTCAGCAGTGCCTTAGCTAATAACTTCTTCGCCAAGTTTGTTGCGTGGGGGCTGCTGTCTGCCCTGGCATTCCACTTTGTGGCGGGCATTAAGCACCTGCTGATGGACGCCAATATTGGTGTGACCTTAGAAGGTGGCGTTAAAAAGGCACAGGCTACCGTCGTAGTGAGTGCGGTTCTGATTATTCTGGCAGGAGTTTGGGTATGGTAACCAACATCACAAGTTTTGGCCGCAGTGGTCTATCCGACTGGCTGATGCAGCGCGTGTCTGCAGTGATCCTGGCCCTTTATACGGTCTTCGTGGTTGCCTACCTGCTGTTTAACCCGAACCTGGATTACTACACCTGGAGCGGACTGTTTGAGCAGACTTGGATGCGCATTTTCTCGCTGCTCGCGTTTGTTTCCATCGCCGCGCACGCCTGGATCGGTTTGTGGACAGTCACCACCGATTACCTCAAGTCCACTCGCCTGCGCGTGGGTGCCCAGACGCTGATCATTCTGGCCATCTTCGTGTACCTGGTGTGGGGCATTCAAATTCTGTGGGGAGCTTGATACATGTCTAACCTTCGTAGCCTGACATTTGACGCCATCATCATCGGTGGCGGTGGCTCTGGCCTGCGTGCTGCACTTGAACTGGCGAAATCCGGTAAAAAGACAGCCGTACTGTCCAAAGTGTTCCCGACACGTTCTCACACGGTTTCTGCTCAGGGTGGTATTACCTGCGCAATCGCGTCCGCTGATCCAGACGACGACTGGCGCTGGCACATGTACGACACGGTCAAAGGCGGCGACTATATCGCTGACCAGGATGCCGCTGAGTACATGTGTTCTGAAGGCCCCAAAGCGGTGTTTGAACTTGAGCACATGGGCCTGCCGTTCTCGCGCTTCGATAACGGCCGTATTTATCAGCGTCCGTTCGGCGGTCAGTCGAAAAACTTTGGTGAAGGCGGTCAGGCAGCACGTACGTGTGCGGCCGCTGACCGTACCGGTCACGCGCTGCTGCACACCCTGTACCAGAACAATCTCAAGAACAACACCACGTTCTTGAACGAATGGTACGCGGTCGATTTGGTCAAGAACGCCAGCGGTGATGTCGTGGGCTGTATCGCCATGTGCATCGAAACCGGTGAAGTGGTTCACGTTAAATCGAAAGCCACGGTTCTGGCCACTGGTGGTGCGGGTCGTATTTACGCCTCTACCACAAATGCCCTGATCAATACCGGCGACGGTATCGGTATGGCGCTGCGCGCCGGCTTCCCGATGCAGGACATGGAAATGTGGCAGTTCCACCCGACCGGTATTTACGGTGCGGGCACCTTGGTCACTGAAGGTTGCCGTGGTGAAGGTGGTTACTTGGTCAACAAGGATGGCGAGCGTTTCATGGAGCGCTACGCGCCCAACGCCAAAGACCTGGCAGGCCGCGACGTTGTTGCGCGCTCCATGGTCATGGAAATCCTTGAAGGCCGCGGCTGTGGCGAGAAGGGCGACCACGTCTTCCTGAAGCTTGACCACCTGGGCGAAGAAGTCCTTGGCAAGCGTCTGCCGGGTATCGTTGAGCTGTCCAAAACCTTCGCCCACGTTGATCCGGCGAAAGACCCGATTCCGGTCGTTCCGACCTGCCACTACATGATGGGCGGTATTCCGACCAACATTCATGGCCAAGCAATTACCCAAGACGAGAATGGCAACGACCATATCGTTAACGGTCTGTTTGCCTGTGGTGAAGCGGCGTGTGTATCGGTACACGGTGCTAACCGCCTGGGCGGTAACTCACTGCTGGACTTGGTGGTCTTCGGCCGTGCGGCGGGTATGTTCATCGAAGGCGCGCTGAACGAAGGTATCGAGTACCTCGACGCTTCTGAGTCAGACATCGAATTCGCGATGAAGCGTATTACGCGCTGGAACGAGTCTGAAGAGGGCGGCGAGAGCATTCCTGAGCTAAAAGCACAGCTGCAAGACATTATGCAGAACTCTTTCGGTGTATTCCGTGAAGAGAAAAACATGCAAGAGGGTGTCAAAAAGCTGGCGGACCTGCGTGAGCGTATTGGTAAAGCTCACCTGCCGGACAAATCCAACGCCTTTAACACCGCACGTGTGGAAGCGCTGGAGCTGGACAACCTGATGGAAGTGGCAGAAGCAACGGCGATTGCTGCCCTTGAGCGTAAAGAGAGCCGTGGTGCACACTCGCGCTACGACTACCCTGACCGTGATGATGTCAACTGGCTGAAACACTCGCTCTTCTTCCCAGCGACCAAAGAGCTGAAGAAGCGCGACGTTAACTTCAAGCCAAAAACCGTTGATACGTTCGAGCCTAAGGTTCGCACCTACTAATCTCCGCACTGACGAGAGGGAGTCACCATGTCCAATCTTCAGGTATCCGTATACCGTTATAATCCGGAAACCGACTCCGCGCCCTATATGCAGGAGTTTCAGGTCGATACCAAAGGCCGCGATCTGATGGTGCTAGATGTGTTGCACCTGATGAAAGAGCAAGACAGCGGTTTGGCCTATCGCCGTAGCTGCCGTGAAGGCGTGTGCGGTTCCGATGGCATGAACATGAACGGCAAAAATGGCTTGGCATGCATCACGCCGCTGTCAGACGTTGTGAAAAGCAACAAGCTGACGCTGCGCCCGCTGCCGGGTCTCCCGGTCATTCGCGATATGGTAGTTGACATGGGTCTGTTCTATAAGCAGTACGAGCGCATTCAGCCGTACCTTCAGAACGACACGCCAGCGCCCGCCATTGAGCGTCTGCAGTCGCCGGAAGAGCGCGACAAGTTGGATGGTCTGTACGAGTGTATTTTGTGTGCATGCTGCTCCACATCGTGCCCGTCGTTCTGGTGGAACCCGGACAAGTTCGTTGGTCCTGCTGGCCTGCTGCAGTCTTACCGCTTCCTGGCCGATAGCCGCGATACCGCTACCCGCGAACGCCTCACCAGCTTGGAAGATCCGTTCTCTGTCTTCCGCTGCCGCGGCATCATGAATTGCGTGGCGGTGTGCCCGAAAGGTCTCAACCCGACCCGCGCAATTGGTAAAATTCGTGAAATGTTGCTCGCAGACGCGACGTAACTGCCTAATCCTATGAAGAAAAAGCGTCTACCACGTAAGTTGCAGCATAAAGCTACTTAAATCGTAGCGCTTCGCTTGTTATCATAGGGGCAGTCATGGTGCGGCGACGCGTCGCACCATGACCAGCCAAGTTTAAAAGCCGGTGCTTTAAGTACCGGCTTTTGAGCATGAACTGGTAATGAAACGCGTCGCAAATACGTGTATGAATAAGGGCTTCCGGCCTCCGGTCGGCGCCGCCGGCAAACGTCCCGCCCCGCCGGCAGGGCAATAGCGATGTCGTTGCTAGCATGCAGCGATGCCGATACCACCCCATCAGTGCAGGGTGACCGAGAGATGCAACAAGGCATAATGGAGTTGATGTGGCGTTCCTCTCACGTTAGTGGTGGCAATGTCCACTACGTGGAAGCGCTTTACGAGCAGTACCTCGCCGATCCTGATTCTGTCTCAGAAGAATGGCGCAGCTATTTTGATCAGCTGCCACGTTCTGAGGGCAGTGCCTCCCACGATGTTCCACTAAGCCCCATTCGTGATCAGTTCTACCAGCTGGGCCGTGAAAGCCGCCCGGGCCGGGTAGTCGCCGCCTCCGACAGCGGTGAGAACAAAAAGCAGGTCAAAGTCCTGCAGCTGATCAACGCTTATCGCTTCCGTGGCCATCAAAAGGCCAATATCGACCCGCTTGGGCTGCGTAATCCCACCCCCGTCCCCGACCTCGATTTATCGTTCCATCAGCTCTCTAAAGCTGATCTCGATACCGAGTTCCAGACCGGTTCGTTTTTCCTTGGTATTGATAAAGCACCGCTGCGTGTCATCGTTGATGCGCTGGAGCAGACCTACTGCCGCTCCATCGGTTGCGAGATCATGCATATCGTGGATACCGAAGAGAAACGCTGGCTACAGCGTCGGTTTGAATCGGTACGCAGCGCGCCTAAGTTTAGCGACGACGTGCGTAAGCACGTGCTGGAGCGGCTGACTGCGGCGGAAGGTTTGGAAAACTATCTGGCATCGAAGTATCCGGGTACCAAGCGTTTCGGTCTGGAAGGCGGTGAGTCGTTCGTACCGATGATGGACGAGCTGATTCAGCGAGCAGGCGGTTACGGCACTAAAGAAGTCGTCATCGGCATGGCCCACCGTGGCCGCTTAAACCTGCTGGTCAATATTCTGGGTAAAAACCCCACGGATCTGATCGACGAGTTCGATGGCAAGAAAGTCATTGAGCGTGGCTCCGGCGACGTTAAATATCACCAGGGCTTCAGCTCGAACGTCATGTCACCGGGTGGCGAAGTTCACTTGGCGATGTCGTTTAACCCGTCGCACCTGGAAATCGTAGCGCCGGTTGTCGAGGGCTCTGTACGCGCTCGCCAAGACCGCCGTAACGATGATGAAGGCAGCAAAGTACTGCCCATCAACGTCCATGGTGATGCCGCCTTCGCCGGCCAGGGCGTGGTGATGGAGACATTCCAGATGTCTCAAACCCGTGCCTATAAAACAGGCGGCACGGTGCATATCGTCATCAACAACCAAGTGGGCTTTACGACCTCTAACCCCTTGGATGCACGCTCCACGGAATACTGTACTGACATTGCTAAAATGGTTCAGGCGCCGATTTTCCATGTCAACGGCGATGATCCTGACGCAGTGATCCACGCGACCCAAGTGGCGCTGGATTACCGCCAGCAGTTTAAGAAAGACGTTGTGATTGACCTGGTGTGCTACCGCCGCCGTGGCCACAACGAGGCTGATGAGCCGTCAGGCACCCAGCCGATGATGTACGCTAAGATTAAAGACCACGCTTCTTCACGCACCCTGTACGCGCAGCGTTTGGTGGAGCAGGGCGTCATTACTGAAGAAGACGCTAAGGCCATGGTAGAAACCTACCGTGATGACCTAGTGGCTGGTAATCACGTTGCCAATGCGCTGGTACAAGAACCCAACACTTCGCTGTTTGTGGATTGGGCACCTTACCTTGGTCATGAGTGGACCGGCGACGCCGACACCACCTTCGATATGAAGCGCCTTCAGCAGCTAGCCGCGAAGATGTGCGACATTCCCGACGGTGTCGATGTTCAGCGCCAGGTTGCCAAGATCTATGAAGACCGTCGCAAAATGCAGGCGGGCGGTATGGGGCTCAACTGGGGCTTTGCGGAAACGCTGGCCTACGCCACGCTGTTGGACCAAGGCCACCCGATCCGGATTACCGGTCAGGACGTGGGTCGCGGTACGTTCTCTCACCGCCATGCGGTGGTGCACAACCAAAAAGATGGCTCCACCTACGTGCCGCTGCAGAACATGTCTGACGGCCAGCCACGTTTCACTATTCACGACTCCTTCCTATCAGAAGAAGCCGTATTGGCGTTTGAGTATGGTTACTCGACCACCGCCCCGAATGACTTGGTTATTTGGGAAGCGCAGTTTGGTGACTTCTTCAACGGCGCCCAGGTGGTGGTGGATCAGTTTATCTCCTCGGGTGAGACCAAGTGGGGCCGTCTGTGTGGTTTAACCATGCTGCTGCCACATGGCTATGAAGGCCAGGGTCCTGAGCACTCTTCTGCCCGTTTAGAGCGCTTCTTGCAGCTGTGCGCCGAGCACAATATGCAGGTGTGCGTACCGACCACGCCCGCGCAGATTTATCATCTGCTGCGTCGTCAGGTTATCCGTCCGCTGCGTAAGCCGCTGGTGGTGATGTCGCCGAAATCGCTGCTGCGCCACAAAGAAGCAGTGTCGAGCCTGGAAGATCTCGCCCACGGCAAGTTCCATATGGTGCTGCCGGACCAAGCGAATCTCGCTGCCGATAAAGTGACTCGCGTGGTGATGTGTGCTGGTAAGGTCTACTACGACTTGGCTAACTGGCGCGCTGAGAACGAGCGTGACGATACGGCGATTATTCGTCTAGAGCAGCTCTACCCCTTCCCGAAAGAAGAGCTTCTGGAAGTGCTCCAGGCGTATGCCAATGTGGAAGACATCGTGTGGTGTCAGGAAGAGCCTCTGAACCAGGGCGCCTGGTACTCCAGTCAGCACCACATGCGTGCCGTGGCCGATATGTTGAAAGACGGCCTAGGACGTGAGTTGAAATTCGCAGGGCGTCCCGCCTCGGCTGCTCCGGCAGCGGGCTACATGTCCGTCCACACTGAACAGCAGCGCCAGCTGGTGGAAGACGCTTTTAACCTATAAGCGCCCACCGGATTTAGAGAACATATAAGGGAAACGACATGGCTATTGATATCAAAGCGCCAACCTTTCCGGAATCCGTTGCCGAAGGCACTGTAGCTGCGTGGCATAAAAAGCCGGGCGATAGCGTCGAGCGTGACGAGCTGATTGTTGAAATCGAAACCGACAAAGTGGTGCTCGAAGTCGTCGCACCGGAAGCGGGTACCCTGACCGACGTGATGGCCGAAGAGGGCGATACCGTTGAGTCTGAGCAAATCTTGGGCAAAATTGGCGATGCCAGCGCGTCTAGCAGCAAAGAAGATAGCGTTTCTAAAGAGAGCTCTTCTAGCGATAGCAGCGCTGAAAAAACCGAATCAAAAGCAGAGTCTAAGCCTGCTGGCGGCGGTAAAAAGCATGATGTAAAAGCGCCTAGCTTCCCTGAGTCTATCCAGGAAGGCACCGTTGCCACTTGGCACAAGAAAGTAGGCGAAGCGGTTAAGCGCGATGAAGTGCTGGCCGACATCGAAACCGACAAAGTCGTGCTGGAAGTTGTTGCTCCTGCTGACGGCGCTCTGGCTGAAATTAAAGCCGAAGAAGGCAGCCAAGTAGAATCGGAAGCGGTTCTGGCGATCTTTGCTGAAGGTGCTGGTGGCGAAAGCGGCAGTGATTCAGCGCCCGCAGCTGCCGATACCAGCAGCGACGATGAAGGTGCCGATGAGAAAGTCGGTGACAAAATCCTCGCGCCTGCGGCACGTAAAATGGTGGCCGAGCACGATCTGGATGTTTCCAAGATCGAAGGCACCGGCAAAGGCGGTCGCATTCTGAAAGAAGATGTTCAGAAAGCAGTGAAAGATGGGTCTGCTAAGAAAGCGGCCAAGTCTTCTGCACCGGCCAAAGCCGCTGCGGCGCCTGCGGTGCAGGGTGAGCGTGAAGAGAAGCGCGTACCGATGACCCGTCTGCGTCAAACCATCGCTAAGCGCTTGGTTCAGGCACAGCAAACCGCTGCCATGCTGACCACGTACAATGAAGTGGACATGACTGAAATCATGGCCCTGCGTGCTCAGTACAAAGATACTTTCCAAAAGACCCACGACATCAAGCTGGGCTTTATGGGCTTCTTTGTAAAAGCAGCTTCTGAAGCGCTCAAACGCTTCCCGGACGTGAATGCCTCTATCGACGGTACCGATATCGTTTACCACGGTTACCAAGATATCGGTGTTGCGGTATCCACCGACCGTGGCTTGGTCGTACCGGTTCTGCGTGACACCGACAGCATGAAAATTGCTGACGTTGAGCGCACCATTGTCGATTTCGGCAAGCGCGGCCGTGACGGTAAGCTGGGCATGGACGACATGATTGGCGGTACCTTCACGATCACCAACGGTGGTACGTTCGGCTCCCTGATGTCCACGCCGATTATCAACCCGCCGCAAACCGCTATCCTGGGCATGCATAAAATCCAGGATCGCCCCATGGCGGTGAATGGTAAGGTCGAGATTCGCCCGATGATGTATTTGGCGCTCTCCTACGACCACCGCATGATTGATGGTAAAGATGCGGTAAGATTCCTGGTGACTATTAAAGAGCTGCTGGAAGACCCGGCTCGCTTGCTGCTGGACGTATAACGAAGCGCGCTGATCCGCCTTCGCTGTTAATGTAACGTTCTATGCAATCGCACTTTGCCTCCTGCCTGGTTTAGATCAAAACGGGGGGGAGGCAACCAAGCTAAAGGAGCCAACATGGCTGACAAGTTTGATGTGATCGTTATCGGTGCAGGACCTGGTGGCTACGTAGCGGCTATTCGCGCTGCGCAGCTGGGCCTGAAAGCCGCCTGTGTTGAAAAATGGATTGGTAAAGAAGGCAATGTCGTTCACGGTGGTACGTGTTTGAACGTTGGCTGTATCCCATCCAAAGCGTTGCTTGAAGCCTCGCACAAGTTCGTCGAAGCCAAGCACGATTTCGATGATATGGGTATCAATGCCGGCGACGTCACTATGGACGTCAAAAAGATGATGGCTCGCAAGGACAAGATCGTTAAGAACTTGACCGGCGGCATCTCTGGCCTGTTCAAGGCCAACGGCGTTACCGCGATTGAAGGCACCGGTAAAGTGGTCTCTGGCAAGCAGGTTGAAGTCACTGGCCTAGACGGCAATACCACCACGTATGACGCTGACAATATCGTCATCGCGGCGGGTTCTGTGCCGGTTGAAATTCCGCCGACCCCGCTGACCGAAGGCCTGATTGTTGATTCCACCGGTGCGCTGGAATTCCAGGAAACGCCGAAGCGTCTTGGCGTTATCGGTGCCGGTGTTATCGGCCTTGAGCTGGGCAGCGTATGGAACCGTTTAGGTTCTGAAGTGACCGTACTGGAAGCGATGGACTCCTTCCTGCCGATGGTCGACACCGCGATTGCCAAAGAGACCCAGAAACTGCTCAAGAAGCAGGGCATGGATATTAAACTGGGCGCTCGTGTGACCGGTTCGGAGTCAAAAGGCGAAGAAGTTGTCGTCAAGTACACCGATGCCAACGGCGAACAGGAAATGACCTTCGATAAGCTGATCGTTTGTGTTGGCCGTCGCCCCTACACCAAAGGCGTCATCGCTGACGGTGTGAGCGTTGAGCTGGACGAGCGCGGTTTCATCTTCGTTGACGACCAGTGCCGCACCAACGTGCCGGGCGTTTACGCCATCGGTGACTGTGTACGCGGTCCGATGCTGGCGCACAAAGCGTCTGAAGAAGGCATCATGGTGGCGGACATCATCGCCGGCCACAAAGCCGAGATGAACTACGACACCATCCCGAACGTGATTTACACCTTCCCTGAAGTGGCATGGGTCGGTATGACTGAGCAAGATGCCAAAGCGAAGGGCATCGAAGTTAAAACTGGCAGCTTCCCCTTCGCGGCCAGCGGCCGTGCCATGGCGAACAACGCTACCGAAGGCAGCGCCAAGATCATTGCCGATGCGGAAACTGACCGTATCCTCGGTATGCACATCGTAGGTCAGCACGCGGGTGAAATGATCGCCCAGGGCGTGATCGCGATGGAATTCGGCTCTAGCGCTGAAGACCTCGCGCTGACCTGCTACGCGCACCCGACCATGTCGGAAGCCGTGCACGAAGCGGCACTTGCGGTAGAAGGCCATGCGATTCATATGGCAAACCGTAAGAAGCGTAAGTAATTCGCTAAGCAACAACCAAGCGCCACCGTCAGGTGGCGCAACACTTTCAGCCCTGCGCGGTAGCTTGTAGGAAACTGAAAGTACGGGGATGGTCAGGGCGGTACAGATACGCTGTTAAGTCAACTGATCATCGTTCGAGTCACATGCAACCAATGGCATGAATCGATGAACCTTCACGAGTATCAAGGCAAACAGCTGTTTGCTGATTATGGTCTGCCAGTGTCCAAAGGCTTTGCCGTGGACACTCCCGAAGAAGCAGTAGAAGCGTGCAAAAAAATCGGCGGTGACATGTGGGTGGTTAAAGCCCAGGTTCACGCTGGTGGCCGCGGTAAAGCGGGCGGCGTTAAGCTGATTAAAGACCCGGCAGAAGCTAAAACCTTCGCCGAGCAGTGGCTGGGTAAAAACCTGGTGACTTACCAGACTGATGAAAAAGGTCAGCCGGTTGCTAAAATTCTGGTAGAGACCTGCACCAACATCGCAGACGAGCTCTACCTGGGTGCGGTTGTTGACCGTACTACCCGCCGTGTGGTCTTCATGGCCTCTACCGAAGGCGGTGTTGAGATTGAAACCGTCGCCGAAGAGACGCCGGAAAAGATCCTCAAAGCTGAAATCGATCCGCTGGTCGGCGCACAGCCCTACCAAGCTCGCGAGCTGGCCTTTGCGCTGGGTCTGGAAGGCGATCAGGTGAAGCAGTTCACCAAGATTTTCCTGGGTCTGTCCAAGCTGTTCCACGACAAAGATCTGGCACTTCTTGAGATCAACCCGCTGGTCATCACTGACGAAGGCAACCTGCACTGCTTGGATGCCAAACTGGGCCTGGATAGCAACGCCCTGTACCGTCACCCGGACCTGCAGGCCATGCGCGATCCTTCCCAGGAAGATCAGCGTGAAGCCGACGCGGCGAAGTGGGAACTGAACTACGTTGCTCTCGACGGTAACATCGGTTGCATGGTGAACGGCGCAGGCCTGGCCATGGGCACCATGGACATCGTCAACCTGAGTGGCGGCAAACCCGCTAACTTCCTGGACGTTGGCGGCGGCGCGACCAAAGAGCGCGTCGCAGAAGCGTTCAAGATCATCCTGTCTGACGACAACGTGAAAGCTGTTCTGGTGAACATCTTCGGCGGTATCGTTCGTTGCGACATGATTGCTGAAGGCATCATCGGTGCCGTTGAGCAAGTGGGCGTTAACGTCCCGGTTGTCGTTCGCCTGGAAGGTAACAACGCTGAATTGGGCGCTGAAAAACTGGCGTCTAGCGGTCTGAACATCATCGCTGCTACCAGTCTGACCGACGCGGCTCAGCAGGTTGTAAAAGCAGCGGAGGGCAAGTAATGAGCATCCTGATCGATAAGAACACCAAGGTCATCTGCCAAGGTTTCACCGGTGGCCAGGGCACGTTCCACTCCGAGCAGGCGATTGCCTATGGCACGCAAATGGTCGGTGGTGTTACGCCGGGCAAAGGCGGCCAGACGCACCTGGGCCTGCCCGTTTTCAACACCGTGAAAGAAGCGGTTGAGAAAACTGGTGCAGAAGCCAGCGTGATCTACGTACCGGCACCGTTCTGCAAAGACTCGATCCTTGAAGCTGCTAACGCTGGCATCAAGCTGATCGTGTGCATCACCGAAGGCATCGCGACCCTCGACATGCTCGAAGCGAAAGTAAAATGCGACGAGCTGGGCGTACGCCTGATCGGCCCGAACTGCCCGGGCGTAATCACTCCCGGTGAGTGCAAAATCGGTATCATGCCGGGTCACATTCACCAGCCGGGCCGCGTAGGTATCGTTTCCCGCTCTGGTACCCTGACTTACGAAGCCGTTAAGCAGACCACTGACCACGGTTTCGGTCAGTCTACCTGTGTTGGTATCGGCGGCGACCCGATTCCGGGTTCTAACTTCATCGACATTCTCGAGATGTTCGAGAAGGACCCGAAAACCGAAGCGATCGTGATGATCGGCGAAATCGGCGGCACCGCCGAAGAAGAAGCCGCGGCTTACATCAAAGCCAACGTTTCCAAGCCGGTGGTTTCCTACATTGCCGGTGTGACTGCACCTCCTGGCAAGCGTATGGGCCACGCGGGCGCCATCATCTCTGGCGGTAAAGGTACTGCCGATGAGAAATTTGCGGCTCTTGAAGACGCCGGTGTGAAAACCGTTCGTTCTTTGGCGCAAATTGGCGACGCGCTGAAAGAAGTAACCGGCTGGTAAGCCGCGCACTTTTTTCGTGACGCTGAAAAGGGCACCTTCGGGTGCCCTTTTTGCGTTTGAGGAGGTTAAGTAAAGCGGTGAGGAGGCTAGCGCTGACGCAGCAGACGCGCGCTGTAGAGCATTAGCAGCGGCGCGCCGGCGGCAAGATACAGGTGGTAGCTAATCAGCCGCCAGACCAGCACGGCAGCCGCGGCCTGCTCCCGGCCCATTAAGGGCAGCAGCAAGCTTCCTACACCCACTTCAGCCGCCCCCGCGCCGCCAGGGAGAAAGCTGAATTGGCTGGCGGCCATGGCCAGCATCTGGGTTAAAAACGTCCAGAGCCAGTCGGCATGTCCACCGATGCCAATCACCGCTAGGTAAAGCAAGCTGTAGCGCAGCAGCCAGTGCAGGGTTGTGAGTGCCAGCATCGCTGCCAGCGTGGCTTTGGGTAGCGCCAGCGTCATACGCAGCGCATGGCGACAGCGTAACAGCCGCCGGACCAGCCAGCGCCTGCGGCTAGGGCGAATCCAGGCCAGCCACTGGCGTCGAGTACGCAGCAGCTTCGGTAAGTACCCCATCATCAGCGAGACGCCCACCGCTAACAGCGCCAATCCCAGTAACGAGAGCTGTACCAGCCCCTGGTGTGGCCACTGGGCATCACCGAAAACCGACATCGCCACCAAACCGCTCAGCATTAGCAGAAAGAACAGTAGGTCGCACCCCTGGTCGATGAGAAACACGGCGGTGCCTTTCGAGGGCGAAAAGCCCCGCTGGGCAAGTAGTAACAGCAGCGTGGCCGGGCCGCCGCTACCGCCTGGCGTCGCGCAGAGCGCGCACTTCGCCGCCAGCTCGATGCCCAGCGCGCCCCGCTGCCCAAGCTGGCCGGCGCGGCCGTTCAGCATCAGGCGCAGCCGGGCGGCGTTCAAGTTCCAGCACAGCGCCGCCATGGCGATCATCAGAACCAGCAGGCCAATGGGAAACTGCGCCACATGCTCAAACGCTTGGCTGCCACCCGCAAGCGATGTGAGCACCAGCGGCGCTACCAGGGCAGCCAGCAGTAGAACGCCGTGTAGCGGACGAAAGCGCAGCAGCCGTTGAGGTTTAGCGGCGGAGGGCAAGGGCATCAGGCTGTTCGAGTCCACAGAGATCGACATAGTGCGTGAGCAGCGAGCCAATGACGCTATCCCAGCTAAACTGGCGCTCCACGTAATGTCGCGCGTAGCGTCCGCTGGCGGCAATATCGTTGCTAAACAGCGCGGAGCAGGCGTCCGCCATCGCGTCAGGGTCAAGCGGCTGGCAGAGCACGCCCGCGCCCAAGGGCACGTTCTCAATCAGCGCGCCTGCCCGCGCGCCAATCACCGGCAGGCCGCTGGCCATCGCTTCCTGGGCCACCAGCCCAAAGGTTTCGCGGGTGCCCGCATGCAGCAGCGCATCGCTACTGGCAAGCGCCCTGGCCACTTCATGGCTACCGCAGCAGCGGTTGACCACCGTGACATTGCTGGGCACTTGAGTCGGCATGCCCGGCCCCATCAGCAGCAGGTGGTAGTCGCTGCCAAGCGCCCGCATGGTGGCTAGCAGTACGTCGATATTCTTTTCTCGCGAGAAGCGGCCGACAAAAATCAGCAGCTTCTTATCTTCAGGAATACCCATGGCCGCACGGAAGCCGGGGTCGCGCCGTGAAGGGTGAAACTGCTCTAAATCAACCCCCAACGACTGCACGCGCACGTTAGGCACGCCCCACTCGGTGAGTCGGTTGGCCATCGCATGGCAGGGAGCCAGTACGCTATCAAAGCGCTGGTACAGGTCCACCACGTAGCGAATCAGCCGTTGGCGAACATGACGGCCAAAACGGTCACCCATCAAGTGGGGTAAATCCGAGTGATAGAAACCCACCACCGGCACGCCCAAGCGCTGGCCAGCCTCCAGCGCGGCCCAAGCGGTGACGTAAGGGTCGCCTGCTTCGATTAACGTGGGGGAGAGGTCTACCAAAGCATCACGCCAAGGGCGGCGGCGCAGCGGGAATCGATAGCCCTGCCCAAGGGGTAGGTGCAGCGCCGGTAGCGTGTGGTGGTCGCCTAAACTATCACGCTCAGGCCCCGGCACCAGCAGGCTGGTGCGAAGGTTAGGCGTGCGCGAGAGCACGCGGTGTTTAGCCTGTAAATAGGTGCGAACGCCGCCGCTTGCCGGGGCGTGAAACATAGTCACATCGGCGATGTGCAAGGTAACCTCCGAGCCACATGAGTGTCATCGAATTACCTTAGGATAGAAATAAGTCAATTCGGCGACAATTGAGCCGCCACTTTTTATTTCCTGCGAACCGTTTCCAGCTTTCTATTTCATCCCATTCCACTTTTCACCCCCATTGCCAGCTATCGGCTTTGTTGCCGATGGACGTTCTCTTGTGCGTGTTAGTTGACTGTTTGCCGAATCAGGCTAATATAACATCTATATGGATGGTATATGGATTCTAATTGGATGGTTTAGAGATTGGTGACGTGCTGATATTTGTAACGTGCTTACATTGGCGGCACGGTTTCAAAAGCCTCACATCCAGCAACATCCACCCGCCGATTGATGATTGAGCACAACGAGGAAGGACACATGAGCGTGCATGAACTGCGCCGTAAGGGCGGTGATTCCAGTGAAAAGATCACCATTAACCTGGGGGTGGTTGACCTGGGGCAGATCGACCTGCTGGTTCAGGAAGGCTTTTACTCCAACCGGACCGATCTAATTCGCACCGCTATTCGTAATCAGTTAGCGACCCATGCTGAGGTCGTCAAAGAGACCGTGAGCCGTAAGGCGTTTGTATTGGGCCTTGAGCATTACAGCCGTGCAGATCTAGAGGCGCTGCAGTCAGCCGGGGAGACGTTGCAAATTCAAGTGCTGGGCATGGCCAGCATTGCCGACGACGTGACGCCTGAGCTGGCCCTTGCCACTATCGAGTCCGTGGTGGTTTTGGGCGCACTTCATGCCAGCAAAGCGGTGAAAGCCGCTCTGGCGGATCGCATCCACTGAACGACTCACTCAATAAGCGCTGACCACGCCATCATTGAATAAGGATATTGAAAATGATCGATGTCACGATGACGAAGCGAATGGAAGAAGCAACGCGGCTCACCCGCGCGGGAAAACTACAAGAGGCCATGGCGCTTCTCCAGGGCGGCAGTCCCGACGTTAGAAGCGCAGAAACACCGGATAACTCTTTTCAGCACGGTAGTTATCAGCACAGCAGTTATCAGCAAGGCGATACTTTTGATGGGACCTGTGAGGTCATTGATGGAGAAGCCACCGTATCGAAGCCCGAGCCTTCTGAGTCGCCAGCGGGAACATTCTCGCCCGGTGATATTCAGATGCCGGCAGCATGGCGCGATAAGTGGATGAAGTATCGTGGTGGCATGGCGCAAGCCGAGCAAGCGCCGAGCCCCAGCGAGAAACCGCAGCCAGGCGCGTTTACTGGCGGTCGGTTTACCCACCCTGTGGGGTCGCGTGATTACAAACTATATATTCCTAGCGGCTATCATGGGCAGGCGCTGCCGCTGGTAGTGATGCTGCATGGCTGCACGCAGAACCCTGATGATTTCGCTGCCGGAACCGAGATGAACCGGTTAGCCGAAGAGCAGCTGTGCTGTGTGCTTTATCCCGCTCAGCCGATGACCGCGAATAGCTCGAAATGCTGGAACTGGTTTAAGGCCGAAGACCAGCAGCGTGAGAAAGGTGAACCCGTCATCATTGCCGCCATGGCCCGCCAGATCATCGATACCCACGGGCTAGATGAAACGCGGGTCTATGTGGCTGGGCTTTCTGCAGGCGCGGCCATGGCAACTACCCTGGCGATGACCTACCCAGACCTGTTTGCGGCGGTAGGCGTGCACTCCGGGCTACCCCACGGCGTCGCCCAAAGCCTTCCCGATGCGTTAAGTGCCATGCAAGGAGGCTCCGGGCCGCTGGGCGGTGGGAAAACACAAGGCACTCATTGGGCATCGGATGTGCCCGTGATTATATTTCATGGAGATCGTGACACCACCGTGCACCCTAGCAATGCGCAACGCGTGGCCGCCCAGTACCGTCAATCACGCCAAGCAGGGGCGGAGGTGGAGCAGGGAAGTGTGGCGAATGGCCACTCCTATACCCGTACCACGCACCATGACGCGAAGGGTAAGCTCCAAATGGAGCAGTGGCGCATTCACGGCGCGGGCCATGCCTGGTCAGGGGGCAGCGCTAAGGGCAGCTATACCGACCCCAAAGGCCCCAATGCCTCTCAGGAAATGCTGCGTTTCTTCTTGCAGCACCAGCACGCTGAATAAATGCTCTCACCTATCACTGCCACAGACACAACAACGGCGCCGTAAGGCGCCGTTGTTGTGTAGTGAAGCTTAGAAGAGAGTGCTAAGCGGCGGGCTTGGCTACCAGCGAGCGCGTCTCTTCACGGGCTTCCGTGAGTGATACGCGCAGGCTATCGCCTAGCTTGAAGCGCTCTTCGCCTTCGATCTGAATGCGGCCCTCTTTGTCATCAATCACCACTTTATCGCGGTCACTGTGCATCAAAGGGGCAGGCACGAACGCCGTCGCGCCGTTCTCGATCAGGCGAACTCGCATGCCGCCACGGTTGATCGCCATGATCTCTGCATCGAAGGTATCCTGATTCTGCGCGGCCGGGGTCAGGTAGCGCACGTAGAGCCAATCTTTCACGTCGCGCTCGGCCATGCGGTTCAGGCGGCGGCGCTCGGTGAGCTGCTCGGTGAGTTGCTGGCTGGCTTCAGCCGGTGCCTGCTCGCCCTTCAGCACGCGCTTGATCAAGCGGTGGTTGACCATATCGCCATACTTACGAATCGGCGAGGTCCAGGTGGCGTAGGCGGGCAGGCCCAGGCCGAAGTGCGGGCCAGGCTGGGCCGACATGCTGGTGAAGCCCTGGAAACGGCGCAGGCGCGCATCCAACCAAGCGTCGTCGCGGCTCTCAAGCGCACGCTTTAGCTCTTTATAGTGGGCAAGCTCGGTGAGTGCTTCCTGGGCCACTTCGATTTCCTGAGTCGCCAGGAACTCTTGTGCCGCTTCGGCTTTTTCCGGCTCGAAAGCGCGGTGCACGTTAAAGATGCCGTGGCCGATATGGCTGGCCAGGAAATCCGCACAGCAGGCGTTGGCGGCAATCATCGACTCTTCGATCATGCGGTTGGCTATGCGGCGGTCTTCGGTATGAATCCCCAGCACGTTGCCCGCTTCATCCAGATCAAACACGTAATCCGGACGATCTTTAAATACCAGCGCGTGCTCGTTACGCCACGCGGTACGCGCTTCGGTCAGCTCACGCAGGGCGTGTAGCTGCTCGGCAATATTATCTGCTGGTGCCCAGTCGCCTTGGCCGTCAACCCAGTCAGAGACGCGCTCGTAAACCAGCTTAGCGTGGGACTTCACGTTGGCCGCGAAGAAGCGGTAGTCGCCCAGGCTGCCGTCGGCGTTAATGTTCAGCGTGCAGGCCAGGGCAGGGCGCTCTTGGCCTTCCCATAGTGAACACAGGTCATCGGCTAGCTGCTCGGGTAGCATGGTCACGTTCTGGCCCGGCAGGTACACGGTAAATGCTCGGACGCGGGCTTCCAGGTCAGCAGCGTGGCCCTCTTCCACATAAGCGGTGGGGTCGGCAATCGCAACGCTCAGCTGCCAGCCGCCTTCCGGGCGTGCTGCTACGTGCAGCGCGTCATCCATATCGCGGGTTTTTTCGCCGTCGATCGTGAAGTACGGCTGCTCGGTGAGATCTTCGCGGGTGAGGCCTTCATCGTGCAGCGGCCAGTCGGTGCCGGCATCCGGGCACTCTTGCTCCAGCGCGTGGCGAGCAAGCGTCACGCGCCACGGCACGGCCGGGTTATCGGCTTTGGCCACTAGCTCATCAATCTGAGTGAAGAAGCCGCGGTCGTTCTCTTTTAGCGGGTGACGCACCAAACGCGCTACGACCCAATCGCCGTCGGCAATCGAGTCTTCATCCAGACTGTTTTTGATGCGTGCTTTTAGAACGTTGCGAATCGAGGGGTGGTCCGGCACCACCGCAAGGCGGCCTTCGCGCTTTTGCACGCGAGCAACAAAGCGGTCTAAACCGGCTTCAATAAGCTTTTCAGGCTCAACCGATTTTTTATCGCCGTTCTCGTGAATCACGGCTTCCACACGGTCGCCGTGCAGCACCTGTTTCATGGCGGGGGGCGGCACGAAATAGGATTCGCCGCTATCAGTTTCAAGAAAACCAAAGCCTTTTTCTGTGGCTTTGATCACCCCTTCAGCGCGCGGGGTGGTTTCACGGATCTGTTGCTTGAGCTGGGCAAGCAGGGAGTTGTTTTGAAGCATGTGTTCAATCAGTTGGCGAGAGTAGGTTGCCACTATACGGATTCCCACTGGCCGCGCCAATCGTTGCCCCTGGGGAAGTGGCGACTGCGACGGCAGGTCAATGACTTACTTACGGTTGGCTGAATCGGTTAAGCTGAGCGAACTGCCACGCTAACCCTGCTAACGCACAAGGAGTGCTTTTATGACCCCTCGCCTGATCGTTTCCGACCTGGACGGTACGTTGCTGGGCAGCGACCATCGGTTACATGACATCACCGTGGAGGTGCTCCAAGAGTTGGTTCAGCAGGGGCACCATTTGGCGCTGGCCTCTGGCCGCCACTACCACGATATGCGCGTATTCCGCGACGAGCTGGGCGTGCCTGCTCACCTAATCAGCACCAACGGGGCCTACACCCACGATCCGGACGATGGCTTGGTGAGCGCGTCGCATCTCAACCCGGATCACGCCCACACGCTGATTCATTTACCCCGACCGCCCCAAGTGCGCCTCACCCTTTACCGCGAAGCGGGCTGGCATGTGGATGCCGAAGCGCCGCACCTGCTTTCACTGCACGCCTCGACGGGCTTTCGCTATGAGGTTGTGCCACCGGAGCAAATGGACGCCAACGGCGTAGGTAAAGTGCTCTATTTAGGCGACCCGGACGCGCTGGCAGAATTGGAGGCTCAGGCCCAAGCGGCGCATGGTGATGGGCTGCACATTACCTACTCCACGGTGGACTCGCTAGAGATTATGGCGGGCGGGGTGAATAAGGGCGTGGCGCTCGCTGCGTTGCTTGAGTCGCTTGGGCTCACCGCCGCCGACTGCCTGGCCTTTGGCGATAATCTCAACGACACCGAAATGCTCACCCTGGCAGGCGAGGCCCAGGTGATGGCCAACGCCCATCCGGCGCTGTTTGACCGTGTGCCAGAAGCCCAGCGGATCGGCCACCACGGCGAAGCAGCGGTGGCGTCGTTCCTGAAGCAGCGCTTTGGGCTTTAGCATTTGTCGCTGTCATTTTCGCTCTGCCACCTTAGTCGATAGCCGCTTGCGGTAGGCGGAGCGCTCCACCATCATCTAGCCCCTAAAACGATAATAACTTAGGGGCGCTTTCCACGATGACAACCACGCCTGCGACCTTGATGGTGGTCGACGATGACCCGGAGATTCGCGAGCTGCTGGCGGATTACCTGGGGCGGCACGGTTACCACGTGCTGACCGCAGAGGGGGCGGATGCGCTCTACCAACAGCTTGCCGAGCACACGCCCGATTTACTGATCGTCGATGTGATGATGCCGGGGGATGATGGTTTTACCATCTGCCGTGAGCTACGCAAAACTAACGACACTCCCATCATTATGCTCACCGCCAGCGCTGACGATACCGACCGTATCTTGGGGCTGGAATTAGGGGCCGACGACTATATCGGCAAACCCTTCAATCCCCGCGAGCTGCTGGCGCGCATTAAAGCGGTACTACGCCGCACGCGCCCGGCGGCCGCAGCGGCCGCCCCTCAAGAAGCGCGCTGGGTACGCTTTGGTGAGTGGCAGCTCGACCGAATGACGCGGGAATTAGTGGATCACACCGGCGAGCGCACCGCGCTTTCCGGGGCAGATTTTCAGCTGCTCCAAGTGTTTTTAGAGCGCCCCGCCCAGGTGATTACTCGCGATGATCTCTACACCCTGACCCGTGGCCGCGATGCGCCGCCGTTGGACCGCTCGATTGACGTGCACGTGTGTCGGCTACGTCAGCGCTTAGGTGAAGATGCCCAGCATTCACAGCTGATTCGTACCGTACGCGGGGCGGGCTACGTGCTCACGGCCAGGGTAGATGCGGCGTCGTGACGTCGTGGCGACGCTGGCTGAAACGGCACTCGCACTGGCTGCCCGGCAGCCTGCGCGGGCGCTTCGTCATTATTATGATTGCCGGGGTGCTGGCCGCCCAGGTGGCGAGCTATACCATTTGGACCTCTCAGGTGCGCGCCAGCCAGCTCGAACAGCTCGATGAGCTCTCCAGCAATATGGCGTTTAGCATCGCCTCCACCATGAAATTCTTCCGTTCGCTGCCGGTGGACTATCGGCATATCGTGCTGGATCAACTGCGCAGCATGGGCGGCACGCGTTTTTTTGTTAGCGTGAACGAGCGGCGTATTCCCGTGGCGGATATCGGCAGCGGCCCGGAAAAAGAGGTGGTGGTGAGCAACGTGCGCACCATTCTGACCCAGCAGCTCTCGATTGATGATGTGGTGGTGGAGTTCTCCCGCCCGGAAACCCTACGGGTCTTCAATAATGAAGTGCTGCTTTACGACCTGCCGCCCCGCTGGGGCCAGCACAGCCTGTTAATGGAACCCCTTTCGCCGCCCATTCTGGTGGTGCAGCTGGAGCTTGCTCCCGATACCTGGCTCTATGTCGCCACGCTGCTGGGCGTGCCGGATATTTTCAGCGGCTACCGCTGGCTCTCAGAAGAGCGGCTGCTGGCGGGCATCGTCGTGCTGCTCACCGTGCTGGCGCTGTCGCTATTGGGCATTACCAGCGTGACGCGGCCGCTGGCAAGGCTCTCCCGGGCGGCGCGTCAGTTAGGTGATGACCTGGACAGCCCGCCGCTGAAAGAGAGCGGGCCCAAGGAGGTAGCGGCCACCGCCGTAGCGTTTAACCGCATGCAGCGGCGTATTCGCGAGCAGGTGGAGGAGCGCGAGCGGCTCTTCTCTGCAATCTCCCACGACTTAAAAACGCCGATTACCCGCATGCGCTTACGGGCCGAAATGCTGGATGACTCGCTTCAGCGCGAGCGCTTCTGCGCCTCGCTGGATGAGCTATCCGAGTTGGTCAAAGGCGCGCTCGCCTCGGTCAAGGGGTTAGACCTGCATGAAGAGCCTCAGCCAACGGATCTCAACGCGCTAACGACCGAGCTGGCCGAGGCGCTGCGCTTGCAGGGGGGCGAAGTGCAGGTGGCAGGGCAGGTGGCGCCACTAACGGTCAAACCGCTGGCGATGAAGCGCTGCCTGGCGAACCTATTAGAGAATGCGGTGTTTTACGGCCAGCGGGCGAGGGTAACGCTGGAAGAACAGGCGGGCGTGGTGCGCCTACATATTCACGACAGTGGCCCTGGCATCCCTAAGGATCAGCTTGGCCGCGTGTTTTCACCCTTTGTACGCCTGGAGGTGTCCAGAAGCCGCCACACCGGTGGAAGCGGCCTGGGGCTAGGCATTGCCCGGCATATCGCTCGTGCCCATGGGGGCGATATTACCCTTACCAATCACCCCGCAGGCGGCTTGCTGGCCACGCTAACGCTGCCTCGCCAATCAAGTGTTACAGACTTGTAATACATCGCTAACACTATGCAGGACTCGGTAACTCCCGTTATGCGACTCGCTGTCGTACTCTGCTAAAAGCCGTTTTGCACCGCGTGTGTCACGGCATTACAACAGCGACAGCCGCCAAGCCTTTCAGGGCTGGTGTTCGCGATAACAACAATAGCAGGAGCTACCCATGCTGATTAAGCAGTTGCCCACGTTTAAAAAATCCGCCCTCGCACTGGCCTTAGCGGCAGGCACCGCCATGGCCGCAGGCACTACCCAAGCAAGCGATGTAGAAGTACTCCACTGGTGGACGTCCGGTGGTGAAGCCCGCGCGGCCAACGTCCTCAAAGAGCTACTCGAAGCCGAAGGTTACGGCTGGCAGGACTTTGCGGTGGCCGGTGGTGGCGGTGAAACTGCGATGACGGTGCTTAAATCCCGCGCCATGTCAGGTAACCCACCCTCCGCCGCGCAAATTAAAGGCCCGGAGATTCAGGAGTGGGGCGAGCTTGGCCTGCTGGGCGACTTAAATGAAGTGGCGGATGCCGAAGGCTGGAACGACCTGTTACCAGAAATTGTGGCCGATATTATGCGTTACGATGGCCAGTACGTAGCCGTGCCCGCGAACGTACACCGGGTTAACTGGCTATGGGCCAACCCGGATGTGCTGGAAGCCGCTGGCGTAGAAATGCCCACCACCCTAGACGAGCTGTTTGCCGCCGGGGAAGCCATTCGTGAAGCGGGTTTTGTGCCGCTAGCCCACGGTGGCCAGTCCTGGCAGGATGCCACCGTGTTTGAAAGCGTGGTGTTAGGCAGCCAAGGCACCGAGTTTTACCAGCAGGCGCTGGTGGAGCTAGACCCAGAAGCACTGGGCGGCGAGCAGATGGTCGCCGCACTGGAAGACTTCAAACGCCTGCGCGAGCTGATGGATGAAGGCATGCCGGGCCGCGATTGGAACATTGCCACCGCAATGGTGATTGAAGGCGTGGCCGGTTTCCAGTTGATGGGTGACTGGGCGAAGGGGGAATTCACCGCCGCGGGTCTGACCGCCGGTGAAGACTACCTGTGCGCCGCCGCTCCGGGCACCGAAGACGCCTTTACCTTCAACATCGATAGCCTGGCGATGTTCCGCGTGACCGATGATGCCGAGCGTGAAGCTCAGCACACGCTGGCGCGCTTGGTGTTAGAGCCCACCTTCCAGGAAGCCTTCAACCTTGCCAAAGGCTCCATTCCCGCGCGTCCTGACCTGGATATGAGCGAGTTCGACAGCTGCGCCCAGCAGTCGATGGCTGATTTCCAACGTACCGCTGAAGAGGAGGGGTTAGTGCCCAGCATGGCCCATGGTATGGCCGTTCGTGCCGACGTTCAGGGGGCTATCTTTGACGTCGTGACCAACTACTTCAACGACGCCGATATGCCCGCCGAAGAGGCTGCCCAGCGACTGGTCAGCGCCGCAGAAGCCGCTTCGTTTTAAGCGCGGCACCGTTGGCAATAGCGCAAGCACGCGCTGAACGTACGTAACCAGCGCCGCCGCAACGGCGGCGCTAGCGGTTGACTGGCGAGGAATTCCCCATGAGCGAAACCCCAACGCGCACCGCGTTGCGGCCAACGGCCTCTGGTCGGCTGCAGGCCTGGCTGCCAAGGCTAGTGCTGGCACCCTCGGTGGCGGTGTCTCTGTTTTTTGTTTACGGCTTTATGCTGTGGACCTTTGTTCTATCACTCACCAGCTCGCGCATGCTGCCCAGCTACGATTTTGTCGGGTTTGGCCAGTATGCGCGGCTGATGGCCAACGAGCGCTGGTGGGTGGCCTCTACCAACCTGATGATCTTTGGCACGCTGTTTATCGTGATCTGCTTAGTGCTGGGTGCGCTGCTGGCGATGCTGCTGGATCAAAAGATTCGTCAGGAGGGCGCGCTACGCACGGTGTATCTCTACCCCATGGCGCTGTCGTTCATCGTCACGGGGGTCGTGTGGAAGTGGCTGCTGAACCCGCAGCTAGGCATTCAGGCCATGGTGCGCAGCTGGGGCTTCGAGTCGTTTGAGTTCGACTGGATCGTTGATCCGGATATGGCGGTGTACACCTTGGTGATCGCCGCCGTTTGGCAGGCCTCTGGCTTCGTAATGGCGCTCTTTCTAGCCGGTCTGCGCGGTATCGACGATAGCATTATCAAAGCTGCCCAGCTTGATGGCGCGAGCCTGCCGCGCATCTACTGGCGGGTGGTCATGCCCTGCCTGCGCCCGGTGGTATTCAGCGCGGTGATGATTCTCGCCCACATTGCGATCAAGAGTTTTGACTTGGTAGTGGCCCTCACCGGCGGCGGGCCGGGTTATGCAACGGACTTACCCGCCACCTTTATGTACACCCACGCCTTTAACCGCGCGCAAATCGGCCTGGGCTCTGCCAGTGCCATGCTGATGCTCGGCGGTGTGCTGGCCATCCTGATTCCTTACCTCTACTCCGAACTAAGGAGCCGCAAACATGGCTAATGTGATTCGTCGCCAAACGCCTGCGGCCAAGTTGTGGCGGGTCGTGCTGTACGCGGTGCTGGTCATCGCCGCGCTGTTCTACGTGCTGCCGCTGGTGGTCATGTTGATGACTTCCATCAAACCGCTGAGCGAAATCAGCGCTGGTACGTTGCTGTCGTTACCGCAAAACCCGACGCTCGAACCTTGGACAAAAGCCTGGGGCGAAGCCTGCACCGGCATGCGCTGCGAAGGCGTGGGCGGTTATTTCTGGAACTCCTTTGCTATCGTCATTCCTGCGGTGCTGATCTCCACCGCCGTAGGAGCGCTGAACGGCTACGCCCTGACCAAATGGCGCTTTAAAGGCTCCGAACTGGTGTTTGCGCTGATGCTGTTTGGCTGCTTTATTCCGTTTCAGGTGGTGCTGCTGCCTATGGCACAAACCCTGGGCTGGCTGGGGCTTTCCAGCTCGCGGGCTGGACTGATCCTGGTGCACGTGGTGTTTGGTATCGCCTTTACCACGCTGTTCTTCCGCAACTTCTACGTGGGCATTCCCAACGAGCTGGTGTCGGCGGCCAAGCTGGACGGTGCCGGGTTTTTCCGTATTTTCTGGCGCATCCTGCTGCCGGTGTCCGCCCCTATCATCGTGGTGTCGGTGATTTGGCAGTTCACCCAAATCTGGAACGACTTCCTATTCGGCGTGGCGTTCTCGGCACACGACACCCAGCCGGTTACCGTGGCGCTCAATAATTTGGTGAACACCTCCACCGGCGTGCGCGAATACAACGTCGATATGGCCGCCGCCATGATTGCCGCACTGCCCACCCTGGTGGTGTATGTGCTGGCGGGTAAATATTTCGTGCGTGGGCTAACGGCAGGCTCCGTAAAGGGCTAATAACAATAGGATTTTGATAATGGCAGCGTTAGAGATTCACAACGTACGCAAAGAGTTTGGCAGCGAGCGGGTGCTGAAAGATGTCAGCATCTCCATCGATTCCGGCGAGTTTTTGATTCTGGTGGGGCCATCCGGCTGTGGTAAATCCACGCTGATGAACGCCATTGCAGGCCTTGAGCCGGTCACCAGCGGCAATATTTATATCGACGGCGAAGACGTCACCTGGCGCACCCCCGCCGAGCGCGATATTGCCATGGTGTTCCAGTCTTACGCCCTGTACCCCAGTATGACTGTGCGCCAAAACATCAGCTTCGGCCTAGAGATGCGCAAAGTGCCCAAGGCCGAGCGGGAAGCCGCCGTGGAGCGGGTGGCCGATCTGCTGCAAATCTCCCACCTGTTAGAGCGCAAGCCCGCCCAGCTCTCCGGCGGCCAGCGCCAGCGGGTGGCCATGGGGCGCGCCCTGGCACGGGAGCCTAAAGTCTATCTGTTCGACGAGCCGCTCTCGAACCTGGACGCCAAGCTGCGCGTGGATATGCGTACCGAGATCAAAAAGCTCCACCAGCGTTTAGGTACCACCATCGTCTACGTTACCCACGACCAAGTAGAAGCCATGACCCTGGCAGACTGCATCGCGGTGATGCGTGATGGCCATATTCTGCAGTTAGGCAGCCCTGATGAGGTCTATAACAACCCGGTGGATATGTTCGTAGCGGGTTTTATGGGTTCACCATCGATGAACTTCATCCGCGCTACGCTGGAAGCCGACGGCGATGGCTATGCACTGCGCATTGCCACCCCCGACGAAGCCGACCTGCTGCTGCCATGGCCAGCGGCCCGCCATACGGCAGGGCTAGTGGAGCAGCTCGACAAGCCGGTAATTCTCGGCCTGCGGCCTGAACATTTCAGCGAAGAGGATGTGCGGCTGAGCGAGCAGGCCGAAGGCACGCTGCTGGAAGCCAAGGTGAGCGTGGTGGAGCCGACCGGAGCTGATATTCTGCTGCGTTTGCCGCTGGGTGAGCAGGAGATTACCGCGCGGGTCGGGCCAAAGTGCCAAGTGGTGCCAGGCGAGCGCTTGGCACTGAGGGTCGATATGTCCCGGGCGGTGCTGTTCGATGCTGAAACCGAGCAGCGGCTGGCCTAAGCCACTGCGTGAGGGGTATTAATCGCTGTTGCGTGCAGCGGGGGCGGGCTCTTTATCAAGCCGCTTGATCTGCCGCCAGAGGTCTTGGCGAAGGTCGGCTAGTTTGGGCTGCTCTTCTGGGGTAAACGCCACCGGGCGGCACAGCCGCTGCGCGCGCATACCTAGGCGGGCGCTCAGCAGCCCCGTTGCTAAGCCTTGGCCGGCTCTTGCCGAAAGGCGGCCTGCCAAGTCCAGCGAGAGCATGTCCATGCTGGCATCGGTAGCCAGTTCGCTGGCGCCTGCAAACGCCATGTTATGCAGCACGTGGCGAAATAGCCGCAGGCGGCTGGCGTAGCCAAGTTCCAGGCCGTACAGGCGGCTCAGCCTATCCACCATGGCAAGGCTGCGCCACGCCACAAGCGCCATATCCACCAGGGTTAGCGGGGAAACCGCTACCATTATGGCGGTTTCCCCCGACATGCGCGTAATCAACCGCTGAGCTTCCCGGTCACGGGGGGCTAGCAGGTGGTAGCGCAGCAGGGTTTGAGTCTCTTCACCGCTATGATGCGGCTGGCACGCCCGCCGAAAGGCCAGCCAGTGCGGGTCGTCGTTGCTCAGTGCAAGCTGCTGTTTTAACTGAACGGCCATCGCCTGGGCCTGCTGGCTGGAGCGCTGGGGAAGCTCGGCTAGGTTGGCCCGTAGCTGGTCGTGGCGCTTTAAGCGCCGCAAACGGCCCAGCTCCTTGAGAAGCGATACCCCGCCCAGCCCAATCAAGCTCATGCCAAACAGCTGCCACGCCATCGCCATCCACTGGGACTGGGACAGCGCGTCAGGGATGCCGGTTGCAAGCTCTACCGTGCCGAGTGTGGCACCGCCTGCCAAGGCGAACATCAGCCCCCAGCGGCGCTTGCGGGGCGCGCCAAGGGTCTCTTCCGGCAGCGCTTTGAGTTCGGCTTGGGTCGCCAGCGGCTGGTGCGATTCAGTCGCTGCAAAGCGTTCATGCTGGCGCAGGGTTTCCTGGGTAGGTTCGGGCGGCGCTTCGGTGTGGAAGTCGCGGCGGGGCTGAGGGTTGCTCATGTCAGTTTGTCTCCAATCAGCCAGTCAATCGCGGCGTCCATACGGATGTGGGGCAGTGCCTCGCTATCGGCGGGCATCGGGCGGAAGCTGGGGAAATCAAACCCTTGCTGCTGCCAAAAATCGACTTTGGGCAGGCGGCTGGGCACATCGCCGGGGTACACCAGCACGTCTTCGCCTTCTAACGTGGTGCCTTTCAGCGCTGGCGTTCGCTTGCCATCATGCAGCACTTCGCGGGCCTCGGTGGCGCGAATGGCCGCCAACGACAGCGCTTTCACCGGGATATCGGCAAAGCGTAAGTCTTTCAATGGCTCCGCCAGCAGCGCTTCTAACAGCTGCACCACGTGGGTGTGCTGGTCGGGCGTCACGTGGTCCGCTTTGGTAGCGGCAATGGCGAGACGGTCAATTTTGGGAGCGAACAGCCGAGTCAGCAGGCTGCGCTTGCCGTAATCAAAGCTCTTCATCAGCTGTTGCAGCGCGCGGGAAAGATCCTCAAAGCGCTCTGGCCCGGCGTTGAGCGCGCCCAGCACGTCCACCAGCACAATCTGGCGGTCAAAGCGGCGGAAGTGGTCGCGGTAGAAGGGTCGAACTACCTGCTGCTGATAGTAGCGAAAACGCGCCGCCAGGGTGGCGTAGAGGCTGGTTTCAGGCAGTGCATCCAGGGTCTCTTTAGGCGCACTTAGCCCCAGTAGCGGAAAAAACTGCAGCACCGGTGCGCCGTCCAACTCGCCGGGCAGTAAAAACCGCCCCGGCTGAAGGTCTGAAAAGCCCGCCTGCTTGGCTCGCCGTAGGCCTAGTGCGTAGGCCTCGGCAAGCGTGGCAAGCTGTGCTTCATCGGCTTCTGCTGTGGGGTCTAGCTGCTCTGCCTCGGCCAGCCATTCGCTAAACAGTGCCCGGCGATGAGGGCCTTCGTGCTGGGCTTGGCTCTGGCTCCAGCTGTAGAAGTCGTGCTGCAGCAGCGGCAAATCCAGCAGCCATTCGCCGGGGTAGTCGAACAGATCCAGCGTCAGGTGAGCGATATCCGGCGTGAACCAGCCCTGCTGGGCAGGGCGGTAGCGCAGCTGTAAACGCAGCTCGCTAATGCCGCGGGTGGGCTCGGGCCAGCGCGGCGGTACGTCTCTCAGCGATGCCATGCCGGGGTCATAAGGGAAGCGTGGCACGCCTAAGTCCGGCTGATTTAAACGCTGTGCGCCTAGCAGGCGGCCTTCACGGGCAACCGGTAGCAGGTCTAACTGTGCTTCTACGCCTGCATGGCGTAGTTGGTTCACCAGCGAGGTTAAAAACGCCGTTTTACCCGCTTGCGAAAGGCCCGTGACCGCCAGCCGCAGCTGCCGGTCTCGGCTTCGCTCTAACATGTTGCTCAATTCGCGGCTTAACGGCTGGCGCATCCTGTCGCTTCCTTCATCGGGTGGGGCATCTTGGCGAGGTGGTCGAGCGTTAGCGCTGCCACATCAAGACAAGCTGGGAGAGCATGGGCAGGGTCGCAATGATAAAACCGACGACCGCGAGGCTATAGCCGGGCCAGCGGCGCTGCATTTTTTGTGCAAGCGTTAAGCCAACCAAGCACACCACCATGCCGATCAGGTTAAAGGCAAGCGTGGCTGCTTCCAGCCATTGCTGTGGATCCATCGTCGCTCCTTGGGGGGTATCAATGGCTTGATCATAGCAAAGCCTGAATGAACCGATCATTAACCGCGGCTTATTGTCGTCCCTAGCAGGTGCTGTGCCCCTGGTACTAACCAAACGGGGTCAAGGCGAGTATTGGCGGCTTCAACGCATAAAAAGTGTTTGGCGGCGTCGGCGGGCGTGTCGCTGGGCAGGTCGCTATCCGGGTGCCAGACCACCGTGGAGTCGCTGGACTGCTTGCCGATGCGCAGCGTGCGCTGGCCATCGTTGAGCAGCACCGCTTCATTGGTGTGATAAATACGGTCGACCGGGCCACGAATCGCCAGCGTGCCTTGTTGTTCAGATTCAGCAAAGTCACGCAGCTTATCCAAATAGCGCGCGCCTGCTAGGCCTTCTAAGCGGCATTGATGCGCCTCATCAACGGCCAGGTAGGTATGCAGTGCGCCGCTGGTTTTGATCGGGGCATCGCCAATGTTTTCGCTGATGATCTCAACGTTTAGCCGCTGAGCGTTGGCTTGAATGACCACGCGGGCGGTAAGCTGGCTATGTAGGCGCTCTTCCGGCGAGAGGTGCACTTCGATGCCTTCGGCGTGGTCGTCAACGGCGTCCAGACGCCACATGGCGTGGCGAGCAAGCCCATGGAAGGGGCCGTTACGCTCAGGGCTCTCATCGGCGTAGCGCTCGTCGGCAAACCAGGGCCAGCAGAGCGGGATGCCGCCACGGATCGCGCCCGGCAGCGCCTGCGGCGTTGGCGTCACCCACAGCCAGCCGGTGTCGTCTGCTGGCTGGAAGTGCAGCACTTGAGCGCCCTGTAGGCTGATCACCAGCTCCCCCCAAGCCATATTGAAGAGCGCGACGTCACGCCCTTCCCAATTGGCCTGTTGGTGGCCATCTACATGGCTAAGCAGTTGCTTAAGAGAGTCGGGAATCATAACGAAGTCCTTATGGGAAGAGGCAACAAATGGGCAGAACAGTAGCGCCGTGTGCTATGGTAGGACAAGCATAGGTAAAAGGTAAAACCCCAAGCTGAGTGAAACCAAGGAGGTTGTATGGGCTTTATTGCATGGTTAATTATTGGTGGTTTGGCTGGCTGGATTGCTGGCAACATCATGCGTGGCGGTGGTTTTGGTGTATTGGGCAATATCGGCGTGGGTGTCGTTGGCGCGCTCGTCGGGGGCTTCTTGTTTAGTTTGCTGGGTTTGCAGGCGGGCGGCTTTATTGGCTCGTTGGTGACGGCAACCGTTGGTGCGGTGGTCTTGCTGTGGGTCATCAGTAAAGTCAAAAGCGCTTAGCGCTACTTATCCCAAACGGTATTTGCTGCCCGGCCTTTGTGCCGGGCAGCGCTGTTTTGTGCGGCTGCTATCGGTCTTGGCAACAGTTTCCGTTACACTATGCGTCTTTTGGCAGCCTTATCAGGCTGCTTTATTTTGTATGGTTTTCATTGATCGCTTTCTGCTTCTTCGAGGTGTCTTTTGGTCGACGCACTAAATACCTGGTGGGCCCAACAGCTGGTGCTGTGTGACTGGGCTTTTACACCGCACCCACTGGCGGTGGATGCGGTAGCGGCTGAACAGCGCTTGCTGCAGCTGGGTATTGCCGATCGTGGCGCGTTGGCGGATCAGCTGTTTTTTGCACTGGGTGCACCGTCAGGCAGCGCCGATAGCCTGCTAGGCGCACTGGAGTGGGCAGCACTCGCCGGGGCGGCGGGCTGGTTGACTCAGGCTCAGGCCACCATATGGGCACACCACCTGACGCGTCGCATAACCTCAGACTATAGCGATCAGCGAGCGTGGCTGTCGGACCTTCGCCGTGCACTCGGCGCCAAAGGCTGGGAAACCGGTGCCGATGACCGCTTTATTGACGCCTGCCAGGCACTGTCTGATCTCGAAAGCGAAGGCGAAGGGATTACTTGGCACGCTCTGGATGCTGAGCTTGCCCGTCTGCCTGCCCCCGCCTCGCTATGGCCGCAAGCGCCAGAGGCCACTCCCTGGCGGCTGGGCGCGCTGTTTCGTCCGGTCGTGATCTATCCGGCTAGCGCCGCCGATTGGCCAGATGCCATCGATTGGCTAGAGCGTATCTGGCAGGTGTATGACCGCGAACAGCTGGTCGAGGTGATGCTGTGGCTAAGTGCTCAAGGGGAGCGACAGCGCTGGGATATTGAAGCCCGAGAGCTTTTGACCATGGACCATGCCCAGCGTCAGGAGTGGCAGCGGGGCGCAGTGAACGATGCTGCTTATGCACCGGTATTAACCAACTTTGTGAATCAAGGGGAGCCGCTAGAGTGGGCCGCTTGGGATTGGCTGCGGTTAGTGGAGCTGGCGTGGGCCGGTGCTTGCTGTGGTTGGCTCAGCCAAGCGGAAGCCGATGACTTAGCGGCTCATGCCGCCGACTTGGTAGGCCGTCGTTACCATGATTGGCATGCGGTGTTGAAAGCCTACATGCGCGGGCAAAGCCTGTTTGAAGGTGTGGACCGCCGCGGTATGACGCCCAGCGCGCGTCATAAGCTGCTCATGCACGCAGCCCATAGCCCGTGGAAACATTCGCTTAGCGCGTTATTAGATGACACTACCCGCGAAGCCTCTCGCACGCGTATCAAAGCGTGGCGCAATACCCCACACCACTGGCTGCTGGCCTTGGCTGGGGTGCGCGAGCCAGATGTGATGCTGCGGCAGTTAAATCCTTCCGCCCCCATTGCCGAAGAGCGCCGCGCGGACGCGGCGGTCTACCTACAGGATTCACTGGGCCTGCACGCCGATGAGGGCCATCAGGTGCTGGCGCGCTATTGGCTGCCTGCCCAGGCACACCACTTGAATCAGTTAGCAGCCGATGCGGTACACGGCGTCATGCCGCCGTCGCAAACGCGCTTTGGCCAGCCAACCCCCGATGAGTTGAAGCAGCGTAACGCGGTGAAAGGGGTGAGCCGCCACGCAGCGACGATTCATATGGCTGAGAAATTCGCTTTTTACCTGCATATGGCCCTCGATAGCGGCTTGTTTGAGCAAGCGCCGCTTATGGAGCACGCCAGCGCCCTGCGCAGCTGCCTGTGCCGTTTTTATGCGACGCCCAAGCGCCTGCTAGAAGCCTGGTTTGCCTGGGAGAGCTGCCTGCCTGAGCCGGAGCATGACTCGCTCATCAATGAAATTGCTTGGCACCTGGAAGACCCTGGCAGCCTGTTTCATTGGCTGGATTGGCGACCCGATGCCTGGTGCGAACCGGGTGAGCGGCCGACGCTAAGTCACTTTACGGCGATGTCGCTAGTGGGGCCGCTGAACAGCGCGGTGTGGAGCGAGCCGCAGTTGGAAAGCCCACGTGAGTGCGCTGATATTCGCGAATGGGTGGAGAGCCACTACCACCTGACCAGTGCTGACGACATGCAGGAGTTTTTAACCTTCATGTTGGAATCGGGCGACCGGCAGGAGTACCAGATTAACTACGCGCCCTACACGCTAAATCCAGAGCGCTTGACCGCCGAAATCGCCATTTTGGAATCCGGTGACTGCGCAGAGGATGAGCGCCATCACCTGTTGCGTCTGCGCCGAGTCAGCACCAATGAAGACGGCTGTAACGACGTTGACATGGCTGCCTGGGATATTGCCCAGCTGGTAGACCTTGCGATTGCGGCACGGCAGTTAGGCTGGCTCGATAAACCGGCGTTTGCTGAGGTCTTAGACCGCGCCTACCAGCTAGCGGCAGATCACTACTCCGGCTGGCAAGAGTATGCAGCGGGTATGTACGCGGGCTTTTCATTTTTTATGGGCGAAACCCCCGAACGTGAGAGCTTTTTAGCCGGTTTTCGCCAAGCGCTGGTGGCCTGGCTATGCGGTGCGCCGGTGCTGGCAGGCCCCTGGGCAAGCCTGGATTTTCCCGGTAACAAGCCGCGCCATTTTGCGCCGCTGCATATTGATACGCTGCCGGGTGATCAACGCGTCTTACATTAGACTCGCCAAGCATAGGATAACTAGCTTATAGTCCAAGGTTTGAAAAAAATGAGTTTTCTCATGCTTGGGTTTTTTTCACTTTCCATTTTGTCACGAGGTTAATCGCATGGTTGCGTCGCCACACCCCGCTGTGACCGCTGTCCGTGTTGTAAGTGTTTGTGTCGCCTTTGCTTTTTTAGCTGGCTGTGCAGGCTCTGCCTCACGCCAGGGCATGGAAGCCCCCGACGATTATTTCTCGATGTCGCTTCCGGGCATGGAGGGAGCCTCTCCCCAAATGTCGCCCGTGGATCCTATCAATGCTCACCTGCGTAACCTGCAGACGCCCCCGCCAACAGTCGTTCGCCAAGCGCTGTTAGAGCAGCATCAGCGGTGGGCAGGAACGCCTTATCGGATTGGAGGGACGACGGATCGAGGGATCGACTGCTCTGCCCTGGTAAGAAACGTTTTCCGCGATACCTTTGACGTTGAGTTACCCCGTTCTACTCGAGATCAAGTGCATGAGGGACGCCCGATCGACCGCCAAGAGCTGCAGGCGGGCGATCTGGTCTTCTTCCGCCCACCCGGACGCTACAACCACGTGGGCATTTACGTCGGCAATGGCTATTTTCTCCATGCGTCCACGTCGAAAGGCGTGATTATTTCCAGCCTGGATAATAGCTATTGGCAGCGCTACTACTGGCAGTCGCGTCGAACCCTAGAGCCGACCAACCTTGCCCAGCTTAGCAGCCGTTTCATGCCGTAAGTGTTCGCCGTGAGCGTTGGTTCACGTTGGAAAGGCCATGATTGAAGCAAAAACGCGCGCCTGGTGGCGCGCGACGGCGGCCCTATGTTTAGGGTCGTTTTTGGTGTTTATTAACCTCTACGTGCCGCAACCGCTACTGCCGGGCCTGAAAGAAGCTTACGGGGTTTCCACCTTAGGCGTCAGCCTGCTGATGTCGGTATCTACGCTCTCTTTGGCCTTGGCGCTTCTGGTGTTTGGGCCGCTCTCCGATGCCATTGGCCGCGAAGGTATTATGCGCATCACGCTGCTCTTAGCGGGTGGCCTATCGCTTGCGTTAGCCTTTGCACCCACCTTTGAAAGCCTATTACTGCTGCGCTTGCTGCAGGGTTTTGTGCTGGGCGGCCTGCCCGCCGTGGCGATTGCCTGGATGGGCGACGAGTTCGATAAAACCGCCTTGCTGAGTGCCGTGGGGCTTTATATCGGGGCCAATTCGCTAGGCGGCATTAGCGGTCGTATTGTCGGTGGCGGGGCGGCGGCAATAGGCGGGCCTAGCGCTGCGTTCCTCGCGGTGGGGGCCATGACCGTGGTGGGCTGTATCATCTTCTGGCGGCTACTGCCCAATAGCCAAGCCTTTACGCCTAAGCGCTTTCAATTACGCCAAGCGGCGGGGGACCTGCTCGGCCATTTACGTTCCCCTGTGCTGCTCGCTGCCTACTTCCTTGGCGGCATTAACTTTCTGATTTTTATTAATCAATACAGCTATATCACCTTCCGTTTGGCGGAGGCGCCCTATCAACTGGCCGCCAGTGGTTTAGGCCTTATCTTTCTCACTTACCTAGGAGGCACCTTTGGTTCGACGGTGTCGGGTAAGTTGGCGGGGCGCTTTTCCCCCGCCAGTTGCATGAGTGCGGGCATTGTGATTCTGATGTTAGGCACCGCCGTGACTCTGGCGGACTCGCTGGCGCTCATCATCCTAGGCTTAACCATTAACGCCTTCGGCTTCTTTTTGGCGCACTCATTGGCCTCTAGCTGGGTGGGGCGCTACGCCCAAGGGGCACGGGGCAGCGCCTCCGCGCTCTATCTGGTGTTTTACTACCTCGGTGCCAGCATTGGCGGGTTTTGGCTGGAGCCTTTTTGGCGCTGGTCCCAGTGGCAGGGCGTGGCCATCGGCTCGTGGCTGCTGCTGTGCGTAACGTTAGCCATTGGTGTTGGCCTATGGCGCTTCGAGCGCCGTGCTGCTAACACGTAAGCGGCCACCAGCCAGATGCCACTGTTGATGGCAAAGGCGTTCTAGCAACGCCGTGTCGTGGCTGATCACGATGACACCAAGCTGGTGGCGTTCAGCGTGGGCTTTGAGCGCTTGCCATAGCGACAGCTGAGTGATGGGGTCTAGCATGGTAGAAATCTCATCGGCCACCACAAAGCGGACACCGGGGGCGAGAGCGCGCAGCACGCACACTCGCTGTAGCTCGCCGCCGGAGAGTGCGCTGGGAAAACGCTTAAGCCATTGCGGCTCAATCCCAAAAGCTTCCATCAATGTATCTGATGGTGTCCAAGCTTCTCTCAATATCTTTCCTACCCGCCAGCGCGGGTTCACCGCCAACTCAGGCGACTGCGGCAGCCACTGAACGGGACGTACCCCTCGTGCAGGCAGCTGAGAGCCGTCTATGGTCACGCTGCCCTGGTGGGGCGTTAGCTGGCCTGCCAACAGCTTGCCAAGCGTTGATTTTCCCGCTCCAGAGTTACCGCTGAGCCCTAACCACTCGCCGGGCGCAAGGCGTAGGGAAATATTCGTTAGCAGGGGCGAGCCTGACGCAAAGCGAAACGATAGTTGATGGGCTTCAAGCAAATGCTGGCTCCTGGCGCACGAATCTGGGCTGCGTGCTGAACGCGTTATCCGGTAGTGCCTGCCACAGTGAACGCGCATAGGCACCTGTCAGCTGTTCGCCCTGGCCACAAAACGCCTGAGCCGGTGCGGTCTCTATACCTCTACCCTGGTACATCACGGTGACTCGGTCGGCAATGGGCAGAGCATGACGCAGGTCGTGGGTAATCAGCATGACTGCTTTGCCCTCAAGTGTCATGGCTTTTAGCGTGGCCAGTACGCGGTCGCGCTGCGTGGGGTCTAGGCCCACGCTAGGCTCATCGGCAATCACTAGATGCGCATTGCCCGCCTGGGCCATGGCGATGAGCACTCGGCGGGCCATGCCACCGGAGAGTTCGTGTGGGTAGTGGGCGGCGGCGTGGCTAAGCTGGTAGTGGTTTAGCAGCTCATCTGCCCGCTGTTGGGCTGCGGGGCGTTCAAGCCCGGCCCGCTGGGCGGCCCAACGCACCTGTCGCTGGCTACGAGCAAGAGGGTCAAGAGCGCTTAATGATTGTGGAATCAGCGTCAACTGACGGCCACGCAGCTGTTGCTGGCGCGCAGGGGTTAATGGCGCTGCTTGAAAATGCAGCGCTCCCTCAAGCTTAGCCGCCGAGGGCAGCAGCCCCATGATGGCGTAGGCCAGCAAGCTTTTGCCTGCCCCGGAGGCACCCACCACGGCATGTACTTCGCCCGCTGCTATGTGCAGCGATAGCGCTTCGATACAGGTTGCCCACTCCCGTCGCCACCAGCGGGGATAGTAGGGGAGTTGCAGGGTTAGCCGGTCAATGGTCAGCATGGCAAACTCCTTGTGAAAATCGCGCGCTCTACAGCGCTTTGCGCAGCATTGAGGCGAAGCGTTCAATCGCCAGCACCATCAGCAGTAAACCCAGCCCCGGAAACACTCCTAGCCACCAGTAGCCGCCGGTAAGGTAGCGCATGGCGTCAGCCAGTAAGACGCCGATGGCGGGTTGGGTTGGGTCCAGGCCGACGCCTAAAAAGGTCAGGGCGGCTTCATGCAAAATGGCATGGGGAAACAGCAGCAGAGCGCCGACCAAGCAGTGGGGCAGTAAGTGGGGCAGCAGGTGATGCCACACAATAAATCCTTGGCGTTTGCCGAATCCTCTGGAAATCGCTACGTACGGGGCATGGCGTACGCTGAGTAGCTCTGCTCGGAGCACCCTAGCGAGGCTGGGCCAGTGGGTCAGCGCCACCGCGATAATCACTGCCTGGGTCCCTCCGCCCAAGGCAAAGGCAATCAGCAGCAGTAAAATCAGATGCGGCACGCTCAGCAGCGTATCAATCAGCAGGCTGACCAGGGCATCTAACGTTGATGACAGCATCGCTAGGCTTGCCAGACTGACGGCAATCACCGTGCCCAGAAACGCAGCGCTAAGGCCTACCCCAAAACTTAGGGAAAGCCCGGCTAGCGTGCGTGCCCATAATTCTCGGCCCAGGGCGTCAGTACCCATCCAGTGGCTGGCGCTAGGAGGCATCAAACGCGCCTCAAACTGCATATGGAGAGGGCTATCGCCTAGCCAGAAGTGGCTGCTAAGCAGGAGTGCTACCAGCAGGCAAAGCACCCCTGCGTAGCCTGCTGCCAGTAAGCGAGGCTGGTGGCTCATCGCTGCCCCTGCCCGATTCGCGGGTCGGCAAGCTGATACAGGCCATCGGCGATGAGGTTGCCGATGCTAACAAACAGCGCGGTAAATAGCGCAATCGCCAGCAGCAGCGGCACATCGCTTCTTAGGCCCGCTGCCACGGTGGCTTGGCCAAGCCCGGGGTAGGCAAAGACTTGCTCAATCAGGATGGAGCCGCCAAACAGTTCGCCGAGAGAGGCAAACGCCAGAGTGATGGCGGGCAGGCTGGCATGGCGAATGCCATGGCGCCAGGCGATATCGAAACGGCTCGCCCCTTGGGCAAAGGCGTGCAGCGCGGTTTCCGAGCGCATAAACGCCACCATCTTGGCGCGGGTGTGGAGCGTAATTGTGGCCGTGCCCAGCAGTGCCAGTGTCGCCGTCGGTAAGATCAAGTGGTGCAGCCGGGTCAGTGGGCTCACCTCTTCTCTGAGAACGCCCATGGGCCCCGCGCAGCAGGTGGGTGTCCAGCCGAGCGTGACTGAAAAGAGCAGTAGGGCCAGCATGGCCAGCCAAAAAGTGGGCGTCGAGGCGGTGACATAGGCATAGCCGCTAATCAAACGGTCAAACCAAGAGCCCTCTTTGCTGCCAGCCGCGATGCCCAGCATCAGTCCCAGTGTTAGCGCCAGCAGCCAAGCGCTGAACAGCAGGCCCAGCGAACGCTGAAAGCGCTGTTGGATCACCTCGCTGACGGGCTGGTCGTAGATATGGCTCCAGCCCAGCTCTCCAGTAAGTAGCTGGCGCAGCCAATGGCTAAATTGAGCGCCTGCCGGTGCATCAAACCCCCACTGTTCAGCAATTAAGGTGCGCTGCTCTGGGCTGACTTGGGCTATCTGTGGGCCGAGATAGGCGTCGACAGGGTCGATAGGTGAGAGCATCATCAACCCAAACGAGACCGCAGCCACACACAGCAGTACCAACGCCAGCCGCAGTGTGCGTGCCGTAAGCCAGATCGCTAGTCGCACGACCAGCGCCATTCCAGCAGGTTAGCCGTTACTGGCCAGCCATGGCCGTGGGGGGCCACGCCGAGCTCACCCAGGTCAAGGCAGCGGTGTTTGGCGTATACATGGGCAAGGTTGACCATCCAGGCCCAACTGGTATCGCCCTGTAGCCCATAGCCGGTTTCGCCATCCCACTGAGCGGCTTGCCAGTGTTGGTTAGCCTCTTCAGGCGTTGCTGCGGCCTGGGCGGCCTCCAGGTGGCTATCCACAGTATCGCTGGCGTAATAGCCGCTGTTGTAAAAACCGAACCCAGCATGCTCGCTATGAAAGAGGTAGAACACTTCCTGCGGACTATGGCTACCAAAACCAAACACAATGGCATCTTGATGGAGGGCTTCCCGCTGAATGTCGTCCCAGTGGCGGCCGGTGGGCTGCATCTCAATGCCGAGCGGCCGCACCATCTCGGCGCTCACTTGGGCTAGCTGTTGGCGCGTGGCGTCGCTGGAGGGGTACGTGAGACGAAAGCGTGCGGGCTGGCCGTCTTTATAGCGCAGTCCGTTCTCCTCTTGGCGCTCCCAGCCTGCCTCCTCTAGAAGCGTATTCGCACGGGCTAAATTCGGCGCTGCCAATTTTTCGCCTTCTTGGCTCCACGGAAGGCCGTCCGCTGGCCCAAAGGCCGGACGTCCAAAGCCGTTGAGCGCGACTTCCACCAGCGTTTCTCGGTTTAAGGCTAGATTCACCGCTTGGCGGATAGCGAGATCCGCCGTGACGTTATTTCCAATAGGGGCGCCGTTGGCTGCCTGCTCGCCTTCATCAGGCTGCATAGGAAATAGAATGCCGCGGTTGTCCACGCTGTTCATAATGACCCGCTGCATTTGGCTGGGGATGTTGTTAGCCAATGCTTGTGGCACCGCTGCGAGATCCACCTCACCAGCATGGGCGGCGCTTAGCGTGGCGCTTTCATCGGTAAAGAGAAACACGAGGCGCTCAAAGACCGGCGCGGGGCCATAGAAGTAGGGGTTGCGCTCAACAATCAGCTGCTCGCCCTCTTGCCACTCGACTAACTGGTAAGGGCCTGAGCCTAGCGGCTGCCTGCCGTACCCGTCGCCATAGCCATTATCCCGTTCAGCGTCAGGCACAATGCCCAGCGTCATGAGTTGGTCAATAAAGGTAATTCGCGGCGTTTTAAGCGTCAGTTCAACCGTGTTGCCGTCGACAGCCCGGGCGCTTTCCAGTGCGCTGAGATCGGCACGTCCACCCGCCTCTGCGGCGGCATTAAAGGTGAAGGCTACATCCTCAGCGGTAAGCGGAGTGTTGTCAGAAAAGCGTACGTCCGTACGTAAAGTGAGCGTCCAGGTCAGGCGATCTTCAGAAAGAGACCATTCTGTGGCTAGGCCGGGTTGCGGAGTTAAGTCTTGGCCACGGGTAAGCAGCGTAGACTGAAACAGCGGGTTGCCATATTGGCCCCAACCTAGCAGCGGGTTAAAGCCTTGCTCTGGTTCGCCGCCAATGGCGAGCACTAGCTGCTCTTTTGCCAACGCTGGCGTGCTTAGCGCTACGCATGTGGCTGCGAGAGCCAGTATGATAGGGCGACGCATGGGACACCTTTTACAGGCTATTAGTATGATGTTTTTACAATAACATCATACTAATAGCACTGGAAGTTGCGGCAATGCACAACAACGGATCAGCTAAGGAGAGGTTATGCAGCGGGTAACGGTGACGCTGGATGAGGAGCTGTTAAGCGAGGTCGATGCGCTGATGGCGCTGCGCGGCTATCAAAATCGCTCAGAGGCCATTCGTGACTTGACCCGCAACGGGTTAAAGCAGGTGAAAGAGGAAGTTGCACCCAATGCGCCGTGTATGGGAGCGCTGGTGTATGTGTATGACCACGCGGCACGCGATCTCTCTAAGCGCCTGACTCGCCACTCTCATGACCATCACGATTTAACGCTCTCAACGCTGCATGTGCATATTAATCACGATAGCTGCTTGGAAGTCGCATTATTGAAGGGGCAGGGGAGTGCGCTAAAGCAGTTTGCTGATGAGGTGACGTCGTCGCGTAGCGTGCGCTATGGCCAGCTTGTGTTGATTCCAGAAGAGTCAAAAGCACATAGCGACCATTAGAAAATAAAAAGGGCGGCCCATTGGCCGCCCTTTGTGGCATGCAAGAGCTTAGTGCTCTACGCCGCCTTCGCCGTGCACGTGACCATGCTCAGCTTCTTCCTGGCTTGCTTCGCGAACGGTCGCAATTTCAACGTCAAAGTTGAGGTGCTGACCCGCCAGCGGGTGGTTGCCATCAACTACAACGGTGTCGCCTTCAACTTTCTTGACGGTAACCATCAGCGGGCCGCCTTGGGTTTGCGCTTGGAACTGCATACCCGGCTCAATGCTTTCAACGCCCTGGAAGGCATCACGCGGTACTTCTTGCATCAGCTGCTCTTGAACTTCGCCGTAACCCTCTTCCGGGGCAACTTTAACGTTCAGCTTGTCGCCAGCAGCGCGACCTTCGAGTTCTTTTTCCAGGCCCGGAATGATGTTGCCAGCGCCGTGGAGATACGTCAGCGGCTCGCGGCCTTCGGAACTGTCTAGCACCTCACCTGCATCGTTGGTCAGGGTGTAGTGGAACGCGACAACCGAGTTTTGCGCAATTTGCATTGAATAACCTTTCGGTGAGTGCATGTCCCAATATGGTAACGCGTGTAGAGCGGCTTGTCAGGGGGTAAGCGGGCTTTTTCCACCCCCACGCCTTTAGCGCTATTGCGCCAGGGGGTGCGCAGAGATACCCTACAGCGACCACTTTTTCACCTGAAATACACTCACTGGAGACCGTTATGACCATCTTCCTAATTTGGGTTATCGCCTTTGTGCTGATTGCTTATTTTGCCAATAAGCGTTGGGAAAGCGGCGTTAGCCAAGGGCTAGATAAAATGCTGCCTAGCGTATTGAAAAGCCACGGTGACAACCGCTATCTGTGGGTTGCTGCTATCGCGGTGCTGGGTGCGACAACGCTGATCCGCCCCGTTGATATCCTGCTGGTCGCGATTCTGCTGGTAGTGATTGCGCTGGTGATTATGAAACTCGCCAACTGGGCAAGCAGTAAAGTCGCTCACTAACACGTTGTAGCATCTGCGTAGTCGCTTCACATAAACAACAGCCCGGCCAAATTGGCCGGGCTGTTGTGTTTCTGGCGGCTACTGAACATCAGCGGTGCAGATGTTCTCGCACCTGATGTTCTTGCAGCTAGATATGTTCACACCTTAAGGGTGCTGGTGTGATGTTAGTAAGGCGCAACGCTCAGGTTGGCGCCGCTACCAATCAGACGCACTCGCTGGCCTGCCTGGAACTGGCGATCGGCGCTTTGTACGACAACTACGTCTGTGCCGTCATCGCGACGAATTTCCATTTCCAGCGCATTAACGCGGTTAGCACGATCTTCTGTCGCGGTACCTGCCACGGCACCGCCTAATGCACCGGCTACGGTTGCTAACTGACGGCCTGAGCCACCACCGATCTGGCTGCCGAGCAGGCCACCGATAATTGCGCCGCCACCACCGCCCAATAAGTTACCTGTGCGGCTATCAGCCTGAATTTGTACTGGACGAACCGCTACAATGGTGCCGTAGCTGACGCTCTGGCCCGTTTGTGCTTGATTGCCACGGTACACGTCACCTGAATAGGGAGCAGTGTTGGCACAGCCTGCCAGGGTCAGAATGCTTAATGCGGCAACGGGTAGTAAACGTTTCATTAAAACCTCCAGTGGGTATCAGCATCGAGGGCTGTAAACCGATCGCAAAACATTGCTTACATCTAGTTTTAGAACAGCGTTCGTTAAAAGATAACGGAAACGTACTGCTTTGACCAGCTATCCAGAAAAAAGGTCACAAAGTAGAGTGTAGTTAGGCATTAAGAAAGCAGTGTGCAAAAAAGTTGCACTGCGCTTGCGGCCGCAATGGCTGCTCTGATTGGCAGACATAAAAACAGGAGGCCGAAGCCTCCTGTGGGTAATGCGAGTCAGCTTGTTTAACCAAATTGGTTCATGGTGTTGTCTTTACCGCCCGCTTTCAGCGCTGCGTCGCCATGGAAGAACTCTTTATGGTCGTCGCCGATGTTAGAGCCTGCCATGTCCTGGTGTTTCACCGTGGCGATACCCTGACGAATCTCTTGACGCTGGACACCTGCCACGTAGGCCAGCATTCCTTCGTCGCCAAAGTAGCCCTTGGCCAGATTGTCGGTAGATAGCGCGGCCGTATGGTAAGTAGGCAGCGTAATCAGGTGGTGGAAAATACCGGCCTCGCGGGCGCTGTCACGCTGGAAGTTGCGTGTCCACTGGTCGGCTAGCTGGCCAAGCTCGGTGTTGTCGTACTCGACGCTCATCAGCTTATCGCGCTGGTAAGCAGAGACGTCTTTACCTTCTTTCTCCCATGCATCAAATACCTGCTGGCGGAAGTTGAGTGTCCAGTTGAAGGAGGGCGAGTTGTTGTAAACAAGCTTAGCGTCCGGCACTACTTCACGAATACGGTTGACCATGCTGGCGATTTGGCCAACGTGGGGTTTTTCGGTTTCGATCCAGAGCAGATCCGCACCGTTTTGTAGGCTGGTAATACAGTCCAGAATGACGCGATCTTCACCGCTGCCTGCTTTGAACTGGTACAAGCCAGAGGCAAGGCGCTTGGGTTTTACCAGCTTGCCGTTTTGCTTGATCACCACGTCGCCGTTATTGATATCGGCAGCGTTCTCAATCACATCACCATCTAGGAAGCTGTTGTACTGGTCGCCAAGGTCGCCCGGCTCATGGGTAACGGCAATTTTCTGCGTCAGGCCAGCACCCAGAGAGTCGGTGCGCGCAACGATCACGCCATCTTCAATGCCCAGCTCTAGGAAGGCATAACGCACAGCATTAATTTTCGCCAGGAAGTCCTCATGGGGGACGGTCACTTTACCGTCCTGGTGGCCGCACTGCTTCTCATCTGATACTTGGTTTTCAAGCTGGATACAGCAGGCACCCGCCTGGATGAATTTTTTGGCCAGCAGGTAGGTCGCTTCAGCGTTACCAAAACCAGCATCGATGTCAGCAATAATGGGGACAATATGAGTTTCGTGGTTGTCGATTTTGCTAATAATTTCTTTTTCTTTAGCGCTATCGCCTGCCTCTTTTGCATCATCCAGGGCGCGGAACAGGTGGTTTAGTTCCCACGCATCGGCCTGCTTTAAGAAAGTGTAGAGCTCTTCGATCAGGTTGGCGACCGAGGTTTTTTCGTGCATGGACTGGTCAGGCAGCGGGCCAAACTCAGAGCGTAGTGCGGCCACCATCCAGCCGGAAAGGTAGAGGTAACGGCGTTTGGTGGTGCCGAAGTGTTTTTTGATGGAGATCAGCTTTTGTTGGCCGATAAAACCGTGCCAGCACCCCAGAGACTGCGTGTATTGAGAGGTGTCGGCATCATATGCTGCCATATCGTCACGCATGATTTTGGCCGTGTAACGAGCGATGTCCAGGCCGGTATGAAAGCGGTTCTGGGTACGCATGCGGGCGGCGTATTCCGGTTTGATCGCTGCCCATTTGCCGCCGTGGGCTTCGCGCAGTTGGGCCATGGCTTTGATATCGTCGAGCAGTCCTGACATGAGCTGATTCCTCCGGGGTTTTATCGTCGTTCGCACGTTAGCTTGTTTTTATGCTGCACCTGCGAGATAGATTCCAGCATTGTTCAATTTCGCGGCGCTGTCTCTACGCCAATCGTCTCTTAGTAAAACGTCGCGGCTAGGCGCTTTGCTTCATACAGCGTAGTGAGCTAACCACTAGGTCGTTCGTTAACGCTGCAGTGCAATAACTATCTACCAGGGGAAGGTATTCAACAATTGTCACTTGGGGGCACACGGCGTTGTAGTCCGACGACAGCGACTACGCCAAACGCCCTGTTTGTGTAGTCGTTTTCCGTCATAACGAGCCATTGGGCATAAAAAAAGCGCCACACAAGGTGGCGCTTTGGTAGGGTAGGCTGAGCAGGTTACAGCGCGAGGACCATCTCTCGATGGGGAATACCCGCATCCATAAAGACATCGCCATGGGCGACAAATCCCAGGCGTTCATAGAAGGCGAGGGCATGCAGCTGAGCGCTAAGCGCGGCGTGAGTGTGTCCTGCTGCGCGAGCAGCCTCAATGGTGGCTTCCATCAACTGATAGCCAATGCCTGTGCCACGTGCGCTGCTTAGCACCGCGACGCGACCAATATGCCCATCGGGCAGTAGGCGCGCAGTGCCCACTGGCTCGTCATTAAGCGTGGCGAGAAAGTGCAGGCAATCCGCATCGCGGCCATCCCACTCTTCCTCTTGTGGAACGCGCTGCTCGTCAATAAAAACCACTCGGCGAATCAGCGAGGCTGCCTCACCCAGTGTCTCCCAATCACCACGCTGAACGGTCGTTACTGCAGCCACGCCTTACTCCTCGTCTTCGTCGCCTTCGCCCATAAAGCCGAGGCTACCGGTATTGATCAGCCGCGTGAGAAGGGCGGCGGCACCGTCGATCTCCAACACTTCTTCGTACATCGGTGTGGGGTCGGCAACGCGTTTTGCTAGGGTGTCAGAGCAGGCGTGGCCGTCTCCGTCGACAAACAGCGTGGTGCCTGTGGTATCGCTGCGCCAGGCAAAGCGCGAACCCGGCATATGGAACAGCGGCTCACCTTGTTGTAGTTGAGCAACAAGGTCAGCTTCGCTCATCGGCTCTTCAAGAGGCACGACTTGGTCCATGTATTTGGGTTGGGTCATCACGCGACCAAACCACTGAGCCACTTGTGCAGAGTTATCCAGCGCTGACAGCATAAACTGACGCATGCGCTCAACGGCGGCATCGTCTAATTCGCCGAGCGCTTCTGCTGGTGCCATGCCCGCATCGCTGTAACGCTGGGAGTCGGACATTTGTTCACCGACGTAGTCGGCGTAGGACGTAATGGCTTCATCTGCAGAGGGCGCACGGAAACCCACCGAAATGGTCATGCAGTCGTCGGTTTGGCTGACGCCGTGATGTGCCCAGCCGGGGGGTAGGTAGAGCATGTCGCCAGGTGCCAGCGTCCAGTCGGAATCTGCTTCAATCTCGAAAGACTCCAGAATGCGCAGGTCAATGCCCTGAATAATGGCGGCGTTATCCGGCTGCTTGCCGCCAAGCTGCCAACGACGGTGCCCGCTGGCTTGCAGCAGAAACACATCGTACTGATCAATATGGGGGCCTACGCTTCCGCCAGGAGGCGCATAGCTCACCATGATGTCGTCTAACCGCCAGCTGGGCAGGAAATCAAACTCTTCCATCAGCGCAGCGATAGAGGGCACATAGTGATCCACCGCTTGAACCAGTAGGCTCCAGTGGCCATCGGGCAGGCGCTCGAAGGTGGCGTTGTCAAACGGCCCGTGAGACACCTGCCAAGGGCCATCGGGGCCGTTCTCTTCCACTAGCCGAGCTTCGACGCCGGGCTCACAGGCAAGACCTGCCAGCTCGTCGGGATCGATGGGGCTGACGAAATCAGGGATAGCGCCACGAATCAGCAGTGGCTTCTGCTGCCAGTAGTTGGCCAAGAAGTCTGCTGGCGTTAAATCGCCCAGCAGGGTGAGTGGCTTATCGTGATGACTCATGGCGTTATCCTAGTTCAAGTGAGCGCTACGTTAGTGTCGCAGGGCGTCGTTTAGAGTGCAGCAAGCCGCTGGTTGAGTGCTTCGGCCTGGGCCTTCGCATTACCAATATAGCTGGCGGGCGAGAGCGCCTTCAGCTCATTTTTGACCGTCTCGGGCAGCTCAAGGGTATCAATAAAGGCGGCAAAGCCCGCTTGGTCAATACGTTTGCCGCGTGTAAGTTCTTTGAGCTTCTCGTAGGGCTTTTCAATGCCATAGCGACGCATTACGGTCTGGATCGGCTCGGCCAGCACTTCCCAGCTGTTATCCAGGTCTTCTGCAAGGCGCGATGGATTAGCTTCTAATTTGCTGATGCCTTTGAGGCTGGCATGGTAGCCAATCAGACCATAGGCCAAACCAACGCCTAGGTTACGCAGTACGGTGGAGTCGGTCAGGTCGCGCTGCCAGCGGGAGATCGGCAGCTTCTGTGCTAGGTGGCTCATCACCGCGTTGGCGAGGCCTAGGTTGCCTTCTGAGTTTTCAAAGTCAATCGGGTTAACCTTGTGCGGCATGGTGGAAGAGCCAATTTCGCCCTCTACGGTGCGCTGCTTGAAGTAGCCCAGGGAGATATAGCCCCATACGTCGCGGTCAAAGTCGATCAGGATCGTGTTGTAGCGGCAGATCGCATCGAACAGTTCGGCAATGTAGTCGTGGGGTTCGATTTGCGTGGTGTAGGGGTTAAAGCTTAAGCCCAGGCCTTCCACGAAGGTGCTCGCGTTAGCTTCCCAGTCGATATCTGGGTAGGTGGTCAGGTGAGCGTTGTAGTTGCCTACCGCACCGTTGATTTTGCCCAGAATCTCCACGCTTTCGATCTGCTTGAGCTGGCGCTTGAGGCGATACGCCACGTTAGCCATCTCTTTACCCAGCGTGGTGGGGCTAGCCGTTTGGCCATGCGTGCGTGACAGCATCGGCTGGCCTGCATGGGCAATCGCCAGCTTGGCAATCTCATCAGCGACTTCGTGCATCGTCGGCAGCATGGCTTTCAGGCCGTCTGCCAGCATCACGCCGTAGGAGAGGTTGTTGATGTCTTCACTGGTGCAGGCGAAGTGGATAAATTCGGTAACGGCGTTTAGCTCTGCCTGGCCTGCAATCTTCTCTTTTAGGAAGTACTCCACCGCTTTGACGTCGTGGTTGGTGGTGCGCTCAATCTCTTTGATGCGTTCCGCGTCATCGACTGAGAAGTCACGAATAAGCTGCTCTAGAAACGCGGTGGCTTCTGCGGAAAGCGGCGGGACTTCGACAATCTGGCCGTGCTCAGCAAGGCGCTGCAGCCAGCGCACTTCCACAATCACGCGCGCACGGATCAGGCCGAATTCGCTGAAGTGTTCACGTAGCGCGGCGGCTTTGGCGCCGTAGCGGCCGTCAACGGGAGAAAGGGCGGTCAGGGCAGAGAGTTGCATGGCTTGGTTTCCAGAGTGGTCAAAGTCGGAGGTCGAAAGTAAGGTGTCTTGGCGGCTAGCTGAAGTTATCCAGCGCTCGGCGTAGCGCCTTGCGTTGAAACACCAGCTTCCAGCGGCGGCCGCCCTGCTGATGCCACAGCAGCGCAAAGCGAATGCCGGCCATTAAGCAGGCGCGTACCCGTTCGGGCATCATGCGGGTTTGCAGTAGCGAGGGGTCGCCCTGCACCACAATGCGCGTTTTAAATGTTGAGATGGTTTCTTGGTAGGTTTCACCGAGGCTGGCAATGACGTTTTCGTGGGTAGTGCCAAAGTGTTCTGCTTGACCTTGTACATGGGTCAGTTTTTGGCCTAACACGTCCATCATTTGGCGGTCGGTGCGCAGCTTATTCATTAGCAGCAGCAGCGAAAAGCCGTAGCGCAATACCACCGGGTTGGCCTGCTTACGGCCAACGAGTGCTTCCAGCGTATCCAGCCCGCGGCGCAGGTTGTTGGGGTGGCCGCCGTAGATGGCTTCAAAGCTTTCCGGGTTGGTGTCTACCGTTGCGTTAATCAGCGTTTCCCACGCACGGGTATCAACTTGCCCCGTGCGGGCGAGCTCATCGACGAGGCTTGCTGCTTGAAAGACCCCCGCCAGGGCGAGGGCTTGGCGGGCGGCGTGGGTGTCGGGCGCGCGGTGAATAGGGGTTGCGCTCATGCAGCGGTCTCCGAGGCATTCCAGGTGGCGCGAATAACGCCGCCGCCTAAGCAGATGTCGTTATCGTAAAGCACCAGCGACTGGCCGGGCGTGACCGCCCACTGCGGGTCGTCAAAAATTACCTCAACGCTGCCATCGGCCTGGGCGACAATTTCGCAGGGGCAGTCGCTTTGGCGGTAGCGGGTTTTGGCGGTAAAGCGGCCTTGCTGAACCGGCGGCTTTCCGGCGACCCAGTCCATCGCCTCGGTGGCGAGTGCATTGGTGTAAAGCAGCGGATGATGCTTGCCTTGCACCACGATCAGCACGTTGCGCTCAAGATCTTTTGCCGCCACGTACCAGGGGTCTTCGGAGTAGTTGGCCAAACCGCCAATACCTAACCCTTGACGCTGCCCCAGGGTGTAATACATCAAGCCCATGTGCTGGCCAATTTCATCGCCTTCAGGGGTCTCGATGGTGCCCGGCTGGGCGGGCAGGTACTGCTGCAAGAAGTCGCGGAAACGACGCTCACCGATAAAACAGATGCCGGTGGAGTCCTTTTTCTTCGCGGTGATGAGGTCGTGCTGCTCTGCCAGGGCGCGTACTTCGGGTTTTTCAAGCTCACCGACCGGGAACAGCGTGCGGGCAATCGCCGCTTCTGGCACCGCGTGCAGGAAGTAGCTTTGGTCCTTATTGCCATCCAAGCCTTTCAGCAGGCGCGGTAGGCCATCGCGAATGCCCTGGCGCACATAGTGGCCGGTGGCAATTTTGCTGGCACCGAGCATCTCGGCATACTCTAAGAAGACCTTAAACTTGATCTCCCGGTTACACAGGATGTCAGGGTTAGGCGTACGGCCTGCTTTGTACTCCGCCAAGAAGTGCTCGAACACGTTGTCCCAATACTCGGCAGCGAAGTTAGCCGTGTGTAGCTTGATGCCCAGTTTGGCGCACACCGCTTCAGCATCGGCGAGATCCTCCTTCGCCGTGCAGTACTCGGTGTTGTCGTCCTCATCCCAGTTTTTCATAAACAGGCCCTCGACCTCGTACCCCTGTTGGAGCAGAAGGAGAGCAGAAACGGAGGAGTCGACGCCGCCGGACATGCCGACAATCACTTTGCCGGTGGCAGCGGTGTGGGTGTCTGACGCGTCCTGGGTGGCTGTGCCATCGGTGGATGTCATTGGCATCCTCAGTTGAAGTGGTGTGCAATTGGGCGGCGATTATACACGATGGGGGCTCGATGCTTCGAGTGCTTCACTCTTGGATCACCGAAAGCGGGAAGTGACGGTGGTTCAGGGCATCGTCAATGCGTTTCAGCACCAGCGGGCTTCTTAACCGCTGCGCGGCCGCGAGGGCGACGATCTCATCGCGTGTTAACCAATGGGTAGCCACAATGGCCGAGTCAATCGCCGTGGTGAGCGGCTGTTCAGGGACGCCGGTAAATCCATGACTGTGAAACGTTTCTCCCTCTTGGGTGTGAAAAACGTACAGCCCTAAATAGCCGGTGAGCGATACCTGCCATGCCGTTTCCTCCTGCACCTCGCGCTTTATGGCGGCTACCGGCCCTTCACCTAGTTCCACATGCCCGGCTGGCTGATTAAAGAGCGTGTGGGCACCACCTTTATCCTCTTCCACCATTAAAAAATGCTCACCCTGCTGAATCACGCAGGCCACTGTGCTGCGAATGGTTGGCCGAACAGTAGGAGAAGGCGTATTCATTTTTTAGGGCCTCTGGATTTGGTGCTTCGTTTGGGAGCTGCTTTTGCGGCACGAGCTTTATTGGTACCTGAGCCTTTTGGTGAGGCGCTTTTCGGCTTGGCGTTTTTTGGCTTAGCCTTTTTTGGCACGGCGCGAGGCTGCTTGGCATTGTCCGGGCGAGGGGCGTGCAGGGTTTCTTTACGCCATTCTCCGGGTGCCAGGTCGCCAAGCTGCCAGGGGCCAATGGCCGCACGAACCAGGCGCAGGGTAGGAAAGCCTACGTGGGCGGTCATGCGGCGCACCTGGCGGTTGCGGCCTTCGCTAATAGTGAGTTCTAGCCAGCTGGTGAGAGGGTGGCGCTTGGGGTCGATCGGCGGGTCACGCTCAGCAATAGCAGGCGGCGCTATACGGCGCGCTTTGGCGGGTAGGGTCGGGCCATCTTTTAACGTAATGCCTGCTTTGAGCGCGCGGATGGCCTCATCGGTAATGTGGCCTTCAAGCTGCACCCAATAGGTTTTTGGCTGCTTGTGTTTGGGGTGAGCAATGCGGTGAATAAGGCTGCCATCATCACTGAGTAGCAGCAGGCCTTCCGAGTCAAAATCAAGACGGCCAGCGGCGTACACCCCTGGGGCGCGAATCACCTCTGCCAAGGTGGCTCTGCCCTGGCTATCGGTAAACTGGGAGAGCATACGGTAGGGTTTATGCAGTAAATATAAGGTGCTCATCGTCTCACAAGCTGTCTCAAGAACTAGAGGTGGAGGATTTGTCGACAATCGCTCATGCGGTTAAAGTGCAGCGCTGGTATAATCCGGCGCAGCTGTTTGAGATGAACCGCTGGCAGCGTAATGACCACCGTTTTCATCTGTCGTCATCGTTACCGCAGTAACCACCGAGTGACCAGTCGTACCACCGACTGACCAAAGGGGCAGCGCATACAGGATGCTCCACACGCTTCGCGGCAAGGCTAATCGTTGAATGAGCCGCGTAGCTCAGGATTTTTTATAATCACAGCGACTGAAAAAAAGAGGTTAACGCAAAAATGTCTAAAACACCGAAGATCATTTATACGCTCACCGATGAAGCTCCTGCGCTCGCTACCTACTCTTTGTTACCCATTATTGATGCCTTTACCGACTCTGCGGGTGTTGAAGTAGAGACTCGCGATATTTCTCTTGCCGCGCGCGTACTGTCCCAGTTTCCCGATGTGTTGAGCGATGAACAGCGCGTAAGCGATGACCTTGCAGAGCTAGGTCAGCTGGCGACCACGCCGGAAGCCAACATCATCAAACTACCTAACATCAGTGCCTCTGGCCCGCAGTTAAAAGCCACGATTAAAGAGCTGCAAAGCCAGGGCTACCCGCTGCCGGAGTACCCGGAAGAGCCGAAAAACGACGAAGAAGCGTCCATTAAAGCGCGTTACGACAAAGCCAAAGGCAGTGCGGTAAACCCGGTGCTGCGTGAGGGTAACTCTGACCGCCGTGCGCCGAAGTCAGTCAAGAACTACGCCCGTAAATACCCGCACCGCATGGGGGCGTGGAGTGCAGACTCTAAGTCACACGTTGCCCACATGAGTGAAGGTGATTTCTACGGCAGCGAGCAGTCCGCTGTCATGGAAAAAGCCACCCAGCTTACCATTGAGCTGCAGCAAAAAGATGGCACCAACGTGGTGCTGAAAAAGAACCTCTCTGTGCTGGAAGGCGAAGTGATTGATGCCGCCAGCATGAGCAGCCGTCGTCTGCGCAGCTTTATCGACAGCCAAATCAGCGATGCCAAAGAGAGCGGTGTTCTGTTCTCACTGCACCTGAAAGCCACCATGATGAAGGTCTCCGACCCGATCATGTTCGGCATCGTGGTGGAAGAGTTTTATAAAGACGTGCTGGAGAAGCACGCCGACGCCCTGAAGAGCGCTGGCTTCAACCCCAATAGCGGTATCGGCGATCTCTACAGCGCTATTGAGAAGCTGCCTGCTGACCAGCAGGAGGCCATCAAGGCAGATGTAGACGCCCTGTACCCATCGCGCCCGGCGATGGCGATGGTCAATTCCCACAAGGGTATTACTAACCTGCACGTGCCCAGCGACGTGATCATCGACGCTTCTATGCCAGCGATGATTCGTGATTCGGGCAAGATGTGGAATGCCAATGACGAGCTGCAAGATGCCAAAGCCGTCATTCCTGACCGCTGCTACGCCACCATCTATCAAGCGGTGATTGAAGACTGCAAGCAGCACGGCGCGTTCGATCCGACCACCATGGGCAGCGTACCTAACGTTGGCCTGATGGCGCAGAAAGCCGAAGAGTACGGCTCTCACGACAAAACCTTCCAGATGCCTGCCGACGGCACCGTGGTTGTCACCGACGAAGCGGGCCAAACGCTGTTTAGCCACCCAGTGGAAGCGGGCGATATCTGGCGTATGTGCCAGACCAAAGATGCCCCGATTCAAGACTGGGTGAAGCTGGCCGTGACCCGCGCTCGCGATAGCGGTGCCCCGGCGCTGTTCTGGCTCGACGCCAACCGTGCCCACGACGCGCAGCTGATCAAAAAGGTCGAAACGTACCTGAAAGATCACGACACCGCTGGTCTGGATATCCGTATTCTGGCCCCGGTTGATGCGATGAAGGTCTCTCTGGAGCGTATCCGCAAGGGTGAAGACACCATTTCCGTCACCGGTAACGTACTGCGCGACTACCTCACCGACCTGTTCCCGATCATGGAACTGGGCACCAGTGCCAAGATGCTCTCCATCGTACCGCTGATGAACGGTGGTGGCCTGTTTGAAACCGGCGCTGGCGGTTCTGCACCCAAGCACGTTCAGCAGTTCCTGGAAGAGAACCACCTGCGTTGGGATTCGCTGGGTGAGTTCCTGGCCCTGGCGGCGTCGCTTGAGCATCTGGGCAGCACCTTTGGCAACGCCCGTGCAACGCTTCTAGCCAAAGCACTGGATGAAGCCAACGGTCAATTCTTGGACAGCAACAAGTCACCGTCGCGTAAAGTAGGCGAGCTGGATAACCGTGGCAGCCACTTCTATCTGGCGCTCTACTGGGCTGAGGCATTAGCGGCTCAGGACCAAGACGCCGAAATGAAGACGCTGTTTGCCCGTTTAGCTGAAACGCTAAAAGCCAATGAAGCCGCTATCGTGGACGAACTTAACAGCGTTCAGGGACAGTCGGTAGATATTCAAGGTTACTTCCACCCGAACGGCGAGCTGGCCAGCCAAGCCATGCGTCCGAGCAAAACGCTTAATGACGCGCTGGCCATGGTCGCTAAAGACTAAGTGCTCCGCGTTTAGTACGCACTACGAGTACTCACTACTAGTAGTCTCTACGTGCGGCCTGCACCCCCTGCCTGCTTTGCGGGCAGGGGTTTTTTGTTTGGCCTAATGTGATAATTTTGTTTTTTTCATGAACCCTTGTTGATGGCGCGCGTCTTATACAGCAGATTAGTGTGTGTACAACTGATTGGTACGAAGATTGAGTTGCATTCGCGCACAGATCTTGTGTTTAAGCCACCGCTCGTCAGCCGAGAGAAGATGATCCTTGCTGCTTATGCTTAATACAGAAAGCCCTTACCTGGCGGCCACCGTAGAGGCAGGCATGACACGCCCAGGCATGCCCGAGCATGACGATGACCTAGCGGTGCAGTCAGCTGAGCCAGCGTTGGCGCAGCCACCCCTGTATAAGGTGGTGCTGCACAATGATGACTACACCCCGATGGAATTTGTCGTTGAGGTGCTGCAAGGCTTTTTTAATATGGATAGCGAAAAAGCCGTGCAGGTGATGCTAGCCGTACACACGCAAGGGAAAGCAACCTGCGGCATTTTTACCCGAGACATCGCTGAGACCAAAAGTTATCAAGTGAATGAGTATGCCCGTGAGTGCGAGCACCCGCTAATGTGTGATATCGAAGCTGCTGATTGAGCTGATTGCAGTGAGCAGCGTTGAAAAAAAGTAGCACAGGGGCTTGCAACCACGCCATTTGTACCCGATGTTGAGAGTGCCGGTCGATTAAACTGATCCGACGCAAGCCCTAGGTGGCGATATGCCCTAGGTAGTAGCGAAAAGGGGACTGCCATGCTGAGCAAAGAACTTGAACTGACCCTGAACACGGCCTTCACCGTGGCTCGCTCAAAGCGCCACGAATTCATGACCGTAGAGCACCTGCTGCTAGCGCTGCTGGATAACGCTTCTGCGGTTGATGTGCTGAAGGCGTGCGGGGCAAACCTCGACAAGCTGCGGTCCGATCTGCAGGATTTTATTAACTCGACCACGCCGCTGATCCCTGAAGGCCAGGGTGACCGTGAAACGCAGCCAACGCTGGGCTTCCAGCGCGTGCTGCAGCGTGCTGTATTCCATGTTCAATCCTCCGGAAAAAGCGAAGTCACAGGCGCTAACGTGCTGGTCGCTATTTTTTCTGAGCAGGAGAGCCAAGCGGTTTACTTCCTTAAACAGCAGAGCGTGGCGCGGGTCGATGCGGTCAATTACATCGCCCACGGCATCTCTAAAGTCTCGGGTCATGGCCCGTCGCCATCTCCCTCTTCTCAAGAGAGCGACGACGCTGAAGAGGGCAGTGCCGAAGGGGCTGCTCATCCGTTGACCGGCTACGCCACCAACCTCAACGAGCAGGCGCGTCAGGGTAAAATCGACCCCCTGATTGGCCGCGACCATGAGCTTGAGCGCGTAGTGCAAATTTTGGCACGTCGCCGTAAAAATAACCCGCTGCTAGTAGGTGAAGCCGGGGTGGGTAAAACCGCCATTGCAGAAGGCTTGGCTAAGCGCATTGTCGAAGAAGACGTGCCAGACGTTATCGCCGACGCGGTGGTGTACTCGCTGGATATGGGCGCGCTGCTGGCCGGTACCAAGTACCGTGGTGATTTTGAAAAACGCTTGAAGAGCCTGTTAGGTGAGCTGCGTAAACAGCCCAACGCCGTCTTATTTATCGATGAGATCCACACCGTGATAGGTGCAGGTGCTGCATCAGGTGGCGTCATGGATGCGTCTAATCTGTTGAAACCGCTGCTCTCCTCAGGCGAGCTGCGCTGCATCGGCTCAACCACGTTCCAAGAGTTTCGCGGTATCTTCGAAAAAGACCGTGCCCTGGCGCGTCGTTTCCAAAAAGTCGATGTGCTGGCACCGTCTGTTGAAGACACCATCAAGATCCTCAAAGGGCTGCGTTCGCGCTTTGAAGAGCACCACGAGCTTAAGTACACCGATGGTGCGCTAGAGAGTGCTGCTCGCTTGGCAGATCGCTATATCAATGATCGCTTCCTTCCCGATAAGGCGATTGATGTCATTGATGAAGCCGGAGCGCATCAGCGCATGCTGCCACCGGAAGTGCGCACTAACACGATCGATGTGGAGCAGGTAGAAGCGGTAGTGGCCTCTATTGCACGGATTCCGCCGAAGAGCGTGTCGAGCTCGGATCGCAAGCAGCTTGAGAAACTAGACCGCGATCTGAAAATGCTGGTGTTTGGACAGGACGAAGCCATTGATTCTCTGTCTGCCGCCATCAAGCTCTCCCGTGCGGGGCTGAAGTCGCCAGACAAACCCGTGGGTAACTTCTTGTTTGCCGGGCCAACTGGTGTGGGTAAAACGGAAGTCGCCAAACAGCTTGCGCATATCATGGGCATTGAGCTCGTTCGCTTTGATATGTCTGAGTACATGGAGCGTCACACCGTATCGCGTTTGATCGGTGCGCCTCCTGGCTATGTGGGTTACGACCAAGGCGGTCTATTAACAGAAGCGGTCACCAAACAGCCGCACTGTGTGCTTCTGCTCGATGAAATTGAGAAGGCCCACCCGGAAGTCTTTAACCTGCTGCTGCAGGTCATGGACCATGGCCGCCTGACCGATAACAACGGCCGCGAAGCGGACTTCCGTCACGTTATTTTGATTATGACGTCTAACGCAGGGGCTGAGCAGGTATCGCGCCGCTCCATCGGCTTCCAGAATCAGGACCACTCTACCGATGCCATGGAAGTGATTCGCCGCACCTTCTCACCTGAGTTCCGCAACCGTTTGGACGGCATTATCCAGTTCCATGCGCTGCCCACCTCGGTGGTGCGTAACGTGGTCGATAAGTTCTTGATCGAGCTACAGGCACAGCTAGACGAGAAGCGCGTACAGCTGGAGGTTGACGACATAGCACGTGATTGGCTGGCGGAGAAGGGCTACGACCCGGATATGGGGGCAAGGCCGATGGCTCGCTTGATTCAGGAGAAGCTCAAGAAGCCGCTAGCAGAGATGATTCTGTTTGGCGAATTGGCAGAGCATGGCGGGATTGTGCATGTCAGCCTGGAAGAGGGTGAGCTACATCTATCGACAGAGTCGGAAATGGCAGATGCGCCCTGAAAAGGGCGCTAAGATGACCAACAAGCATTAACTGAAGTATCCGCCTTACCCAGCTAACGCACAGCGCCCTGTCTTCGACGGGGCGTTGTCGTTTCCAGGGAGCGGCGCCGTAATTACGCGATACTAAAAGCAGCCATTAGGCGTTTCTGCACTCGCAGGGTTTGCTTGCGCAGAACATTGCTTGAGGGCGATATCAAGGCTTAGCGCGAGCGGTAAACAATACGGCCTTTTGAAAGATCGTAAGGTGTCAGCTCTACTTTCACCTTATCGCCGGTCAGAATGCGAATGTAGTTTTTACGCATTTTGCCAGAGATATGAGCAGTGACGACGTGGCCGTTTTCTAGCTCAACCCGGAACATGGTATTGGGAAGGGTATCAACAATAACGCCTTCCATTTCAATATGATCTTCGCGTGCCATATAGGCAGATCCTCACTTATTTTACATCGTGGATAGTCGAATGATTGCTTCATGAAGCGTTGGCACAAACCTGCACGCCTAAGAAACAGCGCTATATTGTGCCGTAAGCCTGCCGTCAAGGCAAAAAAGCTGACAAGATTAGCGAATTAAAGGTCGCCAGTGCCGACCGTCAAGCAGCTCAATGGGTGAAAAAGACTGCTTGTAACGCATCTTACGGCACTCCTCAATCCAGTAGCCAAGATAGAGGTGGGGCAACTTTTTGTCCTGACATAGGGCAATCAGCTTTAAAATGGCGAATGTGCCGAGTGAGCGCTTGTCCAGCGCATCATCGACTTTAAAAAACGTGTAGATAGCTGACAGGCCGTGCTCTAACTGGTCAAACGCTGCTACGGCAACCAGCTCACCTTCTAGGTACATCTCCATGAGATGCGCATAGGGCTCTTCAAGCGTTAGAAAGGTACGGTACTGTTCGCGACTAGGCGGATACATATCGCCGTTTGCATGGCGTTGGCGAATGTAGTCAGCATATAGAGCGTAGTGGTTGGCATCGAAGCGCGCGGCGCTCACGCGGGTCTCAATATCGTGATTGCGATTCCAGATTTTTCGCTGGGTACGGTTGGCGCTGAATTCGCCTACTGGAATACGTACTGAGCGGCAGGCATTGCAACCCTCGCAGTGGGGGCGGTATAAGTGGCGTCCGCTACGCCGAAAGCCGAGTAGAGAGAGTGAATCGTATACCCCAGGTACAGGTGATTCCTGAGGGTCTAAAAACAGCGTTGTGGCCTCTTTGCCAGGAAGATAGCTACAGGCATGCGGGACGGTTAGGAAGAAGCGCAAATCCCGCACGGGGCGGCGAGGAGCGTTACTACTCACGGCTTGCCTCCTTGGAAAATAACAGCGCGGTCACGGTGCTGTAGCGTCTGAAGATATCGCCGCAAGCCACGGCGAGGCAGGCACGGACGGCGTCTGGTAAGCAGATGATGTTAGGTGAAAAGCTTTTTCTGGCAACCATTGTTCAAGATAGTTGATGAACGTGCTGCGAGCGACTGTTGTCGCACCCAGGCTTTCCAAATGCGGCGTGTGCATTTGGCAGTCGATGAGTTCTCCCCCATGGCGTTGCATGGCGCCTGCCAAATGGGCCAGCGCAATTTTAGAAGCATCGGGTTGGCGTGAAAACATCGACTCGCCAAAGAACACAGGCCCCATGGCCAGCCCATACAGTCCACCCACCAACTCGCCGCCACGGTGCACCTCAATACTGTGGGCGATGCCAAGTTCGTGAAGACGCTGATAGGCGCGCTGCATATCCGGGTTAATCCAGGTGCCCGGCTCATCGTTTCGCGGTGCCGCGCATGCCTCTATTACCTTGCTGAACTGTTGATCTATCGTCACGCTGAAGCCACCATGTCGCAGCCGTTTAGCCAGGCTGCGGCGTCGTTTAAACTGGGCCGGTAGCAGTATCATACGTGGGTCAGGACTCCACCATAAAATGGGGTCATCGTCGCTGTACCAAGGAAAGATACCTTTCCGGTAAGCGTTAACCAGCCAGGCTGGTGTAAGCTCTCCACCGGCGGCTAGGAGGCCGTTGGGCGACTCTAACGCCTGCTCGGTAGAAGGAAAGTAAGGGTGTGGCGATGAGAGCCAAGGTAGCATCGCTTGCTCCTGTTGCTAGTGGCTTCTATAGAAGCGCTGTGACGGCGGAAGGATGCTCGGTATGATGCAAACTCGCAAGTGGATTAAAGACACCGTGTGGTGTAAAGGGAGAATCGCTTGAAAGTAAATAAGGCGGTAGACAAGCGAACGCAGCGACAGTCGCGTCAGTCACCATCGAGTACTCGTTCATCGACGCGGGTGAATGCCGCAAAGGATAAAGCGCGCCGAGTTGGCCTGCGCCTGCAAGGCTCCGCCCGTGAAGGGGTGGTTGTGGTGATGCTGGCACTCTGCGTCTTTTTGCTATTAGCGCTGTTTAGTTATCACCCAGCCGACCCCGGCTGGTCCTACCAAGGCCCAGAGACCGACGTGCGCAACTGGATGGGGCCGGTCGGTGCATGGCTTGCTGACGTGCTCTATTCACTGCTCGGGGCGAGCGCCCTGTGGTGGCCGGGTATGTTTGGCTATGCCGCTTGGTGGTTGATGCGCTCACGCCAAGTGCGTTTCGAATTAGACCCCGTCGCGATTGCCGTACGGGCAGGCGGTTTGGTGCTGTTAATGTTCGGCACGACCATGTTGGGTGCGCTGCACTTCTATCACCCGGATAGCATTCTTCCCTACGCCTCAGGCGGTATTTTAGGTGAAGGGCTCGTCGGTACGCTGAAGCCGCTGGTAAGTAGCGGCGGGGTGGGGCTAATTGCCGCCGCGCTGATCCTCATTGGTTTCCCGCTGTTTAGCGGCATGTCGTGGTTACAGGTGGCCGATGAAGTTGGGAGAAAGCTGTGCCGTCTTGGCGGCTGGTTTAGTGCCCGCCGTGCCAAAGGTCGCGAGCGGCGTGCTGAGCGCGCCTCCGTGCGCGCAGCTGCTAAAGCCGCTTCCAAGAGAGTGAAGCAGCGCTCTTGGGCAGAGCCAAGCGATACCAGTACCGACGCCGTGGATGAGGAGGAAGAGACGCCAGCCGTGCGTGTCGCGCCGCGTGCTAGCGTAGCGCCGGAGCGCGAAGCTGTGAGTGAGCGTTCACCAACAGGCCGTCGTGAGCGCCGTGAGCCAAGCTTCTCAGCCCCTGAGGAGGCCTCGCAAGACTCCGCCTCTGTGACAGACACTTCCATTCCCTGGGAAGCCGCCTCGCTATTGAGCGAGCGCCACGCGTCGGCTCATCACCGTTCGCCAGAGCCCGCGCCCGAACCGGCAGCGCCGAGCGAGCCGCTGATGCCGCTATCCGCGAAAGAGCCTGCGCCTGCGCAAGCGGCAGCTGAAGAAACTGAGCAAGCGACTGTTCAAGCATCTGTGGAAAGCCCTGTCAGCGAACCTTCGCCAGAGCCCGTGCAAGCGGCAGCGGCTGAAGAAACGACAGCGCCTACACCTAAACCGACACCCGCACCCACGGGGCCGGTTGAGGAGCCCGCATCACTAACCCGTACGCCAACGGATCAAGCACCGACGGCAGAAGCGCAAGACGATGAGCACTATGCAGCCTCCGTACCGCTGCGAGCTTTCCGGGATGAGCCAGCCCCAGCACCTGAAGAGGCACCGGCTCCTGCGGCGTTTACCAGCCGCTCTGAACCCGAACCTGAAACTGAGCCCATGCGCCCAGCGCCGGTATCGCTACGCAGTGACGATCACTCGCCAGCCTATCAAGCGCCGCCTATGGCCGCCGAGCCTCGGCGGGAGCGCGTGCCGGAAGTCGTCCCAGAGCCCGTGTGGGATGAAGATGAGGACGATGAGCTGCCGGTCAGCCTGGTAGCACCGCCCACACCGCCTGCCGCAAACTCTCGTCATGAGCCAACGTTCTCAACCGAGCAAGTTGAGGAGGAAGCGGATAACGGCCCTACGCTGTGGACCGTAGAGCATCTGCAGAGCCAGCGCCCAGCGTTTGAAACGCTGTCCGAGCCTGAAGGCGATGTGCCCAGTTTGCAGCTGTTAACACCCCCAGAGCCGCATCAGCCTAACTATACCGATGAACAGCTGGCGGATATGGCCGAGCTTCTCGAAGTGCGGCTGCGTGAGTACGGTGTCAAAGCGGAAGTCGTTGATACTTGGCCTGGCCCGGTCATTACGCGCTTTGAGATTAAGCCGGCCGCTGGGGTGAAAGTTTCTAAGATCAGCAACCTAGCCAAGGACCTTGCCCGCTCGCTGATGGTGAAAAGCGTTCGCGTAGTAGAGGTCATTCCCGGGCGGCCAACGGTGGGGATCGAAATACCTAACCCGCACCGGGCGATGATTCGCCTTCGTGAAGTCATTGATTCTGACCGCTATCAGCAGGAGAGCTCACCGCTGACGATGGCGCTGGGCCAAGATATTGGCGGCGGGCCGGTCGTGGCTAACTTAGGCAAGATGCCCCACCTGTTAGTGGCCGGTACCACCGGCTCAGGTAAGTCAGTGGGGGTTAACGCCATGCTGATTTCCATGCTGCTCAAGGCTAAGCCCGATGAGCTCAAGCTGATCATGGTGGACCCCAAGATGCTGGAGCTGTCGGTGTATGACGGTATCCCGCATCTGCTGGCGCCAGTCGTCACTGATATGAAAGAGGCGGCCAACAGCCTGCGTTGGTGCGTGGCGGAAATGGAGCGTCGTTATAAACTGATGGCCGCCATGGGGGTGCGCAATATTGCTGGGTTTAATGGCCGCTTAGATGAAGCTGAGCGTGCCGGTGCCCAAGTGGCTGACCCGCTGTGGGAGCCTCAGCCCTGGGAGATGCACCAAACGCCGCCGATCCTCGAAAAGCTACCCTACATCGTGGTGGTGATCGATGAATTTGCCGATATGTTTATGATTGTCGGTAAAAAGGTGGAAGAGCTGATTGCCCGTTTGGCGCAAAAAGCGCGCGCCGCCGGTATCCATTTGATTCTGGCCACTCAGCGCCCGTCGGTGGATGTAGTCACCGGCTTGATCAAAGCGAATATTCCGTCACGGATGGCCTTCCAGGTCTCTTCACGCATCGATTCGCGCACCATTCTGGATCAGGGCGGCGCTGAAAGCCTGCTGGGCCACGGGGATATGCTCTACCTGCCCGCAGGTTCCGGGCCGCCTAACCGTGTTCACGGTGCCTTTGTGGACGATGACGAAGTCCACCGGGTGGTGGATGACTGGAAGCGCCGAGGCGAGCCTGAGTATATCGAAGAGATTCTTTCTGGCGGCGTTTCTGCCGATGCGCTGACCGGTCTTGAAGCCGAAGGCGTTGATGGCGACGATGCTGAACAAGATGCGCTTTACGATGAAGCCGTGCAGTTTGTCACCGAGACTCGTAAAGCCTCAATTTCGGCCGTGCAGCGTCGCTTCAAAATTGGCTATAACCGTGCGGCACGTTTAGTCGATGCTATGGAGAGCGCCGGTGTTGTTTCCTCGATGGGAACGAACGGTGCCCGTGAAGTGTTAGCCCCACCGCCAGTTGGCCACTAAACGTGAGTTTGGCGGTACCAATCATGCAACAAGCGTGAAAGTCGCGCCGCCGGTGAAACCCTGCGGCGCTTTTTACGTCTGAGAGGCACATGGATCGTCTTCACGCTCCTTGCCTCGTCCGCTATTTGGCAAATGAATGCCTAGGGAGAAAGAACATGCGCGAACCCTCTAACCGTCGCTCACCTGCGCTGGCACTGGCCGCCAGTGCGCTAGGGTTAACCTTTGCTGCGCCTATGGCAGCGTGGGCCAATGAGGCTGCAGAGCGGCTGACCGAGCGCTTGGATCCTCTGGAGAACTATCACGCCACGTTCGAGCAGCAAATTTTGGATGGTGGCGGTGAACGCCTGCAAAGCGCCCGTGGTGAAATGTGGCTATCGCGCCCTGGGATGCTGCGTTGGGAAGTAGAAGCCCCCTATACACAAACCGTGGTGTCCGACGGTGATGATGTCTACCTTTACGACCCAGATCTTGAGCAGGTGACCGTGCAGGCGATGGATGATCGTGTGACCCACACGCCCGCTCTATTGCTGTCAGGCAGCGCTGATGAGCTGACCTCAAGCTACGATGTGTTTTACGAGCAGCAAGATGGCGATGATGTCTTTACGCTCATCCCCACGCTCGCAGACACGCTGTTTGAAGAGTTGAGCATGGTGTTTGAGGGCGATACGCTAACCGAGCTGTGGATGATGGACAGCACCGGCCAGCGCACCTCGATTACCTTTAGCGATATTACCCGCAACGGCAATATCGACCGTGACTTGTTCGATTTCCAGATTCCCGAAGGCACGGATATTATTCGCGAAGAGCTCTAGTGGTGACGCGTGAATGACTGTTAGTGAAGAGTACATCGTGAGTCGTGAATGGTAAGTAGTGAATAGTATGTAGTGAATGGTAAGTAGAAAAGAGACAAGGCGGGGTAGTGACTACCGCCCGCTGAATAACGCTCAGGCGCCTTAGGGCGCCTGATCTGCTTCCTGGTCGCGGTTTTCCCGCCACGCCATAATTTCCCCAAACCGCTTCTCTTGGCCAAACGGGCTAGGCTCGTAAAAGCGTGTTTTAGGCACGTACTCTGGCCAGCAGTCGTGGGCACTGCCCGCCGGGTAGCCATCCGGCTCGTTATGGGCGTAACGGTAGCCCTCACCATGCCCCAGCTGCTCCATCAGTTTGGTGGGCGCGTTACGCAGGTAGGTAGGCACTTCTACTTGTGGCTGCTGCTGGACAAACTGCTGGGCACTCTTCCAGGCGCGATCTATGCGATTACTTTTTGGAGCCACGGCTAAATGAATGGCGGCATGGGCAATCGCCCGCTGGCCCTCGTAATCGCCCAGGCGCAAATAGGCATCCCAAGCAGCGATGACCAGCGGTAGCGCGCGCGGGTCGGCGTTGCCCACGTCTTCTGATGCGATAGCCGTTAAGCGCCGAACGATATCTAGCGGATCACCGCCGCCCTGTATAAAGCGCGCCATGTACAAAAGCGCGGCGTTAGGGCGCGACGAGCGGATCGATTTATGAATGGCGGAAAGCAGGTCGTAGTAAGCATCGCCCTGTTTATCAAACGCGCTGGATTGATGCCCCACTACATCTGCCAGTACCGCCTTGCGCAATACTTCTCGGCCATCCTGCTGTTCGGTGAAGTCGCAGGCGGTTTCCAGCAGCCCCAGAGCGCGACGGGCGTCTCCTGCGCTAGCGTGTGCTAACGCCTCTAACACGCCGGGCTCTACGTCGATGGCCCGTTTTCCAAGCCCACGCTGGGTGTTTTCCAGCGCTTGTGTCATGACCTCCAGCAGCTCTTGTTGAGTAAGTGGTTTCAACACGTAGACCCGTGCGCGGGAGAGTAGCGCCGAATTTACTTCAAAGGAGGGGTTTTCGGTGGTCGCACCAATCAGCGTTAACAGGCCAGACTCCACATGAGGCAGTAGGGCATCCTGCTGACTCTTGTTCAAACGGTGAATCTCATCTAAAAAGAGAAGCGTGGGCGAGGTGCGCTGGCGGGCTCGTTCCACTACCGTGCGAATCTCTTTTACGCCAGCCATCACCGCGCTTAGGTGCTCCAGATGAGCATCAGACGCTCGTGCCAACAGCTCTGCCAGGGTGGTCTTGCCTACGCCCGGCGGCCCCCATAAGATCATAGAGCGAACCACACCAGACTCTGCCATGCGGCGTAGCGGTTTTTCCGGCCCCACCAGGGCCTGTTGCCCCACATAGTCATCCAGCGATACAGGGCGCATGCGGTAGGCCAGCGGCGCGTCTTCACCAGGAGCGGCGTCAAAAAGGTCCATATAAACTTCCGTTGTAAATCGAGACGTTGAACAACCAACTCTTAATAAGTGTCTGTGGTAAATAGGTCTGTGGCAAATAGCGTAACGTCAGACTACCTTTTGGCATAACCGTGAATAAGATCACACCACGTTGATAATCCCAGAGGCGCATCGCGAGGATTAACGCTAGTGTAGTAGAACCCTGCTCATGACCGCTTGCCGAATGCTTCCGTAAAAAGAAGGCGGCATGCATGATACTTACAAAGGAGACGGCACGATGTTGAACCAACTGCGTCTAGATCATGCCAACATGGCACGAATGCTCCATGTGCTGCAGCTAAAGCATAAAACCTTGGCCTGCGGTGAGCGGCCTGACTTCAAGCTGATGCGTGAAGTGGTTGACTACATTTTGTCCTATATGGATGGCTTTGCAACGCCCCTTGAACGTATCTGTGTTGAGCGTTTGCAGGTTCAGGCTCCTCAGCAGCTGCCTTTAATGGAGCAGATGGCCAGCGACTATCGTGAGCTCAAGCCGCGTTTAATGCGCCTCTCTCACGATATCGACATGATCCTAATGGACAATATTCTGCCTATGGATCGCTTTGCCGAGGATTTAAGAGCGTATTTGGAAGCCCACCGCGGCTACCTGCGCCACGAGCGTGAAGGGTTATTCCCCTTAATTGATAAGCACTTCAGCGAAGAAGATATGGAAGAGCTTCGCCAAGCGCTGCCAGAAGGGGCCGAGAAAGAGCTGGAGCGTCTACAGCTTGCCTACCCAGAGCTTTACGCCGAGCTATGCGGCGCGGAAATACCGCCACTGTAATCCTTTCCCACGCAAACTCTTCAGAGCCTAACGGGGCGTGTTAAACTAGCGCCCCGTTTTTATGGGCGGCTGCCAACACCGGTGGCGCAAAGGTTTGTCGAGAGGACGATGTGAGCGCATCAGGCATATACAAAAAAGACGGGGTAGGTGGGCCATGACATCAGGGCCTGTACTGATTTTTGACTCTGGTGTGGGAGGGCTCTCTGTGGCCCACGCGCTGCGTCAACACTACCCCCATGCTGCAATGTGCTATGCCTGTGACAACGCATGGTTACCTTATGGCCTGCGCGACGATGCAACGCTCGCTGAGCGTATCGTGCTGGTTTGCCAAGCGGCAGTGCAAGCCTGCCATGCTAGCGCGCTGGTAGTGGCCTGTAATACGGCGAGCACCCTGGCCCTTGAAGGCCTGCGCCAAGCGCTAACGATTCCGGTGATTGGCACGGTGCCAGCGATTAAACCCGCCGCGCTCATCAGCACCTCGCGCCATATTGGCCTGCTGGCCACCACCGCCACGGTTAACCGCCCCTACACCCAAACATTAATCGACAGCTTTGCCAGTGATTGCGTGGTCACCAAAATAGCCGCCGACGCGCTGGTCACGGAAGCGGAGGCTTGGCTTGCCGGAGTGCCGCTGAACGCACTGCGCATCCAGCAGGCGCTAGCGCCACTGTGGCAGGCGACCCAGCAGCACCCCGCACTGGATACAGTGGTGCTTGGTTGCACCCACTTCCCCTTATTGCGGCCAATGTTGGATACGCTGGCCCCAACGCCCCTTGCGTGGGTGGACTCTGGCGACGCCATTGCCCGTAGGGTGGGGCAGGTGGCGACAACACTGGTCAGCGATGCCCAAGATGGCCGCTGCTTCACCACGGCACCTGCCCAAGCGCTGACTAACGGACTAGCCCGCTACGGTTTTAGCGCAGCACAACCCCTTTTGCTGCCCAGTGCTTTCTAAGCGGTTGATTAAAAAGCAATTTTTCTGCGATTTATGTTCTGTCATTCATCTTTTGTGATTAATAGTGAGTAACGAGGAGCCACCTTGGCGATCCCAACAGTAGACCCCGCACGCTACGACGAACAGCTGGCTGAGAAGCAAGCCTATGTGGAGAGCACGTTTGCAGCGTTTGATACGCCTGCGCTAGAGGTGTACCCCTCGCCGCCCAGCCACTATCGCCAGCGCTGTGAATTTCGCATTTGGCATGAAGAGGACGACCTCTTTTACGCCATGTTCGAGGTCGACCCGGAAAACCCCAAAAACAAACGAGTGATTCGCTTAGATCAGTTTGCGGTTGCCAGCGCCCATATCAATGAGCTAATGCCTAAGCTGCGCGACGCCTTTCTTGCTAGCGACGAGTTGCGCCGCCGCCTGTTCCAGGTGGAGTTTTTAACCACGCTCTCTGGACAAGCGCTGGTCACGCTGATCTATCACCGCCCGCTAGGCGATGCGTGGGAAGCCGAAGCCCGCGCTCTGGAAAAAGCCTTAGATATCATGATCATTGGCCGCTCTCGTAAGCAGCGCCTGGTGCTAACTCAGGATCATGTGTGGGAGCGGCTCACGGTAGATGGCCGCACGCTGCACTACCAGCAGGTAGAAAACAGCTTTACCCAGCCCAACGCCCACATTTGCCAAACCATGCTGAGCTGGGCCAAAGAAGCCACGCAAGGCCGCCAAGCAGAAGATCTGGTGGAGCTTTACTGCGGCAACGGCAATTTCACGATTGCCCTGGCCGAGAATTTCCGCCGCGTATTGGCCACCGAGATTTCGCGTACCTCCGTTGCTAGTGCCAACGTCAACCTAGAAGCTAACGGCGTGACCAATGCCCACGTGGCGCGCATGTCGGCGGAAGAGTTTGCGCTGGCGCTGAAAGGTGAAAAAGAGGGCCGGCGCGTGGCCGAGATGGCGCTGGATGAGTATGACTTTTCAACTGTTTTAGTCGACCCGCCCAGGGCCGGGCTAGACGAGCAAAGCTGCCATCAAATCAGCGAATACGCTCAAATCGTCTATATTTCATGCAACCCGGCCACGCTTGCCGAGAACTTAACGCTACTGACCAAAACCCACGACATTGAGCGGTTTGCGCTATTTGACCAGTTCCCGTTTACCCACCACTGTGAGTGTGGCGTATTGCTGACCCGTCGGCAGCCAGAAGCGCCCTCACAAAGCTGATACGCTGAACTTGTCAATAGTGCTTATGATGCACAAGCGGCATACACCATGAATAACCTGTCAGATGGTTAGGGTGGCGGTCCTGGGTAGCGTAAGCTAACAGGTAGAGTGGCCTAAAGGCCTATTGTCCTTCGTTTTTTTGGCCTATGTAGTGGCCCCAGGCAGTCGAGGTGATGGATGCATTACGTTGCGATTGAAGAGAGTCGGCGGGATCTTTTAAAGCAGCTACAAGAGCGATTGGAAGCGCGACTGGAGCCAGCACGGGCAGCCGCCATTGAAGCCTTTGCGCGCCACTTTTACGCCACGGTACCGGTGGAAGACCTGGTAGACCGTCGGCTGGACGACCTTTACGGCGCGACGCTGTCCATCTGGCAGTTCTTACAGCACCATGACGCCCAAAGCCCCAAAGTGCGTATTTTTAACCCGGACTTTGAAGAGCACGGCTGGCAGTCCACCCACACCTTTGTGGCCGTGCTGCATGAAGATATGCCGTTTTTGGTGGATTCCGTACGCATTGAGCTCAACCGTCGCGGTCTCACGGTTCACGCGATCCAAAACGCCGTCTTTGCTGTGGCGCGTGATCAGCAGCATCAGCTCAGCGCGCTTGCGTCCCCCAAAGATGAAAACGCGCCGGATGCCCGTGAATCACTCATCGTGATCGAGGTAGACCGCCATACTGACGCCGAGTCACTGGCGAAAATTGAGCGCAATCTGCACGAAGTGCTGCGCGATGTGCGCACCGCCGTCGGCGATTTTGACGCCATGTGTGGGCAAATTACCTCCGCCATTCAAGAGCTGGAAAAAAACTGCCCGCCGCAAATCGACCCAGACGACCACGAAGAAGCCATCGCGTTTCTCGAGTGGCTGCTGAAGGACAACTTCACCTTCCTAGGCTACGACGAGTACCTGCTGGAAGGTAACGAGCTGCAGCGCGATCCTAACAGCGTGTTGGGCGTGTTCCGGCTGGATCAGCCGCGCTACCGCGAGCGTATCCGCACCGAAGAGGGCATCGACGAGCACGACGACTACGTGCTGGTGCCGCAACTGCTCTCGTTCGCCAAAAGCGCCCACCACTCCCGCGTGCATCGCCCCACCTATCCAGACTACATCACCGTTGACCGCTACGACGATGACGGCAATGTGATCGGCGAGCGTCGCTTCTTTGGTTTGTTTACGGCCACGGTCTACAACGAGTCGCCGCGCAATATTCCGTTGCTGCGCCGCAAGCTCAAAGCCGTGATGGACATCGCTGGCTTTAATCCCCAGGGCCACAACGGCAAGCAGCTGCTGCAGGTGCTGGAAGTGTACCCCCGTGATGATCTGTTCCAGATCAGCACGGAATCCCTGGCCAGCACCTCGCTGGGTATCCTCAATATTCGCGAGCGCCGTCAGGTGCGCCTGTTCATTCGCGCGGATGTTAGCGGTAAGTTCTACTCCTGCTTAGTGTTTGTACCACGGGATGTGTTCTCTACCGACCTGCGTCAGCGTATTCAAGGCATGCTGTGCGACGAGTTGGATGCCCACTTTGGCGACTTCAACACCTACTTGTCCGAGTCAGTGCTGGCGCGCATTCAGCTGATCCTGCGCTTCAACGGCGATGCCCCCAGCCAGTACGACCTTAAGCGCTTAGAGAGCAAAGTAGCCCGCTTAGCCCGCAGCTGGCGCGATGACCTGCAGGCGGCGATGATCGAAGGCTTCGGCGAAGAGCGCGCGAACCACCTGATTGATCAGTTCCACGATGCGTTTTCAGCCAGCTACCGGGAAGATTTCAACGCCCGCACGGCCGTATTCGATGTCCAGCATCTGCTGAATCTGGATAACGGCGACGATCTGTCGCTGTCTCTCTACCGCCCGCTGGAAGAGCAGGCGGGTGGCATGAACCTGAAGCTGTTCCACCGCGAGTCGCAAATTCCGCTCTCTGATGTGCTGCCGATGATGGAAAATCTCGGCCTGCGCGTGATTGGCGAGCGCCCCTACGATATTAATGCGCCGCAGCAGCGCTACTGGATTCACGATTTTGAGCTGGAACACAGCCGCGAAGGCGTCAACCTTAGTGAGATGCGTGACACCTTCAGCGAAGCGTTCAAGCGCATTTGGGCAGGCGAGGCCGATAACGACGCCTTTAACCGGCTGATTATCGGTGCTGGCCTGGACTGGCGCGAAGTCGCCATGCTGCGCGGCTATGCTCGCTATTTGAAGCAGATCCGCTTCGGCATGTCCCAGGACTATATCGCTGCGACGTTGGCTAACTACCCAGCCATTACTCAAACCCTGGTAGAGCTGTTCCGCTTACGTTTCGACCCGGCCCAGCAGCCCAGCAGCGTCGATGAGTGCCTTGCCAGCCTAAACGAGCATCTGGAAGGCGTTGCCAGCCTCAACGACGACCAGCTGCTGCGTCGCTTTATGGAGCTGATCCAAGCGACACTGCGCACCAACTACTACCAGAAAACCGACGATGGCCGCTTTAAGGATTACATCTCCTACAAGCTTGAGCCGTCGAAAGTAACGGGTATGCCTAAACCGCGCCCGGCGTTTGAGATCTTTGTCTGCTCGCCGCGTGTCGAAGGCGTTCACCTGCGCGGTGGCAAAGTAGCGCGTGGCGGCCTGCGCTGGTCGGATCGTCTTGAAGATTTCCGTACCGAAGTGCTGGGCCTCGTTAAAGCGCAGCAGGTGAAAAACGCGGTCATCGTGCCCGTTGGTGCGAAAGGCGGCTTTGTATGCAAACGCATGCCGGAAAATGCCGACCGCGAAACCCAGCAGAAAGAAGGTATCGCGTGCTACCAAATCTTCATTCGCGCGCTGCTGGATGTCACCGATAACCTCGTGGGTGGCGAGGTGGTACCGCCGCAAAACGTGGTGCGTCACGATGAAGATGACACCTACTTAGTGGTTGCCGCGGATAAAGGCACCGCGACTTTCTCCGATATCGCCAACGCGATTTCCGTGGAGTATGGCCACTGGCTGGGCGACGCCTTTGCCTCAGGTGGCGCAAACGGCTACGACCATAAGAAGATGGCGATTACGGCCCGCGGCGCGTGGGAATCCGTAAAGCGTCACTTCAAAAATCTGGACGTGAATACCCAAGAAGATCTGTTCACCGTGGTGGGCGTGGGCGATATGGCGGGTGACGTGTTCGGCAACGGCATGCTGCTCTCCGACAAGATCCAGCTGGTCGGTGCGTTTAACCACATGCACATCTTTGTCGACCCGAACCCCGATGCGGCGGCGGCCTTTGCCGAGCGTAAGCGCTTGTTTGATCTGCCGCGCTCCAGCTGGGAAGACTACAGCGCCGAGCTGATTTCCCAGGGTGGCGGTGTGTTTAACCGTAGTGCTAAATCGATCACCATCACGCCGGAAATGCAGCAGGTGTTTGGTATCGAAGAACCCCGCTTGTCTCCTAACGATCTGATTCGCGCCATGCTCAAGGCGAAGGTGGATCTGATTTGGAACGGCGGTATCGGCACCTACGTGAAAAGCTCAGAAGAGACCGATGCAGACGTGGGCGATAAAGCCAACGACGCGCTGCGCATCAACGGTAAAGAGCTGAACTGCCGTGTGGTCGGCGAGGGCGGTAACCTGGGCCTGACCCAGCGTGGCCGGATGGAAGCCGCCGCCAACGGCGTGCGCGTCTACACCGACTTTATCGACAATGCGGGCGGCGTGAACTGCTCGGACCACGAGGTCAATATCAAGATATTGATCGATGAAGTGGTCAAGCGTGGCGATATGACCGACAAGCAGCGTAACCAGCTGCTGGCCGACATGACCGAAGAAGTCGCCGACCTGGTGATTCTGGATAACTACCGCCAGACCCAGGCGCTGGATCTGTCGGAAATTCTCTCCCACCAGGGCATGGGGCCGTACCGCCGCTTTATCAGCGAGCTGGAGTCCGTCGGCCAAATCGACCGTGAGCTTGAGTTCCTGCCTGCCGATGACGTTCTGAAAGAGCGTGCCAGCAACAACCAGGGCATGCGCTTGCCGGAGCTGTCGGTACTGATCTCCTACGCCAAGAGCACCCTGAAGGGCGACTTGATCAACTCCGACGTGCCGGATGATCTCTATATTCACCGTCATCTGGAGCGCCTGTTCCCAGCCGTGCTCACCGAGCGCTATCAAACCGAGATGTACGACCACCGCCTGAAGCGGGAAATCGTGGCAACGCAGGTGGCTAACGACCTCGTTGATCACATGGGCATTGTGTTCGTGCGCCGCTTGATGGATTCGACTGGTGCTGGTCGAGCAGACATTGCCCGCGCTTATGTGATGGCTCGGGATGCCTTCAACCTGACCGATTTATGGGCGCAGATTGAGGCACTGGATAACCAAGTGCCCAATCGCGTGCAGTACTCCATGATGTTGGACCTGATGCGCATGATTCGTCGTGCAACCCGCTGGTTCCTGCGTCAGCATCTGGGGCTAACGACCCAGGATACTATCGAGTACTTCGGCCCACGCTTGGCGCAGCTGCAAGAGAGTATTGGCGAGCTGCTGAGCGGTGAAGAGCAAGCTGCATGGCGCAAGCGCTGCGACGAGCTGCAAGCCGCGGGTGTGCCGGAAGCATTGGCTGCCACCGTGGCCGCAGCACCGAGCCTCTACGCTGGCTTGGGCATTATTCAAGCGGCCCGCATCACCAACGAGAAGCCCCAGCGGGTCGCCGAGGTGTTCTACGAAATCGGCAGCCGCCTGGAGCTTCCTTGGATGATCCAGCAGGTCACGCACCTGGAAGTGCGCGACTCCTGGCAGGCCCAGGCGCGGGAAACCTTCCGCGATGATATCGACCGCCAGCAGCTGGCTCTGACGACAAGCGTCCTGAAGCTGGAGGCGGGCAGCCGTGATACCCAGGAGCGCGTGGCCCAGTGGTTAGAGCAGCACGCTGAGCTACATCGCCGCTGGTGCCGCTTGATCGACGAAGTGCGTGGCGGAAGCGAAGGTGGGTTCGCACTGTTTGCCGTCGCGGTTCGTGAGCTGGTGGATTTAGCGGAGAGCGATAGCGAAGCATAAGCCCTGACGGGTTCTATGAAAGCTACGTTCTAACGAAAAGCCGCGCCCTGGGAGACCAGGGCGCGGCTTTTTTTCATCCTGCGAAGAGGGGGCGATGTGCGCTATACTGCGCCCGCCCCGCACTTTGCCCACGCTCAGGAGAGTCTTGCTGATGTACCCAATTGCCCGCTCGCTGCTGTTCCGCCTGGACCCCGAAACCACCCATGGCATGGCGTTGAATGCGCTTGACGCGCTGCACAAGGTGGGCGGCATTAAGCGTGTGTATGGCGAGCCGGTGAGTGATCCTGTCGAACTCATGGGGCTGCGTTTTCCTAACCGGGTCGGGCTGGCTGCCGGGCTGGACAAAAACGCCGACCACCTCGATGCGCTGGGAGAGCTGGGGTTTGGCTTTGTAGAAGTGGGCACCGTGACCCCTAAAGCACAGCCGGGTAACCCTAAACCGCGTCTGTTTCGGCTAGCTGGGCACGAGGCGATCATCAATCGCTTTGGTTTCAACAACAAAGGGGTGGAGCATCTTGTTGCCCAGGTTAAAAAGCGTCACTACAACGGTATTGTGGGCATTAATATTGGCAAGAACCTGAGTACCTCTGTAGAACACGCCCTGGACGATTACCTGGCCTGCCTCAACGCGGTACACGGCGCGGCGGACTATATTGCGGTGAATATCTCCTCACCCAATACGCCGGGGCTGCGTACGCTGCAGTTTGGCGAACAGTTAGACGCGCTGTTAGGCCCCATTCGCGCTAAAAGCCGCGAGCTGGATGCCCAAGCAGGCCGCAACGTGCCGTTGCTGGTGAAAATTGCGCCGGACATGAGCGAAGAGGAAGTGGCGTTAGTGGCAGGCAGCATTGCCCGTAACGAGCTAGATGGCGTGATTGCCACCAATACCACCGTTTCCCGGGACGCTGTGAGCGATGACCCCCAGGCTCAAGAAGCGGGTGGGCTTTCCGGCAAGCCGGTGTTTGAAGCGTCCAACACGGTGATTCGTCTGCTGCGATCGCATCTCCCTACGCTGCCGATCATTGGGGTAGGCGGTATTGATAGCGGTGAAACGGCGAAGGCGAAAATAGCCGCTGGGGCGGACTTGGTTCAGCTTTATTCAGGCTTAATCTATCAAGGTCCGGCACTCGTGCAGCAGTGTGCCAAAGCGCTAAAGCAGGGCGATTGAGCGTCGAGCTAGAAGGGTGATTTGAAACGATCTGTCGAGGCAGCAATACGTCGAGGCAGCAATATGTCGAGGCAATAAAAAGCCCGCTTGGCAGCGGGCTCCGTTCTCCAAATGTTTGGGTAAAAGGTAAACTAACTAGGTCACGACCATGGGGTTTTTATGGATACCGGAAACGCCGGTCATCCCATCCCACTGATCGCCGCGACCTTCACGCCAACCGCTCATCCAATATTCGCGTAAATTGACATCTTGACTGGGACAATCATCACGGGAGCGACCCGTAATGCCCGCTTTGTAGCCGTGAACATAAGCCCGTTGGAAGCGATCACGTTTTTGTCGTTTCATTGGCTAACCTCTTTTCATGAAAGCCTTTTGATAAGAAACAGGGCATAAGGCGACGTGGTATAAGCATGCCCGTAAGAGCGCGCTCCACCAACGTTAGCCAGCTCTGCTTCGAGAGGTGACTTCAAGTTCAAGAGAGAGCTGCTGCCTCAGCGCTAATGCCTAGCACTCACGTGCTGAACGGGCGAAGCGGCAAACTCGAACAAGCCATAGGTCGTTACCGGTGTTGTGAAACATGCACAATAATGACCTAGACAAGCAACGCATGCGTTTTTTAGTAGCTACCCTCTTATTGTTAGACCATGATGGGGTCACTTGTCGACCATCAAATTGTCATAAGACGTAAACTCATTTGCCATATATAGGAATAACGCGCGGTTACGCGCGGCGATCACCATGACCGAGCTGAGCCAAACTGCCCCCCTAAACCTCCTGGCAACCTGCCCTAAAGGCATCGAAGGCCTGCTAGCGGACGAACTGACAGCCCTGGGCGCCGCGCCGGGTAAAACCACCGTGGCAGGGGTCTATTTTTCTGCCGACCAAGCCACCGCCTACCGGGTTTGCTTGTGGTCTCGCTTAGCAAACCGCGTGATTTTGCTATTGGCGCGTGAAGCGATGATAGAGACCGCAGAGCAGGTGCGCGATGTGGTTGCACGCATCTCCTGGAGCCAGCACCTTGCCCCCGGTAAGACGCTGGCCGTGGATTTTCATGGCCGCAGCGACCACATTCGCCACACGCGGTTTGGCGCACAAACGGTGAAAGATGGCGTGGTGGATGCGCTACAGCTGGCCGGTCAAGAACGGCCCAATGTCGATACCAAAACACCCGACCTGCGCATTTACGCCCACCTGCACCGGGCCAACCTGAGCCTGGGGATTGATCTCTCTGGCGAGAGCCTGCACCGCCGTGGCTACCGCCGCGATGTGGGCCACGCGCCGCTTAAAGAGAACCTAGCGGCAGCACTGCTGGTGCGGGCCGGCTGGCCAGAGCGGGCCAAAGCGGGGGAGCCACTGATTGACCCGCTGTGTGGTGCGGGTACGCTGCTGATTGAGGCGGCGCTGATGGCGGCTGACCAAGCCCCTAACCTGAACCGCGAGCGGTTTGGCTTTCACGGCTGGGCAGGCCATCAAGAGGCCGTATGGAGTGAATTAAAACGCGAAGCTGAAGCACGCGCCTCGATTGGCCGCAAACGCTGCAAAACGGAACTGATGGGCTTTGATCAAAGCCCGGCAGCGCTGACCGCCGCGAAATCTAACGCCATGCGGGCGGGCATTCCTGCGCTGATAACGCTCCACGGCCAGAGCCTTGCCCAGCTGACCCGGCCAGAGACCCTGACCGCCGAGCAGGGGCTATTGATCACCAACCCGCCCTACGGCGAGCGCTTGGGCGAGCTGCCTGAGCTGGTGCGGCTTTACGCCCAGCTAGGTGAAAAAGCCAAGGCTCTGTTCCCTGGCTGGACGCTAGCGATGTTTACCGGCAACCCGGACCTCGGCCACCGCTTAGGCCTGCGTGCCCACAAACAGTACGCGCTAAAAAACGGCGCGCTGGATGCCAAACTGCTGTTAATGGAGATTGGCAGTGTTCGTCCTGCGCCTCAGGAGAGCAGTGAGCCGTCAGAAGCGGGCGTGGCGCCCCAGGCAAGCAGTACTGCAAAACCGGCGGTGTCGGAAAATGCGCAGATGTTTGCCAATCGTCTAGCGAAAAACCAGAAACGCCTGAAAAAGTGGCTGAAGCAGAGCGGTGAGACCTGCTACCGCATTTACGATGCCGATATGCCTGAATACGCGCTGGCGGTGGATCGTTACGGCGACCGCGTGCATGTGCAGGAGTACGCCGCGCCCAGCTCTATTAACCCGGCGCAGGCGCAGAAACGGCTGTTTGATGCCCTGGAAGTGCTGCCCGAGGCGCTGGGTGTCGACCCTAGTAAGATTTATGTCAAACGCCGCGAGCGGCAAACCGGTGCGGCCCAGTACCAAAAGCGCGAAGCCAGCGGCGAGCGTTTTGAAGTGCAGGAGGGCAGCGCTCGGCTATGGGTCAACCTGCGCGATTATCTGGATACTGGCCTGTTTCTGGATCACCGTCCGGTACGCCGGATGCTCGGCGAGATGGCGAGCGGCAAGCGCTTTCTCAACTTGTTCTGCTATACCGCGACGGCCACTGTGCAAGCCGCGCTGGGCGGGGCCAGCGACAGCGTTAGCGTGGATATGTCTAACACCTACCTGGAGTGGGCGCGGGACAACTTTGCGCTCAACAAGCTCGACCCAAGGCTGCACCGCGTGGTGCGTGATGACTGCTTCCGCTGGCTGGAAACCGCCAACGCGCAGTTTGATCTGATCTTTATGGACCCCCCGACCTTCTCGAACTCGAAGAAGATGCGCGACACGCTGGATGTGCAGCGCGACCATCCGCGCTTAGTGGAACTGGCCATGGCACGCCTAGCCCCCGGCGGTACGCTGGTGTTCTCCAACAACCAGCGGCGCTTTAAGCTGGATGAAGCGCTGAGCGAGCGCTACGCGGTAGAGGAGATCACCACGCGCACCTTCGACCCGGATTTCCAGCGGCGCACCAACCTGCACCACGTGTTTTTGCTGCGCCACTCTTCGTGAGCCACTTCTTCTGAGCCGATAAAGAGCAAGGGCGATGATTGAACTATCGATTTACACGACGCTGGGATGCCACCTGTGTGCCCAGTTAGAGGCGCTGGTGGCCACACTGGCCAACCAAGAGGTGAGGTTGCACCACATCGAGATCAGCGACGACGATGCGCTGGTCGAGCAATACGGCACACGAATTCCGGTGTTGGTGGATGCCAACGGCGTTGAGCTGGATCGCGGCTTCGATGTGGCGCGTTTAAGCCACTGGCTGAAGGAACGAGGCTGGTTGGATGAGGCGGCGCTTGCCGCGCTCACCACGCCGCCGGAACAAGCGCCCACCGTGGGGGTGCATCAACGTAACGGGCGGCGCTTCTTAGGCTAACAAAGCGGGGCGATTCAGTCTAAAGGGTGATGCGTCAGAGCGCGTCTAATAGCGACAGCTGGCGCATCGCTTCCTGGCCTTCCGGCGTGTGGTCGGCGGCTTCCAGCACCTTGCGGAACCCGCGGGAGGATTGAATCGTTGTTTCATCCTCCAGCCACATCTGTGCCTGCTCCAGGCTATCCGCTAACTGGTGCTTCAACCCGCCAAACTGGGTGCCGATTTGCCCCCAGGCGCGGCTGAAAATCCAGTCGCCGAACATATCCTGGTGAATATGCACCAACACATAGTCATGGTCGGTTTCCCAGCGTACGATCACACCCATCTCCTTAACAACTTCTTGATCATGCCTGCACAGCAAGCCATTGCGGGCGTATTGTAAAGCCCGGATACCAAAACGCCTATGAAACTTGTTATCGACGCTAATATCCCCGCCGCCGACGCCTGTTTTGGGGGCGTGGGTACGTTGCACCGCCTGCCGGGCCGCGAGATCCGAGCGGCTGACCTGCAAAATGCCGATGCGCTGATCGTGCGCTCCATCACTCAGGTGAATCGCGCTTTACTTACCGATAGCCCGGTGCGTTTTGTGGGCACCTGCACCATTGGCACCGACCATATTGATCTCGATTATCTCAAAGAGCGCAATATTGGCTTTGCCAGCGCGCCGGGGTGCAATGCGGAGGCGGTGGTCGATTATGTGCTCAGCAGCCTGCTGACGGTGAGCGAGCGAGAAGGCTGGCCGCTGCTGGAGCGAACCGTGGGTATCGTTGGGGCAGGCAACGTGGGTAGCCGCTTGCAGCGCCGTTTACAGGCGCTCGGCGTGGCGGTGCGGGTGTGCGATCCACCCAGGGCGGAACAAGAAGGCGCAAGCGGTTTTGTATCCCTCGATACGCTGATTGATGAGTGCGACGTGATTTGCCTGCACACCCCGCTGGTGAAGGCTGGCCCTCACGCCACCTATCAACTGCTGAATGCTCAGCGTATCAACGAGCTGGCCCCTGGTACGCTGCTGTTAAACGCCGGGCGAGGCGACTGCGTTGATGGCCTAGCGCTGCGCAGCCGTTTGGCGGGGAAGGGCGATATCACCGCCGTGTTAGACGTTTGGGAAGACGAGCCGGGCATTGATGCGGGGCTGCGTGATTTGGTTGCGCTGGCAACGCCCCACATTGCCGGGCATAGCCTGGATGGCAAGCTGCGCGGCACCTGGATGATTCAGCAAGCGTTGGCCGAACAGTTAGGCCAGCCCAGCGGTATGCCGTTTAGCGAACTCTGCCCGCCGCCAGCGCTGGCCGCGTTAACGTTGCAGAGCGCACTGCCGGTGGAAGAGGCACTTCGGCTCTGCGCGCGGGCCGTGTATGACGTGCGCCGCGACCATGATGCGTTGCAGCGTCAGGTGATGCACCAGGGGATTGCCAAGGGCTTTGATAGCTGCCGCGCTAACTACCCGCTGCGCCGCGAGTTCGCCACGCTGACCATTTACCTGGAGAACGATGCGGTGTCATTGCAGCCGTCGCTGCAGGCGGCAGGTTTTCAGGTGCGCTGCGGCTAACCCACCTTATTGGTTTGCCTAAACGCACAAGGCCCGCATTGGCGGGCCTTGGCGTACTTTATCAAGTGCTTTATCAAGCGCTTTACAGTTTACTGACGGTAAGCGGCTTCTTTTAGGGCGCGGATACGGTCATCCAACGGCGGGTGGCTGGCGAACAGCTGCTCCACCAGAGAGCGGGTTTGGCCTTTGGTGATCGCCATTGCGCGCAGGGTGTCCGGCATTTGGTCGGGCATCTCGGTTTCAGCCTTCAGGCGTGCCAGGGCGTTGACCATCGCACCGGTGCCTGCCAAGCGGGCACCCGCTTCATCAGCCCGGTACTCGCGGTAGCGGGAGAACCAAGCCACAATCGCGGAAGCGACGATGCCAAATACAATCTCTGCCACCATCACCACTGCAAAATAGCCTATAAAGCCCAGGCCACCTTCGCCGTCGCTGCGGCTTTTCAAGAAGCTATCGACCAAGTGGGCGACAATGCGGGCGAAGAACATCACGAAGGTATTCACCACGCCCTGAATCAGCGCTAGGGTCACCATGTCGCCGTTAGCCACGTGGCCAATTTCATGTGCCAGAACCGCGCGAACTTCTTCAGGACGCATGCGGTTGAGCAAGCCCGCCGAAACCGCTACCAGCGCATCGTTTTTATTCCAGCCGGTGGCAAAGGCGTTGGACTGCTGGGCGGGAAAGATGCCCACTTCTGGGGTTTTAATGCCCGCTTCCCGAGAAAGCTCGGCCACGGTGTCTACCAGCCACTGCTCGGTGGAGTTCGACGGGTTTTCGATAATCACCGTGCCGGTTGAGCGCTTCGCCATCCATTTAGAGATAAACAGCGATACCAGCGAGCCCGCCATACCAAACACAAAGCAGAAGATCAGCAGGCTGGTGAAGTTAATACCCTGGCTGTTGAGATAGCTCTCAACGCCAAACAGCCGCAGCGTAATGCTGGCGACCAGTAACACCGCTAAGTTAGTGGCTAAAAACAGCACGATTCGCATCATGGATGAAGATCTCCCTCAAGGTCATAACAAGTGTTAACGGAATGATGGCTTAGATACGTGCTTTTCATGTCAGTTTCAAGTCGCTGGTTGAGTGTCGATAGCTGCTGTCGATAACTACTGGCGATAGCGAGACAAGAAATTGGCAAAGCGGTCAAGCGCGTCGCCGAGCTGGTCGGCCCAGGGCAGCGTGACAATGCGCACGTGGTCAGGTTCTGGCCAGTTAAAGGCGGTGCCCTGTACCAGCAGAATTTTTTCCTGCAAGAGCAAGTCCAGCACCAACTGCTGGTCATCTTTAATATTGAACACTTTGGGGTCTAAGCGCGGGAACGCGTAGAGCGCGCCTTTAGGCGTCACGCAGGAGACCCCAGGAATCGCGTTGAGCTTCTCAACGGTAATGTCGCGCTGGGCCAGCAAACGCCCGCCCGGCAGAATCAAATCGTTAATCGACTGATAACCGCCTAGCGCCGTTTGAATGGCGTGCTGGGCAGGAACGTTGGCGCATAGTCGCATCGAGGCCAGCATGGTCAGGCCCTGAATAAAGTCCTTCGCTCGCTGTTTCGCTAGAGTGCCGGAAATAGTCATCCAACCAGAGCGAAAGCCCGCGCAGCGGTAGCTTTTAGACAGCCCGTTCATGGTGATCACCAGCTGGTCATCGTCGGCCAGCGCGCCGGTAGAGGTGTGCTCGACGCCGTCGTAGAGAATCTTGTCGTAGATCTCATCGGAGAACACCACCAGATTGTGCTCTTGGGCGATATCCAACACTTCCCGTACCACTTCCGGTGGGTAGACCGCACCTGTTGGGTTATTGGGGTTGATGATCACAATGGCGCGGGTGCGGCTGGTGACTTTGGCACGAATATCGGCCATATCTGGTGCCCAGTCGGCCTGCTCGTCGCACAGGTAGTGCACGCCGTGGCCGCCGGAAAGGTGGGCGGCTGCGGTCCAGAGCGGGTAATCCGGCGCGGGGATCAGCACTTCGTCGCCGTCGTTTAACAGCGCCTGCATGGCCATGACGATCAGCTCGGAAACGCCATTACCAATATAGATATCTTCGATACCCACCCCAGGAATCTGCTTACGCTGGCACTCCTGCATAATCGCTTTACGGGCGGAATAGAGGCCTTTGGAATCACAGTAGCCCTGGGCAGTGGGCAGATTGCGCATCACATCCTGCAGAATCTCTTCCGGCGCTTCGAAGCCAAACGGTGCCGGGTTGCCAATGTTGAGCTTCAAGATTCGCTGGCCTTCCTCTTCCAGGCGCTTGGCGTGGTCGAGTACCGGGCCGCGAATGTCGTAGCAAACGTTGTGCAGTTTGTGTGATTTTTTCAGCGTGTGTGATTCTCTAGGCTGCGGGGTGTCCATGGGGTGCGTTATCCAAAAGTGTCCAGTGCCGTGGAAGTGTTTGACGTGTGGCTCATTATGCGTCGGATGAGGCCGGGCTGTCTTGGTCGTTTTGCGCTGGCGGCGGCGGAATATCTGCCGGGGTTTCCAGCGTGACCCGGCCAAGCTTGCCATCGCGTAACTCATGCAGCAGTACTTCCGCGCCGCGGTGCAGGTCTACTTCGCCGCCAGGGCGCAGGCCGCCGCGTTTTCCGGCAATCTCCTTGAGAATGGCGTGGCCGTCAAACCCGGCAATAGCAAGGAAATCAGGCTTCTTCGGGCCGTCAGCATCGACTTCCTCCACCACGGGGGCTTCGTAGGTGGGCAGTTCTTTCAGCTTGTAGCGGGCGGTTAGCTCGGCAGGGTAGCGTTTGGCGAGCTCCGCGCTGGCAACAATGGCCACATCGGTATACTCAATGGCGGTATCGCGAATCGCGCCGCTGGCCGCCAAGCGGTAGGCGCTGGCCTGGTCTTCGATTTTGGGCCATAGCACCCCAGGGGTGTCGATGAGCGCTACTCGGCCATCAATGCGTACTTTTTGCTGGCGCTTGGTCACCGCAGGCTCGTTGCCGGTTTTGGCTATTTTGCGCCCGGCCAGGCCGTTAATCAGCGTCGATTTCCCTACGTTCGGGATGCCCATCACCATCACGCGCACGTCGCGGTCGGCGCGCACTGCACCCGCCAGCTCGTGGCAAAGCTTAGGAATCTTCTTAAGCTCGCGGGTATTGGTGGTGGTAATCGCCAGGGCGCGAGTGTCTTCCTGGGCGTCAAAAAAGGCTACCCACTCGTCGGTGCGAACGGGGTCTGCCAGGTCGGCGCGGGAAAGAATTTTCAGCACCGGCTTATGGCGGGTCAGCTCGGCCAGCATGGGGTTTGCGCTGGAGTAGGGCAGGCGCGCATCGAGCACCTCAATCACCACATCAATTTCCGGCAGCGCGTCCTTGATCTGGCGGCGGGCCTTGTTCATATGTCCGGGGAACCAGCCGAGCATGGGTTTCTCCTACAAGCACAAAAATACAAGCATAAAAAAGCGGGCGACCATTCTAACAGATGGTGCCCGCCTTGCTGTGCTTCCTTTCAGGGGGTTACTCGTCGGGGTGAAACTCTAACGAGACCGAGTTGATGCAGTAGCGTAAGCCGGTGGTCTCGGGCGGCCCATCAGGGAAAACATGACCTAAGTGAGCATCGCAGTGAGAACACACCACTTCCGTGCGAATCATTCCATGGGAGGTGTCGCGATTCTCTTCAACGCAGCGGGTGCCCAGCGGCCGATCAAAGCTTGGCCAGCCGCAGCCCGCATCGAATTTGTGCTCGTTTTCAAATAGCGGCGCGTGGCAGCAAATACAGTGATAGATGCCTTGGGCATCGCTCACTTGGTAGTCACCGGTAAATGGGCGTTCGGTGCCTTTCTCCCGTGCAACCCGGTACTGCTCTGGGGTGAGCTGCTTGCGCCATTCGTCGGGGGATTTGTCTATTTTCGCCATGGGGGTCTCCTCTCCCTCTGGTTACCGTAATCAGAGGCTTACTTGGCAGACTAGCCTATCACCGTTAGGCCTTCTTATGGCTAATGACAATAGGCTGCCTGCCCAAGTTCAGCATGTGCGAAAGTGGCAAAATCCGCCAGTGGGCTTTATACGCTCGCAGCGCCGCCGTTACTGCGCGGGTCGTGAGCGCTCTCAATCAGCCCGTCTGGGTGGCGCACAATGCCGCCTGCGTGGCCCATGGTGTCGCTGAAGGCTTCTGGCAGTACTTCTACGTCGTGGCCTGCGGTGGCAAGTTCGGTCACTAAGCGGTCATCAAAGCGCTCTTCTAACTTCAGGTTAGTGCTGGACTCTCCCCAGGTGCGCCCTAACAGCCAGCGCGGTGCGGTGACTGCCTGCTGTAGCGGCATGCCATGCAGCGCGTAACGGGAGAACACGGCCGCTTGAGTTTGCGGCTGGCCTTCGCCGCCCATGGTGCCGTACACCATGGTGCGACCATCATTAAACAGCGCCAGCGCTGGGTTAAGGGTATGGAAGGGTTTGCGACCAGGGGCTAAGCCGCGTAAATCGTCTGGGTTGAGAGAAAAGCTAATGCCGCGGTTTTGCCACAGCACGCCGCTTTCAGGCAGCACCACGCCGCTACCAAACTCCCAGTAGATGCTCTGAATAAAGCTCACCGAGCGGCCTTCGCTGTCGACAGTGCCCATCCAAATAGTATCGCCGGGCGCGGGCTCGTGAGGCCAAGGTAGCGCCTGTGCAGAGTTAATTTCGGCGGCTTCTGCACCAATGCGCTCTTCGCTGAGCAGTTCCTGCAGCGGCGTGGGCACTCGGTGTGGGTCTGTAACGTAGCGGTCGCGCAGCATAAAGGCGCGTTTGGTGGCTTCAATTAGCCCGTGCAGGTGGTCAAAGCCGTTGGGCTCGGCGGCTTTAATGCGCTCGTAAATACCCAAAATCATTAGCGACGCCATGCCTTGCGTCGGTGCGGGCAGGTTATACAGCGTAGCGTCATTGAGTTTTACGTGCAGCGGTGTGACTTGCTGGGCGCGGTAAGCGTGAAAATCAGCTAGGCGCAGCGGGCTGCCGAGTGCCTCTAAATCCTTCGCCATGCTGGCGGCAAGCTCGCCACGGTAGAAATCATCTAGGCCAGCATTGGCCAAGCGCTTTAACGTATTAGCCAAGCGCGGCTGGCGCAGGCGCTCGCCTTCACGGGGAACTTGGCCGTTGAGCAGCAGGGCATCGCTAAAGCCGGGGCTTTGGCTCAGGCGCTCTAGGTGTTTGGCGGTGAGGGTTTCCTGGCTTTGAGAAACAGCAATGCCCTCATCGGCATGGCGAATGGCATCGGCCAGCAGCGTGGGCAGCGGCAGCGCGTTACCCCAGCCCGCCGCTACGTTGAGCGCTTCCTGCCAGCCGCTGATAGTGCCCGCCATAGTAAGTGCGGCTTTTGGCCCACGTTCAGGGATCTGCGACTCACCGGCGTAAAAATCACGGTTGGCTAGTTGGGCGGCAGGGCCGCAGGCGTCGATGGCCACCGGCGCTTTGCCCGGTTCATGAATCAGCCAAAAACCATCACCCCCCAAGGCATTCATATGCGGGTACACCACGGCGATGGCCGCCGCCGCGGCGACCATGGCTTCGACGGCATTGCCGCCTTGCTTTAATACATCGCGACCGGCGCTAGCGGCAAGGTGGTGCGGGGCAACACAGCTGCCGCCGTAACTACGTTGGGTATGGAGCATTGAAAAGTCCTTTGTTATTGGTTGTGGTTACCAGCCAATGGCGTTAGGCAGCCACGTGGCAATGCTTGGAAAGATAAACACCAGCGCCACGGCTAAAAACTGTAGCCCGATAAACGGCAGCGCCCCTTTGTAGATATCTAGGGTGGTCACCTCTTTAGGGGCAACGCCCTTCAAGAAAAACAGCGACCAACCAAACGGCGGGGTAAGAAACGATGTTTGCAACACCAGCCCCACCAGAATGCCCAGCCATACCATATCCACGCCCATCTGCACGAAGAAGGGCAGAAAGAGCGGTAGGGCAATATAGCTAATCTCAATCCATTCCAGAAAGAAACCCAGCACAAACATCAGTAACAGCATAAACAGCAGTGCGCCAAGCTCTCCACCGGGCACCCAATCAAACATTCGTGCGACCAAGTGTTCGCCACCTAGCCCACGGAAGGCGAGACCAAAGACCTGAGCGCTGATCAAAATAAAGAACACCATGGCCGATATCACCAAAGTGGCTTTGGCCACTTCGCTCAACAGCGACACGGTTAAGCGTCCCGAGCAGGCAACAAACACCAGCGCCCCCAGCGCGCCCATGGCGGCAGCTTCTGTTGGGGCGGCAATACCTCCAATGATGGAACCCAACACGGCAAACACCAGCCCCACTGGCGGGCCCACCACAGTGATCACCTTGAACAGTAACTGCTTCTTGCTGAGCTGGGCTCGCTCTTCAGCGGGAATGGGTGGCATCATGCCGGGGTAGAGTTGGGCTACCACCAAAATCGCGATGATATAGATACCGGCCAGTGCCAGACCAGGCACCATGGCAGCGGCAAACATAGTGCCGACCGATTCCCCCAGAATTTCGGCCAGTAGAATCAGTACCAGGCTCGGGGGGATAATTTGCCCCAGCGTACCTGAGGCACAAATCATGCCGGTGGCCAGGGTTTTGGGATAGCCTCGGCGCAGCAGGGTTGGCAGAGTGAGCAGTCCAAGTGTGACGATAGTGGCTCCCACGATACCGGTGGCGGCCCCTAGCAGTACGCCCACGATAATAATCGCCACGCCCATGCCGCCGGAAAGCCCGCCGAACAGGTGGCCAATCACATCAATCAGCTCTTCGGCCAGCTTCGACTTCTCTAGCATGACCCCCATAAACACAAACAGCGGTATCGCCATAAAGGTGTAGTTAGTCACCACCCCGTAAATGCGCGATGGCAGCAGGTTGAACAGCATCGGGCCAAAGCCCAGGTAGCCAAACACAAAGGCAGTGACCGCAATACTGATCGCCACTGGAATGCCAATTAATAGCAGCACAAAAAAGGCGGCGATCATGCCGATCGCTAGCCACTCATTAGGAGACATGCGTTATTCACCTCGGCTTGGAAGGGCAAACCCCTGGCGCAGCGCGTGGGCCAGGCCCTGCATTGCCAATAAGAGAAAGCCAAAGGGGATCAGGGCTTTGAGCACCCAGCGAAGCGGCAGGCCGCCAGGGTTGGGGGAAGCTTCGTTACGTAGGTAGGACTGTTCCACCCAGGGCAGCGTGAGCCAAGCGATATACAGCCCCATGGCGAGCAGCAGCAGGCCACCAATCACTTCAATCACCCGCTGAAGCGCGGCGGGGAAGCGCTCATAAAACACATCGACCCGCACCTGTTCGCCCATAAACAGCAGATACGACATACCAAACAGAGCAATGGGGGAGATTAAGTGCCACTGCAGCTCTTGAAGCCATACGGCGCCAATGCTGAACAGGTAGCGCATCACCACATCGCCCGCGACCAGGGCCACTAGTACCACGCAGGTCCAAGCGGCGATCCAGCCAAACAGCCGGACCACCGCCTCGATCCCGTGGACAACACGTTCCACGCCTTGCATATCACACCCCGATGATGTCGTTTAACCAGGCACGTTCGCTGGCGCCTGCCCAGCGGTCATGGTTGGCCTTAAAGGCCATGTAGCTATCGTGTACTTTGCGCACTAGCGGGTCGGCGTTGGCTTCAGTGGCCAGTGTGTCCATAGTGGCTTCGCGCAGGGCGTTCACTACGGGTTCCGGGAGCATGCTGGCGGTCACGCCATGGTTATCAACAAGGTCGGTCATCGCTTCGCCGTTCACCGCTTCTGACCACGTCACGCTTTCCAGGCAGGCCGCCATACAGGCGCTCTTCACGATCATCTTCAGGTCATCAGGCAGTTCGTCCCAGTGCTGCTTGGAAATCAGCAGCTCGCCGGTGGTGGAAGGTTCGTGCCAGCCGGTGGTGTGGTAGAACTTGGCCGCATTTTGCAGCCCCATACGGCGGTCCTGGTAAGGGCCAACGAATTCAGCGGCGTCAATCACGCCACGCTCCAGGGCCGGGAAAATTTCACCGCCGGGCAGTACGCGGGCATCGACACCCAGCGCTGAGTACACTTTGCCTGCCAGGCCGGGTACGCGCATGCGCAGGCCGTTCAATTGGCCGATGTCTTCAATCGGCTCGCGGAACCAGCCGGTCATCTGCACGCCGGTGTTGTTGAGCGGAAGGGCGATCATGCCGTAGGGCGCGTAGACCTCTTCCCATAGCTCCAAGCCGCCGCCGTGGTACAGCCAAGCCATGTGGCCCATAAAACTCATGCCGAAGGGTACGGTGGTGAAGTACTGGGCAGCGAACGTAGTGCCCGACCAGAAGTAGCTGTTGGCCGCGTTCATTTGAATGGTGCCGCTTTGCACCGCCTCGAACCCTTCCAATGCAGGAATCAGTTCACCCGCAGAAAAATGCTGAATGTTTAAACGCCCGCCAGACATGGCGTTAATTTTGGCAATCACATCGGTGGGGCTGCCGGGGCCTTCTACATAGAAAGGTGAGCCGGGGCTGTAGGCGTTGGTCATGCGCCAGTTAAACCGTTCGGAAGACTGTGCTTTTGCAATAGAGGGCGCGCCCAGCACCAAGCCGGCGGTGGAGGTGAGCGCAGCGGTAGTGAGGAATTTGCGACGGGTAAAAGACATAAGGCACCTCAAGCAGTCAGGAGTAAGCATGGGTTGGCAGATGAGTCACGCCGTTTGATCACCAATGAAGTTGCAAGGGGTGTGCCAAAAAATCGATTTTATTTTAAATGAAAGATTTTTAGCGGTTTGTCATTACTTTTCAGACCTGTCGTGAGGCCTTAGCAGCGTGCCGATGAAATATAAAAGGAGCGCAATAGGGGAGCGTAATAGGAAAGAAGCGCCCGAGACGCGGGCAGAGTAGACATGCGTGCACCGCAATGAGGCGATAATTAGCCTAAAAGGCGTGGTCTGGCACTAAGTTTGCGCATCGCCTAGACGCATCGCTAGAGTAGGGGCGTATTCTGTAGGCGACATCTGGGTGTTGCCACGCAGACAAGGGGCAATAAACGTTTCTATATCAGAGTGCTTGACAGCTAGATGAGGTCTGGGTAACATACGCGCCACCTCGACGAGGCAATGAAACGTCCCATTCGTCTAGTGGTCTAGGACACCGCCCTTTCACGGCGGTAACAAGGGTTCGAACCCCTTATGGGACGCC
>NZ_JAWJBT010000007.1:0-140287 GCF_046536035.1 Halomonas sp. SIMBA_159
ATACTGAGTTCGAGGTAAGACATGGGACAACACCTTAGCGAAATGCTCAGGTGTTGCACTCAGTTTCTGCGGCCAAGTTGGTTTATTAGATAGTTTTGTTGATTTATTAATTAATTAGCTATCTTTTATTTCATACTTTCTAAAGTCTCGTTAGGGTCTTTTTATTATGCGCAAGTCATTCTTTTTTTAGCTTGCTTAGTGGCTTTTATCATTATTTAATGCCGATGCATCTCATCCCCTGCATCGACACTGGTAACGAACCATATGCTCTCTTTTATTTTGTTCTCGGGAGGCCGCCATGTTTGAGCGTCGGCCACTCTTCCTAGCGGTAGGGATCGCGCTGGGGACTCTTTCATTAGCTGGATGTGGTTCAAGCGGCGGTGGCGGAGGCGATGGCAGCCAAGGAGTGCATACCCCTCAAAGTCTCTCTCCTGAAAATATGAACTATAACTCTGCTGAGGCATTAAAGCCTGGGCTCGTTCGAGTAGCGGTCACAGACAGTGCCTTCAATGTTGCCAGTATCACTAACAGTGAGCGTGTGATCGGCAGCTTAGATGTGTATACCGGTTCAACGGATGTAAGTGGGGTAGATGAGTGGCATGGTAATGCCGTCACTTCGGCCATCACCGGCGGTACTTTGGGTAATGCCCGATTAGACCTACTGAAAGTAGAAGATAGCCTAGGTAACACCCTTAGTAGTGCACTCGATTACGCTGTAGGTGAAGCGGCCAGCCGTGGTGCGCGGGTCATTAACGCTAGTTTTTCACGTCGTTTAGAGGCCAGCGACCCTCGGCTCTCTTTTAATGGAGTGACATCGGCGACTTCCTATCAGCGCGTCGTCGATGCCAACGGCGGCAAAGGCGCGATTTACGTGATCAGTGCCGGTAATACTGGGCGTGCTATCGATACTCAAGGCAAGCCTATTTACACCAGCCAACCTGGGCTTTACGAGATGATGCTCATTGCTGTTGGCACCCGGGCAAATGGCGATATTCACCCTTCGAGTAGCTACCCAGGAGACGATGCTCAGCTGCAATCACGCACCATAGCGACTGATTTTGTAAACCGCGACGTAGGTGCACAGGGCACGTCGATTTCTGCTGCACGCATTTCCGAGTACGCTGCTGGTATTGTGGGCCAGTGGCCGCACCTTTCTGCACAGCAGGCGAGCCAGCGGCTTCTCGACACGGCGAGCCAGGAGAGCGCTCTGTTTCAGCAGAATAACTGCGGCGCGAGCGGCACGTTGAACTGTGGCGCGTTCTACTTGGGCCAAGGCATTGCCGATATTGACGCAGCCCTGGCCCCGGAAGGCGATCTGGTCGTTAGCCAAAGCCAGCGAGTGGACGACGGTGGCGCGCTAGCCGATGTCTCTTACCTGCAGCTTTCCGATGCCTATGGCGATGCGGTCGCAGCGTCTGGCGTGTTAGAGAACGTGGTGGCCTTTGACGCGCTGGGCCGAGATTACGCCATTGATTTAGGGCGCAATACGCAGCCCCGCACCGCGCGGGCCACGCAGCTTCGCGATCAGATGCAGCAGATGGCAAGCGCCTCCCCATCGCACGCCACTACTCAGACGGCGATTGAAGGCAACTATCGTTTCTCCACCAGCACCACGGCCTTCGGTGAGCTGTTGGCCAGCCGTTTCGACGGCACCTTTGGCAATGCGCAGCTCAGCGCCTTTCGTTTTTCGGGCGACCAGCCCAGCCCCATGGGCAGCTACGCCGAACTAGGCGTGATGCCGATGATCTCGTTTCAAGCAGGGTCGGCGCTAACCAATGCCTTCGAGAGTGTTGACGGCGTAGAAACCCGCTATGCGCTGGGGGAACGGCTCAGCATGACGGCCTCTCATTGGGCGGGAAATATGGCTGACGATGCGGCCAGCGACTATCAAGCGCAGCGCTCGGACGTAGGTTTGGCATGGCAAATCGCTCCATGGCTGAGTATCGACAGCTACGTCGGCCAGCTTACCGAGCAGCAGGGACTACTGGGCGCTAGCGGCAACGGTGCATTGGGCTTAGGCGACGATAATCAGATGCGTTTTGCGGGCATCAGTGTGCAAGCTCAAATGGATGGCTTTCGCGGTTTTGCTGAATTTGAGCAGGGGCAGGGGAGCGCGTCGGGTAGCGGCCTTTTGACCAGCGTGAACGGCATGCGCGCCCAGCAAATGGCGCTGGGGCTACAGTGGCAAGGGGAAGGCGAGCGCGCCGAGCGCTGGGCGCTGACCCTGCGTCAGCCGCTGCGTATAGACACCGCCACGGCGAGCTTCGATGTGCCCGTAGGGCGCCGCTTGGATGGCAGCGTGGTGCGTGAAACGCGAAGCGCGTCTCTGGAGCCGTCGGGCCGTCAGCTTGATATCGAGCTGGGCTATGGATTTGCTACCAGTGAGCGCAGCCAGTGGCAGTTCAACCTGCTGCACACCCGAGAGCCGGGCCACGACGCTGACGCACCGAGCGACACAGCGGCCATGATAAACTACACCTACGCTTGGTAATAGGTGTGTCATGACCACATTAATGATTCAAGGTACCACCTCGGATGCGGGTAAAAGCACCGTGGTGGCCGGGCTTTGCCGCGTTCTCAAGCGCCGGGGTATCTCGGTGGCCCCGTTTAAGCCGCAAAACATGGCGCTGAACAGTGCGGTGACCAGCGATGGCGGCGAGATTGGCCGCTCCACTGCGCTACAGGCGCAGGCGGCGGGCGTTACTCCCCATAGCGATATGAACCCGGTACTGCTAAAGCCGGAAACCGACCGGGGTGCCCAGGTGATTCTGCGCGGTAAGGTGTACGGCCATATGGACGCGCTGGACTACCACGCCTTCAAGCGTACGGCCCAAGAGAGCGTGATGGCAGCGTGGCAGGCGCTGGAAAGCCGTTTCGATGTGATTATTGCCGAAGGGGCAGGCAGCCCGGCGGAAATCAACCTGCGCAAAGGCGATATTGCCAATATGGGCTTTGCCGAGGCCGCTGACTGCCCGGTACTGCTGGTGGGCGATATTGACCGTGGCGGCGTGTTTGCTCAACTGGTCGGCACGCTGGCGCTACTGAGTGACAGCGAACAGGCTCGCACCAAAGGTTTTATCATCAACCGTTTTCGGGGCGATATTGCGCTGCTGGAGCCAGGGCTTGAGTGGTTGGAAGCGCGCACTCAAAAGCCGGTGCTGGGCACGCTGCCGTATCTGCAAGGGCTGCTGCTGGATGCCGAAGATAGCATCGGCACTGTGCAGGCGGAGAAAGAGAGCCAAACGATCAAGGTTATCGTTCCCGCACTGCCGCGCATCAGTAACCACACCGATTTCGACCCGCTGCGCCTGCACCCTCAGGTATCGCTTAGCTTTATCGGCCCCGACCAGACCATTCCCCCCGCTGATGTCATCGTACTTCCCGGCAGTAAAAGCACCGCCAGCGACTTAGCTTGGTTAAAGCGCCAGGGCTGGGACGCGGCGATTACTCGCCATCTGCGCTACGGCGGCAAAGTGCTGGGCATTTGCGGCGGTTTTCAAATGTTGGGGGAGTGGGTGGATGACCCCGACGGGCTGGAAGGTGCTCCTGGAAAGGTGGCCGGGTTGGGGCTATTACCGCTGACGACTCGCATGGTAGCGGGCAAACAGCTTCGCAACGTGAGCGGCGTGTTGGTAGGGGAAGAGGCAAAGGTAGATGGGTACGAGATTCATAACGGTGTTAGCGAAGGCCCCGCCCTGAGCAGGCCACTCTTCGATGTAGGCACCCACTTGGATGGGGCCATCAGCGAGGATGGTCAAGTGATGGGCACTTACCTACACGGCCTGTTTGACCACCCAGAAGCCTGCCAAGCGCTCCTCACCAAGCTTGGGCTAGCCAAGGCAGGCAGCGTCGATTACAACGCCCACCGCGAACAAGCCTTGGAGCGCTTGGCCGATACGCTAGAAGCGCACTTGGATATTGAAGCGGTGTTGGCATGGTTAAAATGATAGTAGGGCTATTCCGCTGCGAGGTCTTTCTTAGGTCGCTTTGCCATCAGCGTGATTTCCACGGTACTGGCACCGCAAATGTGGGGTGATTCAGTACAAGTGCGCGCAGGGTAGTGGCCCGGCTCAAAAAATTCGGCGTAGATGCTGTCTAGCGCATTGATCTGTTTTAGGTCAGTGAGGTGAACATCCACGCGAACCACGTCCGCTAGACGGCTACCTTCTTGCACCAGCATACGTTCCAGCTCGCGCATCACTAATCGGGTCTCTTCTTTGACATCGCCACGGGAGGCGCTGCCGTTGGAAAGGTCGGCGACTGTTAGGCCAGAAATAAAGATATAGTGATCGTCAACTACCATGTGACTACCCGGAAAACTGGGTTTTGGCAGGGTAGGGTCGTTGATGAACTGTGTCATGTGCTCTCCTTGGCATTAAGGCTCAAATAAAGCAGCCTGACAACGTCTGACTCGTTACTTTTTGAGTCGTTCAATAATGAGTAGCAGTTAAAAATCCAGTGGTTTGCGAAAATACTCTGCTAAAAAATCTATGAGCAACCGCACTCGAATCGGCGTGTATTGGCTGTAAGGATAAACCGCATAAATATCAGCGTTAGGTAAAGCGTAGTCAGGCAGTAAGCGAATCAGCTTGCCGCTTTTCAAATGCTTCACAACATCCCACTCTGCCCTAACCGTCACGCCCATCCCTTGCAGTGTCCAGTGTAAAACGGTTTCACCATCGTTAGCGCTTAGCGAACCAGCCACTTTGACGTGGTGATGCTCGTTCTCTTTGATAAATGTCCAGTTGCCATAGGTGTCATCGTTTTGACGTAAAAATAAACAATTATGCTGAGCAAGCTCACGTGGATGTTCAGGGGTGCCCGCTTTTTTTAAATAGCGAGGAGCCGCACATAGCCACCGTTGGTGGGTGACCAATTTACGGGCGTGCAGGGTGGAGTCAGGTAAGTTGCCAAAACGGATGCACACATCAAATGAGCGCTCAATGAGATTTACTGGGTGATCCGTTAAATAGAGCTGGCAGTCAATTTGTGGATAGTCACGCACAAAATGTGAGATGGCATCTGCCATATACTTTCGTCCAAATCCAAACGGTGCATTAATCCGTATTGTGCCTTCTGCGCCAGTGCTCTGCTGGCGGATCGCACGTCGCATCGTCTCCATTTCACGGCTAATTTTCTGAGCATATTCAAGATATAGCTGCCCGCTGCTAGTGAGGCTCATCGCTCTTGTAGATCGAATAACTAGCTGACAACCCATGTTTTTTTCAATTTGGGCTAGCCGTTTGCTAGCCGCCGCCGAAGAAATGTCCAGCGCTTTCGCAGCGTTTGAAATACTGCCTTCCGCGCAAAGTAAAATAAAAAAATCGAGTTCAGATACGCTGCTCATTGTTAACTCTCAGGTTATATCTAAATTAACTCTGAGTTTATTGCCGAATTCTTATGATGTCACCTAGGATGCGTTCAGTCCCTAGCAATAAGTCCTTAACAAGCAGGAGCATCCAATGCGTACACATAACGTGGCAGTCATCCCTGGTGATGGTATCGGTACAGAAGTAATTGGCGCTGGTAAAAAAGTGCTTGAAGCGCTGGCGAAGAAGAGCGGTGACTTTACCTTTAATTTTGAAGAGTTTGACTGGAGTTCTCAGCGCTATCTGGATCAAGGCCAGTATATTCCCGAGGGCGGCCTAGAAAAATTAGCGACGTTTGATGCTATTTACTTTGGTGCTGTGGGCAGTCAACAGGTGCCAGACCATATTTCACTTTGGGAGCTGCGGTTAGCTATTTGTCAGGGTTTTGACCAATACGCCAATGTGCGCCCTGCTCGTGTATTACCGGGAGTCAACAGTCGGTTACAGCATGCTGACAAGATTGACTGGGTGATTATTCGTGAAAACAGCGAGGGTGAGTATTCAGGTAATGGTGGTCGCGTTCACCGCGGACTACCGGACGAAGTAGCGACAGAAGTGTCGATTTTCTCTCGCAAAGGTATCGAGCGTATCCACCGTTTTGCCTTCAAGATGGCCCAAAGTCGGCCCCGTAAACAGCTTACTCTGGTTACTAAATCCAATGCACAACGACACGGTATGGTGCTGTGGGATGAAATCTTTTTTGAAGTGGCCAAAGAGTATCCCGATGTTTCCATTGACCGTGAGTTGGTGGATGCGGTGACTACGCGCATGGTGTTGAAACCTGAAACGCTTGACGTGGTGGTAGCGACTAATTTGCATGCCGATATTCTCTCCGATTTAGCCGCTGCGCTTTCAGGCAGCTTAGGGATTGCTCCTACGGCAAACCTTAATCCAGAACGACAATTCCCCTCGATGTTTGAGCCCATCCACGGTTCTGCCTTTGACATTGCGGGCCAGGGCATAGCCAACCCTGTGGGTTCTTTTTGGACCGCGGTCATGATGCTGGAGCATCTGGGCGAACAGTTAGCCGCTGAGCGTCTTATGGCAGCCATTGAGCGTCTAACGGCTTCAGGATTACAGACCAAGGATCTTGGAGGTACGGCTACTACCCACGATGTCACTCTCGCTATTTGTTCTGATATTGAAAGCCAGGCGTAAGCTATCGTCATGAACATTTTGATAGCGCCAGATAGCTATAAAGGATCGCTTAGCGCGACTGAAGCCGCTGCAGCCATGGCGCGTGGTTTCAAGCGCGGCTGCCCCGATGCTCAGATTACTCAATGCCCGCTTGCTGATGGTGGAGAAGGAACATTGGATGTTCTGTTAGTCAGCGGTTATGCCACGCGGCAAACGCGTTCTGTCATTGACGCATATGGTTGTGAGCATCAGGCGGCGTGGGGGTGGGATGAGCAGAATGCGACGGCATTTATAGAACTGGCGCAGGCAAGTGGGTTATGTGCTGATATGGCGAGCAAGCCAGGTGCTGTGGAGCGTGCTAGCACCTTTGGCGTTGGCCAGCTTATCCGCGAAGCGCTGGACAAACAGGTTCAGCATATTGTGTTGACGTTAGGAGGAAGCGCTACCAACGACGCCGGTGCAGGCATGTTAACGGCCCTAGGCGCACAGCTTCTGGATGCAGAGGGCCACTGCCTGCCTTTAGGAGCCGCCGCACTGGAAAGGGTTCAGCGCGTGGCGCTGGATGCGCTAGATCCTAGGCTTGCCAGCGTGTCATTTACTGCTGCGGTGGATGTTAGTAACCCTTTGCTCGGTCAAAACGGGGCCACCGCGATTTTTGGTCCACAAAAAGGAGTCGCAGCTGGCTCGGTCACAAGGTTGGATCGCGCATTAGCGAACTTTGCACGGTGTCTTTGTCTGGCGCTGGATAAGCCATTGGTCGATTTTCCTGGTGCGGGCGCGGCCGGGGGAATGGGGTTCGCTGCCCAGGTTGCGTTGGGTGCCGAGCTAACGCCTGGTATCGAGCTTGTCATGAGGCATTGCCAATTTGATTGCCTTTTAAAGAAATGCGATTGGGTGGTGACGGGAGAAGGTCGGCTAGATGGGCAGAGTCTTGCCGGGAAAACGCCTATTGGCGTCTCTAAAGCAGCGGCGGTACAAGGTGTTCCCGTCGTGGTGCTTGCAGGCAGTTTAGGTGACGGCTGGCAGAATGCCTATCAAGCGGGTGTTACTGCTGCATTTTCACTGGTAGACGGCCCTGTCTTATTAGTGGATGCCATCGCTCACACCAACAAGCTGATTGAAGATCGCTGTGAAGCGTTGGCGCGATTAATGACGGTGAATCAATTAAATAACCTACCCAAGGAGGTGTTTTCTCACGCTAACTCATGATGACTTTATTCTTTTCTACATAACGAACGCAGCATTCATAGCAACAGTGACAACAACATTAATGGAGTATTCCTATGAAAACGTTCACAACACTTTTAACGAGTGCATTGTTCACTGCCGTTGCGGGCAACGCCCTTGCTGATGATCGTAGTGATTGGCCAAACAGTCTTACGATTGGTACCGGTAGCCAAGGTGCGACCTATTACATCTATGGCTCGGGTTGGGGAAATATAGCCAGTGAGGCGACTGGCGCCAATTTCGGAGCAGAGGTCACCGGTGGGCCAGTCCAAAACGTGACGCTAGTGCAAATGGGTGAACACGAGTTCGGTATGGTGACCATGGGGCCTGCTTACCAAGCTTGGGTTGGTGAAAGTGCCCTGGCTCCAGGTGTCGAGCATACTGACATTCGGGCAGTATTTCCGATGTACCAGACCGCCCTTCAGGTGATTGCTCTAGAAAGTTCCGGAATTGAGTCCATCGCTGATTTAGATGGCAAAACGGTGGGGATTGGCCCTGCTGGCGGTACCGGGGATCTGTATTATCCCCAGCTTTTTGATGCTTTAGGTTTGGACGTCGAGACACGTAATGCCGGAGCAGCCGATCAAGCGGGGCAGGTACAGGATGGATTGCTAGATGCGTTTGCCTTTGCTTCTGGCATGCCGGTATCTGCATTTAGTCAGCTAGAAGCTCAGGCTGATGTCAATATTTTCTCGTTTTCCCCCAATGAAATCGCCGTATTTGCCGAGCAGTTCCCTGAACTGTCTGCTTCCGTGATACCTGCCTCTATTTATAGCAGCTTAGAAGAGGATACCTCTGCGGTATCGCTGTGGAACGTTGCCATTACGCATAAAGATATGCCTGATTCGCTGGTGTATGAAGTGACGAAGGCGGTGATGGAGAATAACGACCGGATGATGCAGGTACATGGCGCTGCTATTGAAACGCTACCTGAGAACGCTAAGCACAACGCTTTTATTCCCTGGCATCCGGGAGCTGTCCGCTGGTTTGAAGAAAATGGCGTAGAGATTGACGACGATTTGAAAGGTTAATTAAAACGGCATATTGCGTGCGGGTATAACTCGCACGCCTTCATCCCCAGGCTCAGTCGGCCTAGAAGGTAGGACAGCATGAGTAACAATACTTCAGAAGTGCAGCCCATCATCCGCACCGATAGTGTGTCGGATGTGCCCGTTGCCCATAACGAACGGCTGCTGTCCGGGATGACCGGCAGCATTATTTTCCTTGCGTGTGTTTTGTTTACCTCAATGCACCTATATGCCTTGAATGTCTCGCCCATCGAGACTTGGACATTTCGGATACTTCACGTTGCTGGGGGCTTGGTAGTTGGGTTTGCTTTAACTGCCGCTGTGACGCTTGAACGTGACACCCAGGTCCATCGACGTTCAGCCACTGAGTGGCTAGCGTTAGCTATTAGTGGTACTGCTCTTGGTTACGCAGCGCTATGCATGGTATATGCCTGGTGGTTGCGAGATATGCAGGAAGTTGCATCAGTGACCGCGCCCTTATATCAGCTTAGTTGGGCATTAGTCATCGCTACGACATGCGCACTTCTCAGTAGTTGGACGTGGCGCAGTGATGATAAACATATTCACTGGGCTGATTGGATGTTGATGGTGGCTTCTATTTTGGTCGCTGCTTACTTAATCTTTGTTATTGATCGCTGGCGTATGGTGGCAGGTATGCCACTAGTGGGCCAAACGGAACTGCTTGTGTCCGTTGTTGGTGTTGCGTTGATTATGGAGTTAACGCGTCGCGTAGCGGGGCTAGCATTGATTGTCATCACCGGGGTGTTTTTGGTGTATGCGTTTGCTGGACCGTTACTGCCTGGCATTCTTGAGCATCAGGGCTATGGCGCACCGCGCTTCTTCTCCTATCTCTATACCGACAATGGGATTCTTGGCCCGACAACGGCGGTGTCGTCAACGTATATCATTCTATTCATTACCTTTGCCGCGTTTTTACAAGCGTCCAAGGTGGGTGACTACTTTGTCAATTTTGCCTTTGCTGCAGCGGGGCGCTCCCGTGGTGGGCCTGCCAAAGTAGCCGTCTTTGCATCTGGTTTAATGGGGATGATCAACGGAACGTCTGCGGGCAACGTGGTAGCCACTGGTTCGCTGACTATTCCGCTCATGAAGCGTGTGGGGTATCACCCGCGCAGCGCAGGGGGGATTGAGGCGGCCGCGTCTACGGGCGGACAAATCGTACCGCCCATTATGGGCGCTGGTGCCTTTATTATGGCTGAAATTACCGGTATTCCTTATACCGATATCGCCATTGCCGCTTTAATCCCTGCCGGGCTCTATTTTCTATCTATTTATTTGATGGTGGATCTGGAGGCCCGTCGAGATGGCATGCAGGGCTTGGCAAAAGACCAACTGCCTGTTTTTAAAGATATGGTGAAGCAGGTCTACCTATTTTTACCCATCATCATTCTGGTTGGCACGCTATTTATGGGCTACTCCGTCATTCGTGCGGGCACGCTGGCCATGATCAGTGCAGCGGTGGTTTCCTGGTTCACTCCTCACTGGATGGGACCTAAGGCCTTGCTTAATGCGCTTTCCTTGGGTGCCCGTATGGCGGTTCCATTGATTGCCGTATGTGCCTGTGCGGGCATTATTGTAGGGGTGATCTCATTAACGGGCGTTGGCGCGCGGTTTGCTTCAATGCTGCTAGGCATTGCTGATGCTAGCCATTTTCTAGCGCTCTTTTTCGCTATGTGTATTTCTATTTTGCTGGGAATGGGCATGCCTACGACAGCCGCCTATGCCGTCGCTGCTTCCGTGGTAGCACCCGGATTGCAGCAAATTGGTATTCCACCGCTGGTGGCCCATTTCTTTGTTTTTTATTATGCCGTGCTCTCTGCGATTACTCCGCCAGTGGCCTTGGCAGGCTATGCAGCCTCTGCCATTGCCAATACGGATCCTCTTAAAACGGCCATGACATCGTTTAAGTTCGGGCTATCTGCGTTCATTGTTCCATTTATTTTCTTCTACAGCCCTGCGCTGTTGATGGATGGTCACTGGTGGGAAATCCTCCGGGTAGTGATCACGGCGAGCATTGGGATTTACCTGCTGGCGGCGGCGGTACAAGGCTACTTTATGAGTGGACGCGCGAATGTTTTGCAGCGCCTGATTCTTCTATTAGCAGCGCTGGCGATGATCGCCGGTGGCTGGATGACGGATTTATTGGGTATTGGGTTAGGAAGTATCGTACTGACAACGCAGCTTGTCGCCTCTCGTTCAATGGCAAAATCTCCCAGTTAAACTGGTGTCATCACGCGCTTTGCTCTACGCTGGCGGGCTTTTATAGCTCGCCAGCGCTTGTTGTAAGGTAAAGAAGTGGCGGGGTGATTGAACGCAACGAGAGAGCGTTATGAAGGTAGTCCATGTAAGTCAGAGTGAGCCGCGTGATGCGTGTTTGGCCAAGCTATGTGCTGAGGTGTATGGCCAGCAGGCAGGCCTAACGCCGCTGGTAGTGTTTACCGGTACTAAAAATGTGCTGTTTGCCCAAGAAGGCGCACGCCTTTTGGCGGGTGTGGACGGTGCGGGCAAGCCGCTGGCGCTAGCCCTGCTGGTGCTTGATGAAGCGGGCCAGGGCATGACCGTGACCCATGCCTGCGAGTTTGCAGAGGGCGCGAAAGCGCGTTTACTCAGTGAGTTAAGCCTTAAAGCACCGCTGCGCATTGATGTTCAGGATGAAAACGAGAAGACGTTTTATCAGCAGTGTGGGTTCAAACGCTGGCTAGCGGCGGATAACGGCCAACATATTGGCCTGTCGGCCCGCCATCCTGCCAAAAGCGTCGAGGCGCTATCGCCCACGTTAGCGCTGGATGAAGCGCTGATTTTGCGGCGCTTTAAACACGATGCGGCTGCGTTTGCTCAGGCTAAAGAGGCATTTTTGGCCGGGATCAATAGCGTGCCTGCGACGCTTTGATGCAACGCAGTGTTCCATTTTTTGCAACCAACTTCCTCGCTGTTGTCATGATCTGGTGAGCTGTGCCGGGTAAAATAGTGCCATCGTTTAACGTTGATTAAGAGGAATAACAGATGGCACTAACAGTGATGGACAGCTCTACGCGTTACGGACTGGTGAGTCGGGTATTACATTGGGGAATGGCGCTGCTGTTTGTGTGGCAATTTAGTAGTGCTGCCGCCAGAGTGTTTTTAGAAGATACGGCGATTGAAGGTTTCCTTTGGGGTACCCATAGCCAAGTGGGTGTTGTGTTAATGGCGCTCGTTGTGATTCGCGCTGTGTGGGCGGTGATGAATGCGTCACGGCGTCCGCCAGCGGTAAGCGTGATGGCAAAGCTTGGCCACTTGGCGCTTTACGGTTTGATGATCGCCGTGCCTGCGATTGCGCTGATTCGCCAGTACGGCTCGGGCCGTGCGCTGGATGTGTTGGGCATTAATCTGATGGCGGGCGGTGGCGAGCGCATCGAGTGGATGACTAACTTGGGCGGCTTGTTACACGGCGAGCTGGGTTGGGCGCTGTTAGCCTTGGTGGTAGGCCATATCGCGATGGCGGTATTGCACCGCAGGCTGACCAACCACAGCATTATGACGCGCATGGCTTAGCCATTTAGGCGTTGCAATATGCGCAACGGCGCACCCACTGGGTGCGCCGTTTTTGTTGCTGCTATTGTTGCTGCCTGGGCCAACGCTACTTCGCCAATTCGCGCATGGCGGTTTCCAGGCCTTCCAGCGTCATCGGGTACATACGGTCGTCGATGAGTTCGCGGATCAACTGGGTGGAGTAGGTGTACTCCCAAGCCCTGGGAGGCATCGGGTTTAGCCAGGCTAAACGGGGGAATTTCTCGGCCAAGCGTTTGAGCCACACGCCGCCGGCTTCGTCATTAAAGTGCTCGACGCTGCCGCCGCGGTGCGTTACCTCGTAAGGCGACATGGCGGCGTCGCCTACGATCACCACCTGGTAATCTGCGCCGTAGGTGTGCAGTACGTCCATGGTAGGGATGCGTTCGTTGCCACGGCGCTGATTATTTCTCCACACACCTTCATACAGGCAGTTATGAAAGTAGAAATGCTCTAGGTGCTTAAACTCAGAGCGGGCCGCCGAGAATAGCTCTTCACAGACGCGAATGTGGTCATCCATCGAGCCGCCTACGTCCAGAAACAGCAGCACTTTGACTGCATTGTGGCGCTCTGGGCGCATCTGAACGTTGAGCAGCCCGGCATCCTTGGCGGTTTCACGGATGGTGCTATCCACGTCGAACTCTTCTAACGCCCCTTGGCGGGCGAATTTGCGCAGCCGCCGCAGGGCCATTTTGATATTACGGGTGCCCAGCTCCAGCGAGTCATCGTAATCCCGAAAGCGCCGCTCATCCCACACCTTGGTAGCGCGCCGATGGCGTGAGCCATCCTGCCCGATGCGAATGCCTTCTGGGTTGTAGCCGTAAGCCCCAAACGGACTGGTGCCGCCGGTACCAATCCACTTATTGCCGCCCGCGTGGCGCTCTTTCTGCTCCTCCAGGCGTTTCTTAAAGGTCTCGATGAGTTCCTCTAAGCCACCGAGAGACTCGATCTTGGCTTTCTCTTCGTCGGTGAGCTGTTTTTCGAACTCGCGGCGCAGCCACTCACCAGGAATCAGCGCTTCGATGGCGGCGTCCATGTCCTCAAGGCCCTTAAACCAAGCGGCAAAGGCGCGATCGAAGCGGTCAAAGTGGCGCTCATCTTTGACCATCACCGTACGCGCCACCTGATAAAACGCCTCCATATCGGCAAACACCACGCCCCGCTCGACCACGGCGTGAAGGTCTAACAGCTCCCGCAGTGAAACAGGTACGCCCGCGCGCTTGAGGGTTTCAAATAAGCCGATAAACATGGCTTAGCGCCCGTTGTTCTTCTGGCGACGCATCATAAAGGCCAGGCGTTCAAGCAGGTGGGTATCCTGCTCATTTTTGACCAGCGCACCGGCCATGGGCGGCAGCGCTTTGGCGGGGTCGCGATGGTAGAGCGCTTCTTGCGCCAGCTCGTCGGCCATCAACAGCTTGAGCCAGTCGACCAGCTCTGAGGTTGAGGGCTTTTTCTTCAGCCCTGGGGCGCTGCGCAGGTCAAAGAAAACCTCCAGTGCTTCGCTGACCAGTTTCGGGGCGATGCTCGGGAAGTGAACATCCACAATCGCCTGCATGGTCTCGCGGTCGGGGAATTCGATGTAGTGGAAAAAGCAGCGGCGCAGAAAAGCATCCGGCAGTTCTTTTTCGTTATTGGAGGTGATGACGATAATCGGGCGCTTTTCGGCGCGGATAGTTTCACCGGTTTCGTAGACGTGAAACTCCATACGGCCCAGCTCTTGGAGCAGGTCGTTGGGGAATTCGATATCCGCCTTGTCGATTTCATCAATCAGCAGTACCACCCGCTTATCGGCGGTAAAGGCTTCCCACAGTTTGCCGGGCTTGATGTAGTTAGCGACGTTCTCAACACCTTCTACACCTAGCTGTGAATCCCGCAGGCGGCTCACCGCATCGTACTCATACAGCCCTTGGGCAGCTTTGGTGCTGGATTTGATGTGCCAAGTGATCAGCTTGGTGCCGAGGGATTCTGCCAGCTCTTCTGCTAATAAGGTTTTGCCGGTGCCCGGCTCGCCTTTGATCAGCAGCGGGCGCTCAAGCACCACGGCAGCATTCACCGCCTGTTTAAGCGCATGGGTTGCGATATACGAAGAAGTGGAGTCAAACGCCATAGTAGGCCTCGGCTTGTTAAAAACGTGGTGAATATCAGATTCAAACAAGTGTACGTGAGGCAAGGTGCCCAAGCCAAGCAGGCCTGGGCAGGTGCGTGCTGAGCTTAGCGTTCGGCTCTCAGACGTTCGGCTTGAGCAAGAGCGCAGTCGCTGAACAAGTCAAACGCACCCAGTGCATCGTCAGTGACAAAGGGGTGTGGCTCATCTGAGGCGCGTTGGATTAGCAGCTCGATACGTTCAATGCTGTTATCACGTCGAGCATGGTTGGACAGGAAAACATCCACGTTTGCGGCTTCCGCTAAATGACGAAAGCGAGCACCTGATGCTGAGTACTCGCGAAGCCGTGCCTCATCTGGGCCGAAGTTGAACCCGGTGCCGCCCCATAGCCCGACGTAATGCGTGTCGTTGCCATCATGAACAGGGAAAATCAGCGACAGTGTCCCGGCTGTATGGCCTGGCGTGACGTACATGGAAATGTCTGTATCTCCTAGACTCAGCACGTCACCGTCGGCCACGGTGATATCCCTTAGGGGCGGTTCTCCCCAGCGTGGGTTGCTAACGCTGAGTTCTTCTTGTTCCAAAGCCGCCCAGTCTGCTTCTGCCATAAGCACGCGAGGAGTGAAGTTGTCCACTAAATACTGTTGTCCGCCGTAATGATCCCCGTGGGCATGAGTGATGATGAGGTGCGTAATATCATTGGGGTCCAGGCCCAACGCGATAAGCCCTTGTTCAATAAAAGCCTTGGCTTCTTCATCATTATTCATTGCATCGATCAACACGATGCCTTCATCAGTGGTGACCGCCCAACTTGTGACGCCTCGATGTCCTACAAAGTACAGATTATCAAAGACTCGAGTCGGCATCGCTTCTGGAGGCGTGCGCTCTTCCCGATGCTCATGGCGACGATTATCAGCACCCGCGGAGCGTTGTCCGGCAACGCGCATGGTCATTGTAAGATCGCATAGGCTGTGAAGGCCTGTATGCCCTTCACCTGCTGACAGGCCGCGTTGTGCAATGGCCTCGGCCAGGGGCATCCCTGGCTCTGCCATGGCCGCTTGGCTTATGCCGACGGTAAGTAAGGCTGATAGTAATGATGTTTTCATCGCGGTGTATCCGTATTTAGAAATCAATATTGAGGCCAGTCCAGTAGCGACGCCCGTCTTCGATATAGCCGAAGCTATCCTGACCGATTTCTTTATCAAAGAGGTTATAAACGCCCAGCATTACTTGCATGTTGGGCGCAAAAGACCAGCGTGCGCCGGTATCCCAGGTGGCGTAAGAGGGAGCTCTGACCGCACGACTGGTGTCTAGCGTAGTGGGCTGACTTTCTTTGCCACGGAAGCTGTAGCGTGTCCAAATGCCCAAGTCTGCGTTTGCTTGCCAATCGACACCTGCGTTCAGTAAGTGTGTTGGCAATTGAGTGAGCGGTTGTCCGGCATTCTCGCCGCTACGCTGCTCTGAATCGGTATAGGTGTAGCTAGCCTGCAAATTAAGCGAGGGAGTCAGCGCATGGGTTACACCTGCCTCGACCCCTTGGGTGACCGCTTTATCGATATTGATGTTGTAAGTAGGATCAGCTCCTGCTTGATTGGGGCCATTGAGACAAATGTCACTTGGGCAGGCAGCCCGGCTGATTTTGTCGTTGAAGTCGTTATAGAACGCTGTCACGTTCGCACTGATACCGCTATCACCTTGGTAAAGCAAACCAACTTCATGGTTCACCGAGGTTTCAGGCTGAAGGTTTGGGTTGCCATAGATATCTCCTCCACGGCTGGCTTGCACCCAGCCCGGTGTCAAGTCGCGTAGATTAGGAGCACGGTAACCTGTGGAAACGCCACCTTTTAGGGTCCATTCTGGTTGGAAGTGCCAAACGCCGTACAGCCTCGGGCTCAAATGATTACCAAAGCTCTCGTTGTCATCTAGCCGCAGGCCACCGGTGACTGACACTGTGTCAGCCAGCATCCATTCATCTTCTACAAAGATGGCCCACTGAGATTGGGTGATTTCGGTAAGCGATGCGTTTGCATTGGACGTCGTGTCATTGAGCTGTTCATGCTCATAGTTGACGCCAGCCGTCACGAAATGAGCGCCTAACGGCACCACGACGCGTGAATCGAAAACGGTATTGTTAATTTCGATGTTCCGGCCTCGGTTGTAGCCGGTTTCCTGCTGGAGATAAGAGTCTGAGGTGAAGTGGCTCCAACGGCCTTGATGGGATGCAGAGATATATTCACGCTCATTGTCGGTAGACGACGCGCTGGATCCTGCCTGAGAGAAGCCTGGGCGGAATGTTCGTTCTTGCGCTTGGCGGCCTACTTCAACGTCGATATCGTGGTCTTGATGGGGCGTCCAAGAGAATCGCGCGGACAAGTTATGAAACTCACGTCCTGCATAGCCGCGCACAATGCGGTCTTCTTCGCGCTTTTGGAACTGGCCTTGCAAGCGGAGCCCTAAGGTATCTTGAATCAGCGGTCCACTGAGGTACAGCTGCTGCTGGTGTTCATCCCCTGATGCTCGGTTTTCTTGATAGGTAGTTTCAAGGCGTAGGTTGCCGCTCCACTCATCGGATACGCGGCGCGTGATGATATTAATGACACCGCCTAATGCTTCTGAGCCGTATAAAGTCGACATCGGCCCGCGAATGACCTCGATCCGCTCAATGGCAGAGAGGGGAGGAAGCCAGTCCTTCTGAAAACCGCCGCCACCATTGGGCTGGGTTTCGCGTGTAGATTGGCGCCGTCCATCTACCAACCACAGCGTGTACTGCACTGGCATACCTCTTAGGCTGACATCTTCTCCGTCGCCACCACCCGTCACCACGACACCTGGTACATCGCTCAGTGCATCCGTGATGTCTCGATAAGCGCGTTGCTCTAGCGATTCGCGGGTGATAACGCTAATTGAAGCAGGCGCATCCGCAACAGACTGCTCGTAGCCTGAAGCAGAAACGACGACCTCTGATAAGGTCATACTTTCTTCGGCAGTGGCCTTCAACGATATCAATACACTGATAGGCAAAAGAGCAGAAATCGCCAGCGGAGTCGGAGTAAAAAAACAGTGTCGAGTCACCAGTGGATTCTCAAGCAGTCAATTGGGAGAAAAATAAAGGTTTACTCTATTTGATATTAATTCTTATTTCAATTAAAGGTGCAGGAACGAGATGTTGCGCTTTAAGCGACAGTTAGCAGGCTTTAGAGTTTTTCATCACTAGGCCTTGTTCGGCGGCACGATGCCTTGGCGCTGCATTTGCCGATACACCGTTGGTCGTGAAACCCCCAGCTCGCGTGCCACGGCGCTAATGTTCCAGTGGTGTTGCTGCAGCCGTGCCACGAGATGGCGATCGGCGGCCTCGCTTTCAGGCGCGGGGGGCGTAGGCGTGTGGGTAATGCGCTGGCTGAGGCACTGTTCGGGTAGATCGTACACGGTGATTTCATCACTCTCGGCGGTGGCGAGTGCAAACGCCAGAGCGTTTTTAAGCTGACGAATATTGCCGGGCCAGGCGTAGGCAAGTAGGGCGCTGATGGCGTCGGCGCGTAGCCGAGGGGCGGAGCTTGCGCCGCGCTCGCTCACCACATCGCTGAAAACTTGGCGAATAACGTAGAGCTTGTCGGCGCGTTCGCGCAGCGGTGGTAAGCGCAGTTGGGCACCGTTCAGGCGGTAGTAGAGGTCTTCACGAAACTCGCCCTGCGCAATCATGGTGTCGATGTGGCGGTGGGTAGCGGTGATTACCCGAATGTCGACTTTTTCCGGTTTGTTCGCCCCCAGCGGCATTACTTCCCGCTCGGCGAGTACGCGTAGCAGGCGGGTTTGCAGCGCCAGCGGCATATCGCCGATCTCATCTAAAAACAGCGTGCCGCCGTGGGCCTGGGGGATCAGCCCGCGCATGCCTTTTGCCCGCCCGCCGGTAAACGCGCCGGGTTCATAGCCGAACAGTTCGCTCTCAATCAGCGCTTCGGGAATCGCTGCACAGTTCACCGCCACAAAGGGGCCTTTAGCGCGGTTGCCGCTATCGTGCAGCGCACGGGCAACCACTTCTTTGCCGGTGCCGGTTTCGCCGCTGATCAGCACGTTCACACTGGCTTCGTTACGCAGCCGTTCGGCCAGCTTCTGCACTTTACGTATGGCGGGGTCGTCGGCCCCCAGCCGTTCTAGCGCTGTTGGCAGCGAAGAGGCGGGCTTACCGAGTGGTGCGATGCGCGGCCTGCGCGGCTCCAGCAGGCTAATAAAGTAGATGGCGTTGCTGGCGCGGGCGCGAAACGCCCTGAGCTGGTCGTTGGTTGCGCTGTTGATGCTCAGCACATCGGCAATTTCGCACTCAAACAGCTCGCTGAGCATCGGCGCGTGGTGGGCAGACCACGGTGGCCAGCGGCGTTGGTGCGCACTGATCAATTCGCGGCCGACGGCATTGGCGGCAATCACCTGGCCGTTCTCTTCTATCGCGATAAGCCCACGCCCGTTCACATGCACAAACTCCCGCGAGGTATCTAAGCGCACCATCAGGCAGTCGCGGTAGCGCTGCAGGAAGTAGGCGTCTTCAATCATGCGGGCGTAGAGGGTGACCAGCGAGAGGCTGAAGTTCTGGCTCTCATGCTGAGTGGGCGATTGCAGCGCAGAGATATCCAGCACGGCCATCACGTTGCCTTGCGGGTCGGCGATGGGGGCGGCGGTGCAGGTAAGTGAGATATGCGTGGCGTCGAAGTGCTCCTGGCGGTGGCAAATGATCGCTTGGCGGTCGTGCAGGCAGGTACCTACGGCACATGTGCCTGCGAAGCGCTCGTCCCAGTCGGCACCTAAATAGAGGCCCGCTTTGCGTAGCTGCTGGTCTTGATTGGGGTTGCCGCGAAACTCCACGGTAATGCCGCGATGGTCGGTGAGTAGCAGCACGTAGCCGAGCTGGGCGATTTGCCCGTAGAGCTGATCCACCCCGGCGCGGGCAACGTGCAGCAGCTCATCAACGGATTCCCGGTGCTCGATCAAGGTTTGCTGGGGCACCACCCGGGCAGGGCGTGGCTGCGTGGGGTCGAGTTGGTACTCGTTGAGGCAACGCAGCCAAGAGCGACGGATGGTGGCCTTTGCCGGAAGCTGCGGCGCATCCAGCCCTTCACCTAGCTGGAAGATGTGCTCGATATGCTGGCGCTGCGCGGAGGCCAAGCGTGTCGGTGGCAGTGATGGCGTTGGCATGGCGAATCCACACACAATTATTGTTGTACTTCCAGCCTATGCGCTTTGCCGGCGGTGTCAACGAGGCTGCGTTACGCCGTTAGTCGTGCGTTACACCTGTAACGTTCGCCGTACACACGGCGTGACAGGTGTACGCGGTTTGCGCTGTTTTATAGCGGTGTGTGGATGTTTGATTGCTTATATTTTTCAATCGTTTATTGACTATTTGGCGCATTTGGCACGGCGGGTGCTTAGGGTTGAGTGTCTTATCGACAGTTCAACAATAACAACGACCTTGGAGTACCCGCGATGACTCACACAGAGGTAAGTACCCCATCCAGCGCTACCAGCACCGTCAACGCATGGCTTCATGATTTTGATGAAGCGCTGCAGGCACGCGATAGTCAGCGCGTGCTGACGCTATTCAACGACGAATGCTACTGGCGCGACTTTCTGGCGTTTACCTGGAATCTAAAAACCTGCGAAGGCAAGGAGGAAATCCAGGCCATGCTCAATGCCACGCTGGCCAATACCCAGCCCACCCAGTGGCAGCTTGACGGGGAGGCCAGCGAAAATGGCGATACCGTTGAGGCGTGGTTCACCTTCAAAACAGCCATTGCCAGCGGAAAAGGCTATGTGCGCCTGAAGAACGGCAAATGTTGGACACTGCTGACCACCATGCAGGCGCTGAATGACTTCCCTGAACCCCGCAACCAACACCGCCCTAAAGGGGCCGAGCACGGGGCCAACAAACAGCGGGAAACCTGGCTGGAAGCCCGCGAACGCGAGGAAGCCGAGCTTGGTTACACAAAGCAGCCCTACTGTGTGGTGATAGGCGGTGGCCAAGGCGGCATTGGCCTGGGTGCGCGGCTAAAGCAGATGGGCGTGCCCACCATCATCATTGAGCGCAACGAGCGTGCAGGGGACTCCTGGCGCAAGCGCTATAAATCCCTCTGCCTGCACGACCCGGTATGGTACGACCACCTGCCCTACATTCCTTTCCCGGAGAACTGGCCGGTGTTTGCCCCGAAAGACAAAGTGGGCGACTGGCTGGAAATGTACACAAAGGTGATGGAGCTCAATTATTGGAGTTCCACGACCTGCGACAATGCACGCTTCGATGAAGCCGCAGGCGAGTGGATCGTGAACGTGAAGCGCAACGGCGAAGAGATCACGCTACGCCCGAAACAGCTGGTGATGGCTACCGGGATGTCCGGTATGCCCAACGTGCCCAAGTTTGCAGGCGCGGAGAGCTTCGAGGGCGAGCAGCAGCACTCCAGCCAGCACCCTGGGCCGGATGCTTACGCAGGCAAAAAGTGCGTGATTATTGGTTCGAATAACTCGGCTCACGATATTGCCGCCGCGCTCTGGGAGCACGATGCCGATGTCACCATGCTCCAGCGCTCCTCGACCCATATCGTTAAATCGGATTCATTGATGGAAGAAGTGCTGGGGCCGCTCTACTCCGAAGAGGCGGTGGCAGGCGGGCTTACCCATGAAAAGGCCGATCTGATCTTTGCTTCCATTCCTTACAAAGTGCTGCCTGACTTCCAACGTCCGGCGTTTGAGGCGATTAAGCAGCGCGATGCTGAGTTTTACCAACGGCTGGAAGACGCGGGCTTTATGCTCGATTTCGGTGACGATGAGTCTGGCCTGTTTTTGAAATACCTGCGCCGTGGCTCGGGTTACTACATCGATGTGGGTGCCTGCGATCTGGTCGCCAATGGCGATATCAAGCTGCGCAGCGGTGTCGGTATTGAGCGTATTAATCCCCACTCCATTACCTTGACCGATGGTAGCGAGCTACCGGCAGACCTCATTGTGTACGCCACCGGCTATGGCTCGATGAACGGCTGGGCGGCACGGCTTATCTCTCAGGAAGTGGCCGATAAAGTGGGTAAATGCTGGGGCTTAGGCTCTGACACCACCAAAGACCCCGGCCCTTGGGAGGGCGAGCTACGTAATATGTGGAAGCCCACCCAGCAGGAAGCGCTGTGGTTCCATGGCGGCAACCTACATCAGTCTCGGCACTACTCCCACTACTTGGCGCTGCAGTTAAAGGCTCGCATGGAAGGGCTTCCAACGCCTGTCTATGGGCTGCAGCCGGTTCATCATTCGTCTTAAAAGCTATACGTCTTAAAGGGCATTCGTCTTAACAGGAAGGGATACTTATGAGTCAGTCGACGAATCAGCAACAGATGCAGGCCGCGGTATGGTATGCCGCCAAAGATCTGCGCGTTGAACACGTGCCGGTGCCTACCATCAACGACCCCCATGAGGTAAAGGTGAAAGTCGCCGCCTGCGGTATTTGCGGCAGCGATTTACACGAGTATGCCGCCGGGCCGATTTTTATTCCGGTAGGCAAACCGCACCCCATTAGCGGCGAACAGGCGCCGATTATTATGGGCCATGAGTTTGCGGGCGAGGTGGTGGAGGTCGGCGAGAAAGTGACGCGGGTGAAGGTAGGCGACCGTGTGGCGATTGAGCCGATCCTTTCGCCTAACAAGGATGGCGCTTACCAGATGGAGCGCTACAACCTGACGCCGCTGCTCGGCTTTCACGGTCTCTCCGGCGGAGGCGGCGGATTTTCGGAGTTCACCGTGATGGGTGAACACATGGTGCACAAACTGCCGGATGACCTCAGCTTTGAGCAGGGTGCGCTGGTCGAGCCTGCGGCGGTCGCGCTGCATGCGGTGCGCCAGAGCTGCCTAAAGACCGGTGATAGTGCCGTGGTGTTTGGTGCTGGGCCGATTGGCTTAATGACCATCGAAGCGCTTAAAGCCGCCGGGGCTGCGCAGATTTATGCGGTGGAAGTTGCGCCATCTCGTAAGGCCAAAGCCGAAGCGTTGGGAGCCATCGTTGTCGACCCACAGCAAGAAGACGCAGTGGAAAAGCTACACGCATTGAGCGGTGGCGGGGTGGATGTGGCCTTCGAAGTGACGGGCATTCCCGCCGTGCTCAACCAAGCGCTGCACAGCACCCACGAAGGGGGCGAAGTAGTGGTGGTGAGTATTTGGGAGGGAGAAGCCAGTTTTCACCCCAACGACTTGGTAATCAAAGAGCGCACCATGAAAGGCATTATTGCCTATCGCCATGTGTATCCGGCGGTGATGGCACTGATGCAGCGGGGCTACTTCCGCGCCGAGGATATGGTCACTCAACGCATTCCGCTGGCGGATATCGTGGAGGAGGGCTTTGAGGCGCTGCTGAGCGATAAGGCGCAGGTGAAAATTATCGTCACGCCATAGCGGTACGTTTTTGAAAAGCGAAAGGCCATCTCCGTATGGCCTTTTTTAATGGGATTTTTTGATGGGCTGTGCCGCTACTCGGCGTAAATCATTTTGCGCGTCATCCCGCCGTCGACGACAAAGTTCTGACCGGTAATAAAGCCGGATTCTTTGGAGAGCAGAAAGCGGGTGAGCGCGGCAATATCTTCGGGAGTGCCCACACGCCCAACCGGGTGCTGTTCACGGTCGATATCACGGTGCTCCACCGGCTGCTGGCGGCTGGGCTTTTGCCAGTTGCCGACTTCAATCCAGCCCGGGCTAACGGCATTAACGCGAATATCAGGGCCAAGACTTACCGCCAGTGCATGAGCAAGGGCAACAATGCCGCCCTTGCTGGCGGCGTAGGCTTCGGTATCTGGCTCCGATTGAAGGGCGCGGGAAGACGCCATCAGCACCATGCTGCCGCCGTGCGGGCGTAAATAAGGTGCCCCATGTTTGGCACACAAAAAGGCGCCGGTGAGGTTAGTGTTTAAGTAGGCCTGCCATGTCTCCAGCGAGAGCTGCTCCACCGGGCCATGGAAGGGGTCGGCAATGCCTGCGTTATGCACGATGCCGTCTAGGCGGCCAAAGTGATCGACTGTTTTGGCCAGGCTACTGGCCACTTGCCTCTCGTCACTGGCGTCTGCTGGCAGTGTTAATAGATGGTCAGGGTGGGGCAGCCTGTCAGCGGCTGTGCTAAGGGCTTCCGCATCAATATCGGTAATGGCAACACGGTGGCCGTCGGCGAGCAAGGCCTGTGCGATGCCAAGACCAATGCCTTGAGCACCACCGGTAACGTAGTAAACACGAGATGGGGGCATGGGATTTTCTACCGTAGTGAAGGAGTGTCTAGCGCTACTCGCTGCTGCAAATGTGAAATATCGATACAGCTAACGACAGCGGCTGTATTAATGCATACATTTACATTAACTAAACGAGCTTAGCGGCGCTATGCCCGAAAAATGATATTGGCTATTAGATACCCCTGAGGTTTTCACCATGGTGGAGAGTGAGCAGGCGCGGCTGGAGGCTTTACACAGCTTGGCGATTTTAGATACGCCTCCCGAGGAGCGCTTTGACCGGATTACTCGGCTTGCTACGCACCTTTTCGGTGTGGATATTGCGCTGGTGTCGCTGGTTGATGAAGAGCGTCAATGGTTTAAGTCTCGTCAGGGGTTTTCGTTAACTCAAACATGCCGGCAAGAATCATTTTGTGCCCATGCCATTCAAGGGGACGGCATTTTTGAGATCGAGGATGCCAGCAAAGATCCACGCTTTGAAACGAATGTGCTGGTGACTGCACGGCGAGGCATTCGTTTTTATGCGGGGATGCCACTGACTACCGCTGACGGGTTTCGTGTAGGCACGCTGTGTATTATTCACTCGGAGCCTAGATGCTTAACCAATCACCAGCGTCAGGCATTAAGGGATCTGGCGGCCTGCGCAGAGGATGAAATTAATCGCAGCGGCTTTGAAAGCGAACTTATCCGGGTGAATGACGCCCAGCGTTGTTTAGCGGAAGATGAAAATCGTCAGCGCTTGTTGGTCGAGGCGCTGGCCAAGCTTAACGATATTAGTACTTCTAGCCAGTTAAGCCTGGATCAGCAACTACAGGCGTCACTTAACCTAGGATGCAGCTACTTGCAGCTGCAAATTGGCATTATTAGCCGCATTCACAAAGGTGTGTTTGAAGTGGTGGCTGCAACCGCTCCTGATGATGTCTCCTTAAGCGCGGGCCAGTGTTTGCCGTTAGCGAACACTTACTGCGATATGACGCTCAAATGTAATGATATGCTGGCCATCCATAATGTGGGTATGAGCGATGTGCGACATCATCCCTGCTACGAGACCTTTTGTCTGGAAGCCTATATTGGATGCGCTATTCAACTGGAAGGTCAGCTGTTTGGTACGGTGAGCTTTTCCTCGGCAACGCCGCGGCTTCAGGCATTTGCTGAAACTGATTCGCTGTTCCTGAAGATTTTAAGTCGTTGGATAGGCGCAGCACTAGAGCGTCAGCGTGTTGATGCGCTGAAAAGTGAGTTCGTATCTACCGTCAGCCATGAGCTGCGCACACCGCTGACGACAATTACCGGTGGTTTGAAACTCGTGCTTGGGGGTGCCACCGGTGAGCTTTCCGGTCAAACTCAGCAAATGCTTTCGATGGCGCTTAAAAACAGCGAGCGACTTGTTTTACTAATCAATGACCTATTGGATATTGAAAAGCTCTTAGCGGGTCGGCTAAATTTTATTTGCCGTTCGCGAGAGCTAGGCATGTTGCTCAATGCGGCGCTGCAGGAAAATCAACCTTACGCTGAGCAGTACGGCGTAAAACTTCGCTTAATTCCGCTCTCAGCAGAGCGCTGTATCAACGTTGATGCACTTCGATTCCAGCAGGTCATGACAAACCTACTGTCCAATGCCGCTAAATTTTCTCCAATGAAGAGTGAAGTCGTTATTTATTGCGATGAAGGTGATGAGAGTATACGTATCAATGTAAAAGATATGGGCTGCGGTATTCCGGAAAATTTTAGAGCTAGAATTTTTCAGAAATTTGCACAAGCGGATGCCAGTGATCGTCGCATTAAGGGAGGAACAGGGTTAGGACTTTCTATTAGCAAAGCCATTACAGAACAAATGGGCGGTACCATTGGATTTAGCTCTGTCGAAGGCGAAGGTAGTACGTTTTATGTGATCTTCCCCTATGTAGAGGTAACCGATAGTGTTGAGCCCTGAACGAGCTACGTTACCTAGCGGAGCTCCCATTTACGGTGGGTTGCTGCTTGCCTTTTTGTTAATCGCAGGTGTTGCAGGAAATATGCTGCAGCTCTCGATACTTTTTAACGTCTACTTTATTTTTGGTTCAGTAGCCGTCATGTTGGCTATCGCCTGGTTGGGCACTTGGCCGGCGGTGTTGGTAGGAGTAGTGGCTGGGCTTTATACCTATGTCTTTTGGGAAAATCCAGTCACTGTCATCGTGTTTGTTTTAGAAGCCATTGTGGTTTCTTGGCTTTATCATCACAAAGTTAAAAACCTGATTGTTGCCAGCTTACTCTATTGGGTAACCATTGCTGCACCGATTGATTTTCTTCTTTTTCCCTATTGGTTAAATTGGAGCCAGGAATTAACGCTGCTGGTATATCTAAAACAATCCATTAACGGCGTTTTGAATGCGGTGATCGCGAGTGTCATTATCATTCTCTTTGGCCTATCTAAACGTCCCTGGTTGCCTAGAGCGGATGCTCTTTTAACTCTGAAACATCTCCTTTTTTCTGCTTTGCTATCGGTGACACTGATGACGGGCATCCCGCTGATTCTTTATGATGGCTATGCCATGCGGCAGGGGCAAGAGCACTTTGTGGATCAAACGCTTGCCTCTATGGGGAGCGAGCTGATTGGTCGACTGTCCGAACCAGACGCCGACCAGCGCTATACCTACCATATTGGGCGCACGCGCGGAGGCAGTGATGTCAGTATCGGGCTATTAGATGCTGAGGGTAATCTTCTTGACCAAATTGGTAACCTTAACTCACTAGCACTAGCGCCTGGAGATGAGTTGATAAAAATTAATGAGCGCACAGCAATGTGGCTCCCAGGTGGCATGGAGAATCCCGCTGTGCGCTTTGGGCAAGGGCAGTATACGCTACGAATGCCAGCGCAAAACGTGGCAGGTGTGGATCAAGTAGTGCTAGAGACGCCTGCACTCCCCACTGTGCGCGCAATGGAATCCTACCGTACGGTGCTGTTAACCATGTTAGCGGCAGTGTTGGGCTTTGGTATTTTAATCGCAGAGCTATTAAGCCGAATGATCACCCAGCCGTTGCTTAGGTTGGGTAGAAAAGGCCGTACACTGAGTGACAGCATTGCGAGCGGAAAAAAACCGACATTACCCAGTAGCCGCATTATCGAATTTCAACAGCTATCTGATCTGCTGGGGGCGATGAGTGTTGAACTAAGCGCTGCATTTAAGCGTCTTCACCATACCCAGAGTAACTTAGAAAGGGAAGTGGAGCAGCGCACTAAAGCGCTCGCCAGTAGCAATGACCTGTTAAGTTCAGTGATGGATGCTGCTTCAGACTTTGCGATTATTGCCACCGATACCCAAGGGGTGATTAAGCTCTTTAACAAGGGGGCTGAAAACATTCTCGGCTATCAGGCAAGTGAGGTTGTTGAGTTGCATACACCTATGCTGTTCCATGATGCTGATGAAGTAGAGCAACGGCTGATTCAATTGAACCAAAACTTTGGCTATACACTAACGCCTTTTGAAGTGTTTACTCATCGCGCTGCGATTGATAAGCGTGATGCAAAAGAGTGGTTTTATATAACCCGCTCAGGCGAACGTATCCCGATTAAATTGGTAGTGACGGCTATTAGAGATCAGCAAGGTAATATCACCGGCTATTTAGGCATCGCTGAGGATATCTCCGAGTCGAAGCGGATAGAGCAAATGAAAAATGAGTTCATTGCCACCGTGAGTCACGAGCTACGAACGCCCTTGACGTCTATCTCCGGAGCATTAGGTATGGTGTCTGCCGGGGCGCTGGGCAGTGTTCCCGACACGGTGATGCGAATGGTGAATATTGCCCATAAAAACAGCCAGCGTCTAACACACCTCATCAATGACTTGCTAGATATTGAAAAAATTGCTGTCGGTAAATTAGCCTTTGATATGCAGTGGCAACCGTTACAGCGTTTGCTGGAAAGCGCCATCGAGGAGAATCGTCATTACCGCCATGAACGAGGTGTCACCTTACATCTTGATAATCCTTACTCTGACAGTCAGGTCCGGGTAGATGGGCAGCGCTTACAGCAGGTCATGGCGAACTTGCTTTCAAATGCGGTGAAGTTTTCACCAGAAGGTGGGGATGTTCATATTATCGTTGAAAAGCAGGAGCAATCGATTACCGTTAGCGTAAAAGATGACGGTCCAGGTATACCTGAGCACTTTAAAGCACATATTTTTAGTAAATTCGCACAGGTAGATGCCTCTGACTCTCGGGCAAAAGGGGGGACCGGGCTTGGCTTAGCGATTACCCGAGAGCTTATTGAGCATATGGAAGGCTCCCTGGGCTTTACCTCTCATGAAGGCGAGGGAAGCTGTTTCTGGTTCTCGCTACCCTTACACCCATCAGACACAGCGGATGACCATCAGGAACAAGATGCTTATGGTGATAGAGTACTCGTCATAGAAGATGATCCTTCGGTAGTACGAGTGCTGTATGAAACGTTGTCCCAGGCAGGGTATGAAGTGGATTCAGCGCTGAATGGCGCCATGGCGCTAAAGAAGCTGACTAACCAACGTTATGACGCCATTACGGTAGATATTGGTTTGCCGGATATGAGTGGGTTTGACGTTATCCATGCCCTCCGGGAGCAGCGCGCTTCCAAGCATACGCCAGTGTTGGTTGTTACAGGCAGGGTAGAGCGTGGCAAGGTGGCGCTGGAAGGCCATCTAGAAGACATCGCATGGTTGGCTAAACCTATTCAAACTCAGCACCTGCTGGCGCTGCTTGGCGAGCAAATATTGGCACATCAAGAGCGCTTAACGCTGCTGCATATTGAGGATGATCCCGACCTGCACGCGGTTATTCGCGCCATGCTCAGCGAGCATGCAGAGTGTGAGCACGCAGTGAGTGTTGCCATGGCGCGGCGCTTATTATCCTACCGCCGTTATGACGCCATTATTCTTGATATTGGCCTGCCGGATGGAGAAGGGTGGGAGCTGTTAGAGCAGATTCGCCACGCACACCCACGCGCTCGGGTTATTATTCTATCTGGTCAATCAATTAGTGAAGCAGATCAACATCGCGTTGAGGCTGTTTTTCTAAAATCTCGCATTAGCCCAGCGCAGCTGCTTGAGGCAATTCAACAACGAACCCAACTGGTGCAGACGGTGGATAACGGATGAGCAGTTTAGAGCGTATTTTGTATGTGGAAGATGACCCTGATATTCAAACCGTCGCTGCATTGGCGCTGGAAGTCGTCGGTGGCTTTAATATCAAGGTATGCTCCTCTGGCGAGCAGGCGTTGCAAGAGGTGGTGGCTTATGCGCCGGACATGATTCTTCTCGATGTGATGATGCCCGGTATGGATGGGCCATCTACCTTGGCTGCGCTGCGACAACTGCCCAGCCTTGAAAAAATACCCGTTGCCTTTATGACCGCTAAAGTGCAGCCCCACGAAGTGGACCAACTCATTGCACTAGGTGCTGAAAGTGTGATTGCCAAGCCGTTTGACCCCATGACGTTGGCCAATCAAGTTCGCACTCTTTGGGAGCAGGCGTGTGGTAAATCGTGATCAACAATCGCTAGAACATAAGCTGGCGCTGTTAAAGCAAACGTATCAGCAAAATTTACAGACCGAATTGACTTCGCTGTGCAGCATGCTTAATCGACTCCAGCAAACACTGCGTGCACAGCTAATGGCACCCGCTGGAGAGGGGCACGATGCCGAAGAGCACACTCCTCGCGAGATGCTGACCGATGTCTATCGGCGCCTGCACAAGTTGGCGGGGTCGGCCGGTACCTTTGGGTTTGATGTGATTGGTAGCCAAGCACGTATTCTTGAAGGCGGATTAAAGCGCTGGTTAGAGGAGAGCGATCAAGAAATAGATCTGCAGCTTGTTAACGTGGTGAGCAGCCAGCTGCAGTCGATGCAGGTTGAGTTAATCCCTAGCTTGCAAAGTGCGCCTACGATTGAGATGCCTCAGGAAATGAATGGCTCCACTGTAACGATATGGTTGATCGAAGAAGATGCGCATCTTGGCAGACATATTCGTGAACAGTTAACAAACTTTAGCTATGACGTGCATCTTTTCACGTCTGTGCCGGATGCCTGCCAGCACATTAAAGATGGAGCGCCTGATATATTAATAATAGATGTCATGGCAGGCGTAGGCCACCTTTCGCCGCTGCAAGCACTTTCATGCCCGCTGCTCTTTATTAGCGACTGTGACACCTTCGATGCGCGCATGCGCGCGGCCCAGTTAAATGCCCACGGTTATTTCTTGAAGCCGCTGAACATTCCACAGCTGGTGAATCGGCTGGAACAGTTGCTTCAAGAACGCCAGTCTCCCCCCGCACGTATCCTGGTGGTCGATGACGATCAGCAGCTTGCTGCCTATTATCAGCTTGTGCTGGAAGCGGCAGGGATGGAAGTACGCATCTTGGACACGCCTCGTCATATCATTGAACAGCTTCGCTCATTTAGGCCTGAGCTGTTGCTGATGGACGTACATATGCCTGAATACGATGGGCCTGACCTGGCGTCAGTGGTAAGGCAATACGATGAGTGGAGCAGCCTGCCAATTGTATTTTTATCCGCAGAGATGGACCTTGGTAAGCAGGTAGATGCACTGAGCCACGGCGCCGATGACTTCCTGACCAAGCCCATTTTGGCTGCGCAGTTGGTCGCCTCAATACGGGTGCGCGTGGCTCGCTCGCGCACGCTATCAGCGTTACTCAATAAAGACAGCTTAACGGGCCTGTTAAAGCACGCCAGTATTAAAAGTTCGGCCATGAACGAAATTAGCCGTGGTTACCGCCAGAACTACTCGGTGGTGGTGGCCATGGTGGATATCGACCACTTCAAATCGGTGAACGATACCTATGGCCACGCAACAGGGGATGTCGTCATTGCCTCCGGGGCCACACTGCTGCGCCAGCGTTTGCGGCAAACGGATATGATCGGCCGTTACGGTGGCGAGGAGTTTTTAGTGGTGTTGCCTCACTGCAGCGCAGAGGATGGCCGCAAACGACTGGAAGACATCAGAGAGTACTTTTCTCGGCTGCGTTTTAACCAAGGGGAGCAGGAGTTTTCCTGTACGCTATCGGCGGGCATGGTATGCAGTATCGACGTGGCAGAAAACGACCGAGATCGACTGCTGGTACTGGCGGACGAAGCATTGTACCGCGCTAAACGGGGCGGCCGTAATCAGGTCTGTCAGTAGTGCTGCTGTGCTGTGGTTATTGCGTGATTCGTTATGAAGCAGCGCAGTAAAAAAATGCGCAGTGCTGGTGCGCTATTTGCGAACAGAGATTGGGTGCGTAACGCTCCGATCTGTAGATGTTTTTATAAGATGATGTTTTTATTGGTAAATAAAATTTATGGCACGCAGCTCGCAATATAAATAGTAAGTAGCAAATGAACAGAGTCATTTACGTCGCGATAGATACGGCATTCAATGCTCTCCCTTCTTTGCAACGTTGCCGCGGCAATGCCCGGTAACACAACGAGTGAGCTGGCGTGCTCCACCTGGGTCCCCTTCGGGGGACTTTTTTTATGCCTGCTTGTCAGAGCCAGTAGTTAACAAAAGCTATCAGGGTAAGAAAACCTATAATAAAATTTCACAGGAAATTTGGAAACAGTGTTCGTATACTATATATTGTATAGGTAAGCTGGTGTTGACCAGCACCAATCCCAAGCAAGATGCAAGAGGATGACCCTGATGAGCAAAATGAAATTGATCACCGCCGCTATTGTTTCTGCAAGCGCCGTCATGGCGAGCCAAGCGGTAATGGCTTATGAAGCAGGCGATGTCTTTGTTCGCGGTGGTGTTGCCCAAACGGACACGGGCTCAGGTAATGGTAACGTTGGCGGCGCAGACCTCAACGTACAAAGCGCACGCGGTTTTACTTACGGTGCGGGCTATTTGTTTAGTGACAAATTTGGTGTTGAGCTCAACAGCTCGGAAAAATTCGAGCATGATCTGAACACCACTCCCGGCGGTAGCGCGGGCAGCGTAGATCGTCTGCCGGTAAACCTGCTGGTAAACTACTACCCGATGGGTGGTTTAGACTCCAAAGTTCAGCCTTATGTAGGCCTGGGCTTGAATTACACCAGTTTCTCTAGCGAGCCGACTGGCCTGAGCATCGACGAGAGCTACGGTGCGATTGGCCAAGCGGGCGTTGATTTGGCAGTGACCGACAACATCATGTTGAACGGCTACGTTAGCTATGCTGACGTGAGTGCTGACATTAATAATGCAGCCGGCGCTACGCTAGGCGAAGTTGATATTGAGCCTGTCACCATCGGCGGTGGTATTACTTACCGCTTCTAATTCAGGTTTGGTAGACACACGCCCGGTTCACGTAAGTGAACCGGGCGTTTTTGCGTTGATCGCTTATTACTGCGTTAAGTTATCTGAACCGCTATCCGTCACCAGAATATTGTCTTCTATGCGAATACCGCCGCAGGCAGCGAGCTGATCAACCAGTGTCCAGTTGATGGGGTGGGGCTGATTGCGCAGCGGCGCGAGCAGCATGGGAATAAAGTAGAGCCCTGGTTCAATGGTGACTACCATGCCGGGTCGCAGCGTGCGGGTGAGGCGAAGGGCAGGGTGAGCGTTAGGTGCCGGTGATGGCGTGCCATCTGGCTGCATCAACCCGGCCACATCGTGTACCTGAATACCCAACGAGTGCCCTAGCCCGTGGGGGCAGAAAGCACGCGTAATACCTGCTTCCACGGCGCTTTCTGCGCTGCCGGTATATAGCCCGTGTGCGACCAAGATATCAGCCAATCCTTGGTGCATTTTTTCATGCAGTGCAACGAAATCAACGCCAGGGCCGATGTGTGCAATCAGCGCATCTTTGAGACTGTGCATGGCGGTAATTAAAGCGCCAAACTCGCTGGGGGCATCTGGGCCTGCGTAGGTGCGGGTAATATCGGCGCAGTAACCTCGAAAGCGTCTGCCCGCATCTACCAATAGGCTGTAACGCTGCTTAGGGGCCGACAGATCATAACGCTGATAGTGTAAGACCCCGGCATGCTCATTCAGCCCGATAATATTTTGATAGGGCACTTCCGACTCACGCTGTCGGCTGGCCCCCAAATACGCGAGTTGCACATCCAGCTCGGCGGCAGCACCAATAAAAGCAGCGTTGGCCGCCTGATGGCCTGCCACCGCCAGTCGGTTAGCTTCACGCAGGCAGGCAATTTCATAGGTGGATTTCACCATGCGTAGCTCATCAAGCTCCCGCACAAGCGCTTCCGGGTGCAGCGTAGCCACATTGGAAAGCAGCGCGGCGCTCTCAAGCTTCGTTACATCGCCAATGATGGCGGTGCGGCCCGAGAGCGGTGGCGTGATTTTGTCGCTACATAGATGCACATCAAACTCAGCGACCCACGGCTCTTCGGGTAGCTGTGTCGGCAAGTGCCAAAAGTCTGCGGGCGCATAGAGGTAGAGCTGGGGGCGTTGATTGGGTTGAATCACCAGCCAGCTATGCTGAACGTCTACCATACCGACCCAGTGTATAAAGTGGCCGTAGGACTGGAAGCTGGTGGCATGATCGTCGGCAAAGTGGTTGCGTGCATGGCCGCTGTAAATCGCCAGGCTATCCAGCTGATGGGTAGCCAAGCATTGCTGGTAAGCACGCTGTAGCGACGCGATATGCTCGCGCTGCTGTTGGTAGAGGGTTGCTGACATATAAGACATCCTTTCAAGATCGGGGCGGGTTAAGCTCGCTCCACAGGCTATCGAGTTCGGCGTGGTGCTGGCTTTGGTGACGATAAAGACGCAGCTCCATGGGCACGTCCCAGCGGCTATCGCCCGCCCTGACCAGCGTGCCGTTGGCGAGTTCCGCCGCCACATTGCGTTCCGGTAGCCAGCTCATGCCATAGCCCAGCAGCACCAGCTCTTTGATGCCCGCCGCGTAGAGATTTTCACTTTGTGCCGTTAAGTACGTGCTTTGGGGCAGTCGCGCCAAATGCGCTTTGACCGCCGAGCCTAACAGCCCCCGTTTGGGGTACGCCAACCACGGCGCTGGCTGCTGGCGAGAGCCGGGCAGCAGGGCGCAGGCGGTGCCGTCGCTCTTCAGCCCGGTCACCGGAATCAACCGCTCATGCCCAATGACTCGGTAAGTACAGGCGCTGGTGTCAATATCCAGATCGCAGCGGCCAATCGGCCAGTAGCAAATAGCCAGATCACACTCTGCCCGGGCAAGCGCCTGGAAGTAGTCGCTGGCCACCCAGCCCGTCGCACGTAGGTAGGGTTGAATACGCTCCTGCCTGCCAGTGCTGGCAAGCCATTCAGGCAGAAAATGCGCCAGCAGGCTTTGCGGTGCTGCCACCATAATGCGCCGCTGCTGCCCGGCACTGATCTCACGAACGCGATCGCGCGTTAAGCGAACTCGGTCAGTGACCTGTTCGCATAGCGTTAAAAACTCTTCCCCCGCAGGCGTTAACGACAGCGGTAGCGTTTGCCGATTAATCAGCGTGACGCCCATCTCCTCTTCCAGCAGCTTAATGCGCCGGGAAAAGGTGGGCTGTGTGACGTGCTGTTCGTCGGCAGCGCGGGAGAAGTGTCGCGTTCTGGCCAGGGCAATAAAGTCTTCTAGCCAGCGAATTTCCATACCTTACCTCGCAAAGCGGCCAAGCGTATAGCGGTTGAATGAGCCGCGCTCATAGGCGGCCTTCTTCAACAGCGTGACACGCAACCCGGGTACCGTCATCCTGGGTTCTTAGTGCAGGGATTTCCTGTTTGCAGCGGGCGTTGGCATGGGGGCAGCGGCCATGGAAAACACAGCCGCTTGGCAGATTAACCGGCGTAGGTACCTCGCCCGAGAGACGAATATGCTGCGGCCGGTCATCTTCCAAGCGAGGAATAGCGGATAGCAGCGCCTGGGTATAGGGGTGCCGAGGCTTAGCAAACAGCGTAGCGGTGGTCGAAATCTCGCATACCGTGCCCAAGTACATAACAGCCACCCGCGTCCCAAAATGCTCTACCACCGCCAAATCGTGGGTGATGAACAGATAGGTCAGGTTACGGTCTCGTTGGGCATCCATCAGCAGGTTGAGCACCTGAGCCTGGATGGATACGTCCAGTGCTGAAATGGGCTCGTCGGCCACGATAAATTCGGGGTCAACGGCGAGTGCGCGTGCAATCGCGATACGCTGGCGCTGCCCGCCGGAGAACTCATGACCAAAGCGTTTGCCCCAGTCCGGGTCGATGCCCACCGAGCGCATCACTTCCCCAACTTTGTCGAGGATCTGCTGGCGGTTCCAGTCGGGGTGGTGCAAGCGGAGCGGCTCTTCCAGGGTTTGCTGAATCGTCATACGCGGGTTTAGCGACGCGTAAGGATTCTGGAAGATCATCTGCATGCGCTTGCGATAGGGCAGCAACTGCTTGGAGCTGAGATCGTCAATGCGCTGGCCGTCGTAGCGAATCTCGCCCTCTGAGGGAGAGATCAGCCCCATGACCGTGCGCGCCACGGTGGACTTACCGCAGCCAGATTCACCCACCACGCAGAGCGCTTCGCCGCGTTTGATGTCCAGGTTCACGCCGTTAATGGCGTGGACATACTCCTGATGGCGAACCAGCTTGCCACCTTTGAAGCGTAGCTGCTCAAGAAAATCGCCAGAGAGTGAGAAGCGCTTTTTGAGGCCACGAATTTGCAGCAGTGACTCGCTACTCTCCTCATTTTGGGTCGGCATGGTCGCTATCGTTTCCGCCTGGGTGTTCATAGGCTTTCCTCCTTCAAGCGGCGGTCTTCAAGCATTTCCGCCACCATATGGCAGGCAACGCGGCAGTTACCGGAGTCAACAAAGTCGGGGACTTGCTGGGTGCACGCTGGCCGAGGCTGGCCGTCGGCACGGTTGATAAAGTCGCAGCGGGGGTGAAACGCACAGCCGCTAGGCAGGTTAGACAGAGACGGCATGCTGCCACGAATCTGATTGAGCTTTTCCCCCGGCGTTGCCATCTGCGGCAGTGCGTTGATCAAACCTTGCGTGTAAGGGTGCTGCGGGTCGTTGATGATTTCCCGCGTGGGGCCTTGCTCGATGACACGGCCTGCGTACATGACCAGCATGCGCTGAGTCACTTGGCTCACCACGCCCAGGTCGTGGGTAATCAAAATCAAGCCCACGTTGTGCTGCTCACATAGCTCCAGCAGCAGCGCCATGATTTCGGCCTGAATCGTCACGTCTAGCGCCGTGGTAGGCTCGTCGGCAATGATGATGTCCGGGTCGAGCAGCAGGGCGATGGCGATAATAATACGCTGGCGCATCCCGCCGGAAAGCTCGTGGGGGTACTGGTCTAAGCGCTTTTCCGGAGAAGGGATCTGCACCTGGCGCAGCTTATCCAGGGCGATGGCACGGGCTTCTTTGGTAGAGATGCGACGGTGCGCCTTTAAGCACTCCACCATCTGTTCGCCGATGGAGAGCACTGGGTTCAGAGTCATCATCGGATCTTGAAAGATCATCGAGATGCGGTTGCCGCGCACTTTGCGCAGGCCGCGCTCCGACATGCTGTTGAGCTCTTTCCCTTCGAAAGTAATGCTACCCCCGGCAATAAAGCCGGGCTTGGCGATCAAATTCAGCAGTGAGAAGGCGGCGACGGATTTACCCGCGCCAGACTCGCCTACAATACCCAAGCGCTCGCCGCGTTCCAGGGTGAAATTCACGTCGCGCAGGGCGCGCACTTCGCCCTGGCGCAGGGCAAAGCGGACATCGAGATGAGAAACTTCAAGAAGTGCCATGGTGTCCTCAGCCTTTGTAGAGTCGTGGGTTCATGACATCGCGCAGCCAGTCGCCCAGAAGATTGATTGACAGCACCAGCACTACCAGCACCGCACCGGGGATCAGCGTGATCCACCAAGAGCCTGATTGAATATAGTCAAAGCCTGCTTTGATCAGCGAACCCAGCGAGGGGTGCGTTTCCGGCATGCCTAGCCCCAAAAACGACAGCGCCGCTTCGGAGATAATCGCGTTAGCAATTTGCACCGTGGAGATAACAAAAATCGGTGACAGCGTGTTCGGCAGCACATGGCGGAACATAATGCGTCGGCTACGCAGGCCCATTACACGGGCGGCGTCCACGTACTCTTTGTTTTTTTCGGCCAGCACTGACGCGCGCACGGTACGAGCATACTGGGGCCATTCGGCGAGGCCGATAATCAATATCAGCATCATCACCGCGTATTGGCTGTAGAACGCGCTGCCCATGGTGGCCTTCACCACCGCACCCACCACAATCGCCACCATCAAGGTGGAGAACGAAAGCTGGATATCTGCTAGGCGCATCAGGAAGGCATCTACGCGGCCGCCCAGGTAGCCTGCCATCAGGCCGAAGGTAACGCCGAGTAATGCTTGCAGCGCCACCGCGCCAAAGCCAATCAGCAGCGATACCCGCGTGCCGTAGAGAATGATCGACAGCAGATCACGCCCCTGGGCGTCGGTGCCCAGCGTATACATCTCGTCGGCACCATCAACCCAGAAGGGCGGCAGTTCTGAGGCAAGAATGTCGATTTGAGCTAGGTCATAAGGGTTAGTAGGCGCCAATAGCGGTGCTGAAAAGGCGGCGATGACCAAGCAAACAAAGACCGCAAAGCACAGCTGTGCCGTACGATCACGTTTGAAGCTGTACCATACAAAGGAGTCGCGCAAGCGCTCCCAGCGGCTTGGGGCAGTCGAAGGTGTGGACGTTGTCATGCGGGCTTACCAGTCAGTTTTACAGTGGGGTTCACAAAGCCGTAGATCAAATCCACGATGGTGTTCGTGACCACGAAAATGACGCCGACAATCATCAGATAGGTAACAATCAGCGGAATATCGGCACGGTGAATAGCATCTAGGAACATCAGCCCCATGCCCGGCCATTGGAAGACGGTTTCGGTCAAAATGGTGTAGGCCACCATGGTACCAATCTGTACGCCACCTACGGTAATCACCGGCAGCATGGTGTTTTTCAGCGCGTGAACGAAATAGACACGGCGCATGGAGATCCCTTTAGCGCGCGCATACTTCACGTATTCAGATTGCAGCACTTCCATCATTTCTGCGCGAATCAAACGAATAAACAGCGGCAGCATGATCGAGGCCAGCGATACGGCGGGTAGAACAAGGTGTTGCAAACCATTCCAGGTAACCAAGTTGGTGTCCCAGTGGCCGACGACATGCACCAAATCATAGCCACGACCAAACGACGGCATGTTGCCCTCAGTCGAGAGCAGGCCGTTTAACCAAGCGCCCCAGGCAGTGCCTTCGGGGAACAGCGAGACGGTAATACCAATCGAGAAAATTTGAATTAACACAATCGCGGTCAAGAAGACCGGGATCGAAATACCGATAATCGATGCCCCCATGAAGAACCGGGAGATCGGCGAGCGCGGTTTGATAGCGCTATAAACGCCAATGGGCACAGACAACAGCACGATAATCAGGGTGGCAGCAAATACCAGTTCAAGAGTGGCGGGCAGGTGCCGGGCAATCACTTCCAGCGCTGGTTCGCGGTAGAAGTAGGAGTAGCCAAAATCACCCTGAACGGCGTTTTTAGCAAAACGCACGTACTGCACAAGGAAGGGGTCGTTGAGCCCCAGCCGTTCGCGAATGGCTTCGCGTTCACTTTCGGGGACCGACTGTCCGACCATCTGCTGTACAGGGTCACCCAGGTTATCCTGGATGGCGAAGGCCAGTACACTGATGACAAACATCACCAATATTGCGTGCATCAGCCGCTTGATTAAAAAAGCAATCATGGCGTACGCCACCTATGTAGGTTAATCAGAGAAGCGCCGCGTGGCCGTCTGGCGGCCGTAAAGAAAACGCTTCGCTCTCCAGCAGGGCTGGAGAGCGAAGCATCCTTGCGCGGGTTATCAGTTCTGCGTGGGGATTAGCGGTTAATTACCAAATCACCCAGGTAGGGGAAGTCCAGCGCGCTAACAACCGGCTCAACATCTACGCCTTCAGCTGCGGCGTAGGCGAGGTTTTGCCAGTGCAGCATGACGAAACCAACGTCTTCATACAGCATGGCTTCTGCTTCACGCAGCATTTCGTTGCGTTTTTCAAGATCTGTTTCGCTGTCGGCTGCCGTCACCAGTGCGTCGATCTCTTCGTTGCAGTAGCTGCCGTAGTTGTACTGGCCAGCACCGCTCTCTTCATCAATACAGAAAGAGAGGTACTGGAAGAAGTTAGCGGTGTCTTCGGTATCCGCGTGCCAGCCGATCATGGCGATGTCTGACTGGCGAGTGTCGTACTCAGGCCAGTACTGAGCCAGCGGCATGGTGCGCAGGTTAACGGTGATGTTAATGCGGGCGAGCATGTTGGCAACCGCTTGGGCCAGCTGCGCATCGTTCACGTAACGGTTGTTCGGCGCGATCATATCAACGCTGAAGCCCTCTTCGTAGCCAGCTTCGGCCATCAGCGCTTGGGCGCGCTCAAGGTCGTAGCGGGGAACGAGGTCAGAGTTGTGGCCTGAGTAACCTTCCGGAGAGAACTGACCAGCCGGCGTTGCGAAGCCGCGCATTAAGCGGTCGGCGATGCCTTCCTGGTTGATGGCTAAGTCAACGGCTTGGCGAACGCGAGCATCCTGGAAGGCCTCAACGCGCTCTTCGTTGAGCTGGAAGCCGATGATGCGGGTGCCGGGCACTTCGACTAATTCAACACCGTCAGCGTCGCGCACACGATCTAGGTCGTTAGGCGGAACGGCATCGATGAAGTCAACGCCGCCAGACAGCAGGGCCGCCACGCGTGAGGCATTTTCAGCAATCGGCGTTAACACGATTTCAGAAACGTTGCCTTCGCTTTCGGTGTCCCAGTAGTCTTCAAAACGTTTGAAATCAACGCGTACACCCTGGCGACGGTCAGTGACGATGAATGGGCCGGTGCCTGACACGTTGCGTGAAGCGAAGGAGTTACCCGCTTTAACGATTTCGGCTTTGTCGTTACCGTCTTCGGTTTCGCCTGTGTAGAACTCGCTATCCATCGGGAAGATGTAAGTAGCGAGGTTCAACAGCAGCGGGTAGGGCTCAGACGTGGTGATTTCGACGGTGTACTCGTCAACGGCTTCTGCGCTGGCCACCGGATCAAAAATGGCGCGGTAGTCCGGGCTCTCTTTCAGACGCTCAATGGTCCATACGACGTCTTTCGCGGTGAAAGGGTTGCCTGAATGGAAAGTCACACCTTCACGCAGGGTCATGCGCATGGTGGTTTCGTCGACCTGTTCCCACTCAGTGGCTAGGCGCGGCTCAAACTGAAAGTCTTTCGTCCAGCGAACCAGCGGGTCAAACGCGAGGTGCGAAAAACGCAGAACGCCACCCGAGAGCTGCTCGTGGAGGTCAAGGGTTTCAGGGTCGGCAGAGTAGCCGATACGGAGCGTTTCGGCACTTGCGGTCATCGGCAGCATTGCTGTCGCTGCCACGGCAGCACCAATCACAGAGGCCAGTAGCGTCTTTTTGAGCGTCATAATTGTTCCCATGCATGTTGTTTATTGTTCAGTTTTACTGAAGGGGTGTTCAGCACAGCCCTGCCCTCAACGAGTTTCTACGCTGTGCTCGTCAGTAAAACAGACACGGTCAGCCCGTAAGCTATCCTGACAACATAGAGAGAGGTGGCAGCGTCATACAATCGAAATAATGACAGGCATCATTCATCTACTGAATGATACGGCTAACGGCGGACGTTGCAGCGCGGAGTGTTAGACAAAAGTCGATAGCTGGGCCGTGTGTGAAGACAATCCACACTTCACTCAATAGATAAGGCGTAAAAGACTATGTTGAAACAATGTATTACCTGGTTAGCTGCTAGCGTTATCGCGGGCGGTTCGTTGGGGCTAAGCGCCGATGAAACGGCAGACATGATCGGTACACTTGGCGAGGAGGAGTATGCCTGGTTTGTATTACGCCAAGGGGATGATTCAAACGCATCATTCATGGAGGTGGGCGACCAAGTACAAATTGAGGCGACAGGCTTTGTTGATCCTATGGAATGGGATGCTCAAGAGGCCTTGGTCATCAGCTTAGTGTTGGAGCAGGGTAAGCTTGTCGACGCAAAGGTGATGCAACTGATAGGCGAGACGACCATGCCGCCTCTTTATACCTCCCAAGATGGCGGTGTCACGGTGGTACTTAGTCACGTGGAGTCAGCAGGGCGCGAGCTTCATGTGGTAGGGCGCATTGAAGGCCAGCTGGCCCTGCAGCACACGCTGGAGTCGCCCCCCAATGCGTCAGAGGTCGTGCCGCTCAGCGTGCGCTTTGATATTACTGCGCAAAAAGTCGAGTTTTAGGGAGCGTATGTCGCTGCAATTACGCCCCAAAACGCTGGTGAAGCCAGCGGTTAATCTCATCCGATTCGTAGAGCCACGTGGCTTGACCTGCGTCATCGGTAATTTTTAGGCAGGGGACTTTTACTTTCCCGCCACCTTCCAGCAGGGCTTGCTTATGGGCAGGGTCTAGCTGGGCATCGCGAAGCTCAATAGTAAGACCCAGTCGGGCAATTTCCTTACGCACTTTGATACAGAAGGGACACGTTCTGAACTGGTAAAGCGCGAGTTGTTGGCAAGCCGCGTCTACCTGAGCCTGCTCTTCTGGGGTGCGCTCAACGGCTTTTGGCGTGGATAGCTTCTCGGAGATCAGCATGACGGGGGCTAGCAGGACGCGAACGCCCCGAAAGAAGTAACGAATTAAGATGCGCATGGTTGTCTCCTCTCACTGCACTGCTTTACAGCCTGTGTAGTGGACGGGTTGTTGGATGTCGATTAAGAAAAGGTGCGCGCATCCTGCAATAAATCGTCAGAATTGTCACTTTCTGAGCCTGTAATGCCATGTCGCGCGGGGAACGAGATGAGCAACACCGCGTGGCGTGCTAATCTCAGCGCTCGTTGATTGATGTGTTTAGTAAGTTCAATCGTTTGAAATGGTTAGGAAGGGAGCGCTTGGCCCATGCGTCTGCACATTATCGGTATCTGTGGCACCTTTATGGGAAGCCTTGCACTACTTGCCCGTGAGTTAGGTCATGAGGTGAGTGGCTCTGATGCCAACGTGTACCCACCGATGAGCACGCAGCTCGCTGAGGCGGGCATTACTCTGATGGAGGGGTATCGGGAAGCCAACCTCTCCGGCGCTATCGACTTGGTCGTCGTGGGTAATGCACTCTCACGGGGCAATCCAGAGGTGGAGGCACTGCTTAATAGTGGCATGCGCTACACCTCAGGCGCGCAGTGGCTCGCTGACTATGTACTGCCTGGCCGCAAAGTGATTGCGGTGGCGGGCACTCATGGCAAAACCACCACCGCTAGTTTACTGGCGTGGCTGCTAGAGAGTGCGGGGTTGGCCCCTGGTTTTCTGATTGGCGGTGTGCCGCGTAATTTTGGTATTTCCGCCCGGCTAGGCGGCGCTGATGCCCCCTTTGTGGTGGAAGCCGATGAGTATGACACGGCCTTTTTTGATAAGCGCTCCAAGTTTGTTCACTACCGCCCGACGATTGCGGTGATGAACAACCTTGAGTTTGATCATGCAGATATTTTTCCTGATCTCGCCGCTATTGAGCGCCAGTTCCACCATTTAGTGCGTATTGTTCCCAGTCAAGGGCATTTGCTGGTGGCCGATCAGCAGCCCGCGCTTGAACGGGTGCTAGAGATGGGCGCATGGTCGCCGGTGGCCTATTTCGGGACCGATAGGGATAGCCAGTGGCAGCTGCGCCTAGAGCGTGCCGACGCAAGCCGTTTTCAGGTTTTGTATGTGGGAGACCAAGGCGAAGAAGATGGCGTCGTTGAGTGGGGGTTAACTGGCGAGCATAACGCACGCAATGCGCTAGCGGCACTTGCCGCTGCACGGCTATGTGGCGTGAATTTGGCGCGTGCCTGTGCCGCGCTGGCGCGGTTTAAAACACCGCGCCGCCGGCAAGAGGTAAGGGGCGAGGTCAATGGCATTCAGGTGATCGATGATTTTGCCCACCACCCGACGGCCATTGCCGCCACGCTGCAAGGTCTGCGCGCCGCCACGACCAAGGGGCGCCTGTTGGCGGTGATTGAGCCCCGCTCGAACACCATGCGCTTGGGCGCATTGCGGGAGCGCTTGAACGACAGCGTGGCCGATGCGGATGCGGTGTTCTGGTTTCAGCCAGCGGGAGTGGCTTGGTCGATGGAGTCGCTGGTAGAGACTCAAGGAGAGCGTGCCGCGCTGTATAACGATATTGATGCGTTAGTAGACGCGGTGGTCATGCAAGCGTCACCGCTAGATCGTATCGTGGTGATGTCGAATGGTGGTTTTGAAGGGGTGCACGAGCGGTTATTGAATGCATTAACCAAGCGGGAGCAGGCAAAGTGACAACGTTTAAACCACCGATAACGGTCGCGCTAACGGGCGCATCAGGTGCCCAGTATGGCCTTCGTTTAATCGATGTACTGGTCGATGCGGGGCATGAGGTGTGGGTGATGATTTCCAAAGCAGCCCACATGGTGATTGCCACGGAAACAGATGTGTCACTTCCTGCTCAGCCCCAACGCTTGGTAGAGGCGCTCACGGAAAAAAGCGGTGCTCAACCAGGGCAAATTCGCTGTTTTGGGCGTGAGGACTGGATGGCGCCCGTGGCGTCTGGGTCAGGCGCACCTTCGGCCATGGTGATTTGCCCCTGTTCAACGGGCACGCTATCTGCCGTCGCCACCGGTGCCAGCAATAATTTGATTGAGCGCGCCGCCGATGTGGCCATTAAAGAGCGCCGAACGCTGGTGATGGTGCCGCGAGAAAGCCCGTTTTCACCTATTCACCTGGAACACATGCTGGCGCTTAGCCGCCTGGGTGTGGTCATTTTGCCCGCCGCACCAGGGTTTTATCACCGCCCTCAAAGCATGGAAGATCTGATCGACTTTATTGTTGCGCGCATACTCAATCAGTTGGGTATTGCCCACCGCCTGATGCCCCGCTGGGGCGAAGAACAGCACTCAACACATGCATCCAGCGATGCGGAGAACAAGGAAGGTTAGACATGATGTCATGGGCGACGCTCTCGGTATTTGTACCCACGTTTCTGTTTGTTTCATTAACTCCTGGCATGTGTATGACGCTTGCTATGGTGTTAGGCATGACCCAAGGGGTGAAGCGAACCCTGTGGATGATGGTAGGGGAGCTGATTGGCGTTGGTTTTGTGGCCGCCGCCGCCGGTGCGGGCGTGGCCGCCTTGATGCTCCGCCAGCCTGAGCTGTTTATCGCCTTTAAGTGGGTGGGCGGCGCTTACTTGGCTTATCTAGGTATTATGATGTGGCGCTCACGGGGGCGTATGGCGATTCCTAGCGAGCTGGATACCGGTCCTGCCGCTGGGCGTCTTCAACTGGCTATTCAAGGGTTGGTGACGGCCGTCGCGAATCCGAAAGGGTGGGCATTTTTTATGGTGCTGCTGCCGCCGTTTTTAGATGGCAGTAGGCCGCTTGCGCCGCAGCTGAGTATGCTGATTGCCGTCATTCTCACCATCGAGTTTGCCAGTATGCTGATCTATGCCACCGGCGGTAAAACGCTGCGTAAACTGTTGGGCAAAAGTGGTAATGTCCGGCTGCTGAACCGTATCGCGGGAACGCTAATGATTGGTGTGGGCGTGTGGCTAGCGCTGGGGTAAGCCGACCTATGAGGCGCCGCTGGGCGCCGACGCTAACGGTTATCTATCCACTCAAACGGGCGGAAAAAGCATCACCCTCAGGCTAACGAGCAGCAGTGAGCCCATCATCAAGCTGGCCCATGGAACAGCAGGAAGCGGGGCTCGGTAGCGCCGCTGCCAGTTAATTTGAATCAGCGCACACACCACTAGCCCCATTAGGGCGCCGCCAATTAAATCACTTAGCCAATGAACACCAAGCGCTAGCCGCGAAAGTGCCATTGGCATTGCTATCACTATCGCCAGCCAATAGACCCACATCCGCCACTGCCGCGGCACCCTGGCGGCTAGAAACGCGGCGGCTATGCCAACCACCACCACCCACGTTGACGTATGTGCGCTTGGGTAGGAAAAAGATCCCATCAAATAATCTGGCGTGGCTGGCCGGGCGCGTGCAAACAAGGCCTTGCCCAGCGTGTTAAGTGCGCCAATGCCGCCCAGTGCAAGCACGCCATGGGCGAGCAAATCCGTACGTTTCAGCCAGAGCAGCCACGCCGCCCAGGGAACTGCCAGCGCTACCACGCCTGCTTTATCGCCTATTTTAGCAAGTAGCAGGCTTGCGTCTGTTAGCCAAGGCGTTGCCAGCCATGAGAAGAGTCGCTGGGCCTGAAGGTCCATAGAAAGCGGGCCTGGGTGCTGCATCACGACCAGCGTCCAGGCCGATGCCGCGGTGAGCGCGATGATACATAAAAACAGTGAGGCTAACGGCACTTCGCCGCTGCGGCTCATGGCCAGCCAAGGGCGTCGCATAGCGGGGATGCGCCTCGCTATTTGCGCCATTGTAAAGTACACCCGCCCGTGGCGGCCTACCTGGGCGCGCCCCCAGGAAAACATCATGGCTAACACTACCATGCTAGCGGCCAGTATAAGCACGGCCATTTGAATGTTGGCGGGTAGGTCGAGCCGCTGCTGCCAGGTATGGCCCAGCAAGTAGCCAGGTAACACGTAGGCAGGCGCCCAAAGCGCAGCCGACACGATATTTGCCAATAAAAAAGTGCGTGAGGGCATCCGCATCATGCCCGCGATGAGCGGAATGATGGGGCGTACGGGCCCCACAAAACGGCCGATAAACACCGAATAAACGCCATAACGCTCAAAAAAACGTGCCCCTCGCCCCAGCCACTCAGGATGCAGTGATAAGGGCCAGCGGGTGACGACCGTTTCGCGGTGCCGGTAGCCTAAAAAGTAGCTGAGGCTATCGCCCAACACGGCCCCGATAAACGCGGCGCCTATGAGCCATGGCAGTGCGACCATCTGATGCCCTGCCATGGAGGCAGCGGCGGTGATCAGCACTACGCCGGGCACCAGCAATCCCACCAGCGCTAGCGACTCTACTAAGGCGATGGTCAGGATGAGTAAGAGCAGCGTCGTAGGCGAGAGTGAAAGAGCTAACAGGCTATCGGCAATGGCCAAGGGCGATTCCATCCGCAGTGAGCTTAAACGTGGGCAATAGCGTCGGCACGCGCTTCCAAGCGCTGCATATAACGCCCAAAACTCTCCTTACGCTGTGGAAGGCAGGTGGTGATCCGTGCTTCCAGCTGGCCGGTTTCCACCAGCACGCAGCGTGAAAGAGCACGCTGTAACCGTTCTCGTACCAATAAGGCTCCGCTTTCGCTGGTGTCGGGCAGTACTAGCCAAAAAGTCGCGTTACCCGCGCGGCCCAGTATGTCGTGATCTCGGCAGCGGCTATTGACCTCGTTGCACAGAGCGCCTAGCAGCGCCGTTTGCGCACGGTGCCCAAACTGCTCCTCTGCCATATCCAGCTGCGGTAAATGCAGGACCAGCACAGCAAGGCGTTTGTTCAACATGGACGCGCGTTGAAACTCGTTATTTAACCGCTCTTTCAGCGTATCGATATGGTAAGCATCGCAGTCGCTGTCGTTGGGGTCAGTGGCGCGCAGGAGTGCACGGCGACGGGCGTGCTCCCAAGGAGGGAGTGCGAGCAGGAATGCCAGTGCGATATAGCCAACCGATATGGGAGCGTGAGCAGCAAACGGCGCGAACCACCACCACGCTAACAAAGACGCCCCGTTAACCGCCAATGCTCCCCACAGCGGTAGCAGCAAAAAAGTAGCTGCGATAGGTAAGCCTAACCAAATGGCAGAGGGTTCTGGCGCTATGTAAGCAGCAGATAACACCACGACATAGGTGCTTGCTAAAAGGAGTAAGCGAGGCAGGGTTGGCTGCACACCCTGGCCCAGGTGCATTAGTAAACACACGAGAAGCATGAGCGTTACGAAGAGTGGAACCAGCAGCTCTCGATAGCTACCCAGCGCGTAGAGCCACAGGGTATAGGCGGCAATCATCCCGATACTGGCGCTATAAGCGAACGTCATTAACCGTTTGGGTGAGGAGCGCACGTTCATAAAGCCTCACGTAGTGACGATTCGGGATAACGGCTGAGGGCTTCCAGGGTTAGCAATTCAAGCTCGATATCCATGAGTGGCTTGTGTTGAGTGAGCGCATTGTCCGGTAATGCGGCCAGGAGCAGGGTGCGTCGTTTCGCTGCTTCGCTTGCGCTGCACGATAACATCAGGGTAGCCAATGTGGTGCTATTGAGCCGATAGACGTTTTCAAAATCGTAGGTGATCTCACACAGCTTTTGCGCTACGGGCCAAAGCTGATGTCGTCTGACCTGAATCACCAGTACTTCAGCGTAAATAGCTTCACGCTCAGAGCGGGTCTGTTCGCGCATTAAATCACGCAGTAACTGCTCTCCGGCCCAGAGGTTTAAGCCAGGGATTAAACGCAGCCGCTGACGGATGGTGCCGTTCATATGAAGGAGCTGGTGGGTGCGTGCCATGGCCAGCAGGCTGAGTATCACCAGTGCCAGGGTTAGCAGCAGCCACTCAGGGAGCGACATTAACGGCATAATAATCAAGCAGCTCGCCAGTGCGGCGCAGGCGTTGAACAATGCCGCCCAGCGGTGTTGGGGCAGCATAAAGACGGCTCCCCATGCCCAGATGAGCAGCGCGTGTCGTTCAGGGGCAACCGCGATTAGCCCAAGCAGCAGAGTGCCTGCCAGCATTTGCCAGGGTAAGCCCCGGGAGCGGCGGTGGCTAAAATCTAATGTTAGAGCCGTGATTAACAGCCAGCCAATCGACAGCCAGAGCAGAAGCGCAGCGCCAGGTGCGGCGGTGGGCGTCCATAAACATAAGGCCACAGCGGCGGCGAGCAGGTTGGCTCTTAGTAGGCTGATTTTGTATTTGCTTTGCATGGTGGCTTACTATCTACCTAATGGCGAATGGCCTTTTGAGCAGTAGCATAACGCATTGCTTGGCCTCATCCTTTGAATCACTCAGTATAATGTCCATTGGACGTATTACACGCCTACTTACACGGCAAGGCTCAAGACATAGGGAGATCGTATGCGCGGTTCTGATGCATTCCAACAAGACGCCCAACACCATCTGGCTGCAGGGGATGTGCCCGCGTATATGCAAACGCTCGGGCAGAGTGCCCGTGCCGCTGCCAGTGCACTACGTCGTGCCGACACACAGATCAAGAATCAAGCGCTTGCCGCCATGGCGCAACGTTTAGACGCCGCCCGACGCGATATTTTACAGGCCAATGACGAAGACATGCAGCTCGGGCGTGAAAATGGCCTTGATAGCGCACTGCTTGACCGCCTAGCGCTGAATGAGCAGCGTATCGATGCCATGATTGAAGGGTTACGCCAAGTGGCGGCGCTGCCTGACCCGGTCGGTGAAATTGACGGCATGAGCTACCGTCCTAGCGGTATCCAAGTGGGTAAAATGCGCGTGCCGCTAGGCGTGATCGGGATTATTTACGAGTCGCGCCCCAATGTGACGATCGAGGCGGCCAGCCTGTGCCTTAAATCAGGCAATGCGTGCGTTCTGCGCGGTGGCTCTGAAGCCAGCGCCTCCAACGCAGCGCTGAGCCGTTGCCTTCAGGCAGGCCTTGCTGATGCTGGGCTGCCTGCGGGCAGTGTGCAGGTATTAGCCACGACAGACCGCGCCGCCGTGGGTGAAATGATCAGCATGCCTGAGTATATCGATGTGATTATTCCACGCGGTGGCAAGTCGCTAATTGAACGTATTTCTCGCGACGCTAAAGTGCCGGTGATCAAACACCTGGACGGTGTGTGCCACGTCTATATTGATACCACCGCTGATCCTGCTAAAGCATTAGCAATTGCTGTTAATGCCAAAACGCACCGCTATGGCACCTGCAATACCATGGAAACGCTGCTGGTTGATGCGCCCATCGCCGATATTTTGCTGCCAGAACTTGCCCGAGCCTATGCCGAGCACGAGGTTGAGCTGCGTGGCTGCGAGCGCACGCTGGCACTGCTTCCCCAGGCCGTCCCCGCGACCGAAAGCGATTGGCACGCCGAGTATTTAGCCCCCATTCTGGCGATTAAGATTGTCGATGGGATGCAAGAGGCGATTGAGCATATTGAGCGCTTTGGCTCCCACCATACCGACGCCATCGTGACGCAAGACTACTCCCTGGCACGTCGTTTTATGGCGGAAGTGGACTCAAGCTCCGTGATTGTTAATGCATCGACGCGTTTTGCAGATGGCTTCGAGTATGGGTTGGGCGCTGAAATTGGTATCTCCACCGATAAACTGCACGCTCGTGGCCCCGTGGGTCTTGAAGGCTTAACGACACAAAAATATATCGTGTTTGGAGACGGCCAGGTTAGACAATGAGTGATACGCCCAGCATCGCCGTGCCGATGCGGATAGGGATGCTCGGGGGCACCTTTGACCCCGTGCATAACGGCCATCTACGCAGCGCTATAGAAGTGCGCGAGGCGTTAGGCCTTCATACGCTACATATGGTGCCCGCACCGCAGCCGCCCCTACGAGATACCCCGCAGGTGTCGGCGGCCCAGCGCTTAGCCTTATTAAAAGCTGGTATTGGCGATACGCCAGGCCTGTTGGCGGATGATCGAGAGCTGCACCGTGAAGGCCCTTCCTATAGCGTGGATACGCTAACGGAACTCCGCCAGCAGTATGGCGAGAACGTGCCGCTGGTGATGGTAATTGGCTTTGATGCCTTTTTACGTTTGGCGAAGTGGGACCGTGCAGAGCAGCTATTTGAGCTAGCGCACCTGGCCGTTATCGCTCGACCTGGTTATCAATCTCCCTGGCCGACCCCATTGAAGGAACTGGTGGGGGATCGCGCAGTCGATAGTGTGGCAGCGTTAATGCAGCACACGCGGGGGAGAGTGCTCATGCTAGAACTTCCGTCGTTAATGGCAATCTCCGCTACCTATATTCGTCAACGCCTTAGCGACGGTAAAAGCGTGCGTTATCTGGTGCCAGAGGCCGTTGAGCAAGCTATTTTTCACCAAGGGCTTTATCAATCCAGCGAATAGCGCTGGCAGTCGTGAAAGAAGCCGTTACAATGGCCCGCTCACAGGCTGATGCCACTCGAAACCGACATTAGTAACGACACTTAATACCATCACAAGGGGTTGCCTTCAGGAGTCATGCACATCGATACACTGAAAAACCTAGCGATTGACGCGCTAGAAGAGCTTAAAGCACGCGATATTACTCAACTCGACGTTGCGAAATTAACCGAAGTCACTGATCTCATGCTGATTGCGAGCGGTACTTCTACCCGTCATGTGGCCGCACTGGCCCAGAACGTTGTCGAAAAAGCCAAGGCCTCCGGCCTACACCCCCGTGGTGTTGAAGGTGGTGACAATGCTGATTGGGTACTGGTCGACCTGGGTGATGTGGTTGTCCACGTTATGCTTCCAGAAGCCCGTGCACTGTATGACCTGGAACGCCTCTGGGCGGATCTACCAAATGACGCTGGCGCTATTAGCGAATCGCTGAAGCAGTTTGAAGAGCGAGCCACGATGTCATGAGGATTCGGCTGTTAGCGGTAGGTACGAAAATGCCTGCGTGGGTAGAGCAGGGTGTTGAGACCTACCGCAAGCGGCTCCCTCGGGATTTCTCGCTGGATATTGAAGAGATAGCGCTAGGGCAGCGTGGCAAAAATGCCGATATCGCGAAAGCCCGTGCGCAGGAAGCGCAGCGCATTCGCGATAAACTGCGTGGCGATGAAATTGTGGTGGCGCTGGAAGTGAAGGGTAAGCCCTGGACCACTGAACAGCTGGCGCAAGAAGCAGATGCTTGGCGCATGGAAGGTCGTGATGTGGTGCTGTTGGTGGGTGGGCCAGATGGCCTAGAGCCTTCGCTTTCTGCGATAGCTGATAAGGCGTGGTCGCTTTCCCCGCTAACGCTGCCGCACCCGCTTGTGCGGATTATGCTGGCCGAACAGCTATACCGCGCTTGGACCCTGTTGGTAGGCCACCCCTATCACCGCTAAAGAGTTGTTTACTAAGCGTTGTTTCCCGGCTGATTACCACCCGGTATGTTGTATTTTACGCCCGCCGGGGCCGCCGCCTTTACTGTTTGCTTTGAGAGTCATCTGTTGCCATGCCCCAGCGCCGTGACACGCTAAAAAACCCTGAGCAAGAGCTGCGTATTTTCCGTGTCAGGGCGCTGCTTGCCGTTTTGGTGGTGGTGGTGTTGACGAGTTTGTTAGTGAGCCGCCTTGGCTATTTGCAAATCGTACAGCACGACTTATACAGCACACGTTCTGAAAAAAACCGGGTGCGTGTCGAGCCGCTGCCGCCTAACCGTGGCCTTATCTATGACCGCAACGGTGCTCTCCTGGCGGAAAACCGTCCTACCTACAACCTGACCTTTGTCCGCGAGCGTGTTGACGATTTAGATGACACGCTGGCCCTGCTTGTTGATTTGTTAGAGCTTCCTGAAGAGGAGATTGAGGCGTTTCAAGTACGCTCTCGTCAGCGCCAGCGGCCCTTTCAGCCAGCGCTGCTGATGAGTGATCTCAGTGAAGAACAGATCGCACGGCTGGCAGTGAACCGCCACCAGTTACCCGGCGTAGAGGTAGAGGCCCAGCTGCTGCGCTACTACCCCGATGCTGAAGTGATGGCCCATGCGCTTGGGTATGTGGGGCGCATTAACGCCGAAGAGCTGCAGGATCTCGACCCAGGCCGCTACGCAGGCACCCACTTTATTGGCAAAACGGGGGTAGAGCGCTTTTACGAAACCGAGCTTCACGGCGAAGCAGGCTTGCGTAAAGTGGAAACCAACGCCCGTGGCCGGGTGCTCCGAGAGCTGGGTCGAACCGATCCTGTCCCGGGGGCCAACCTAACGCTGACCCTGGACCGTTCGCTCCAAATGTTGGCGTACGAGCTTCTGGACGGTCGACGTGGCTCTATTGTGGCCATTGTGCCCGGTACTGGCGAAATTTTAGCGATGGTGTCGACCCCAGGGTTTGATAGCAATCAGTTCGTGACGGGTATCGACGTCGCTTCTTACCGTGCGCTGCAGGAAGATATTGACCTGCCGCTGTTCAACCGCGCTATTCGCGGCCACTATCCTCCAGGTTCTACTATCAAGCCATTTCTTGCCCTGGCCGGTTTAGTGGACGGGGTCATCACCCCTGATAGCACCATCAACGACCCCGGTTTCTATCAGTTGCCCAATGACTCCCGCCGCTACCGTAACTGGCTACGGTGGGGGCATGGCCGTGTGGATATGGAGCGCTCCATTGCCGTCTCCAATAACACCTACTACTACACGCTGGCCCATGACCTTGGCATTGATAAGCTCCACGAGCAGATGACCAACTTCGGCTTTGGCCAGCGGGTAGCTCACGATGTGCAGGGCGAGAGTACCGGTTTAATGCCCTCTAGAGATTGGAAGCGCGCCCGTTTTAACCAGCCGTGGTACCCCGGAGAGACGCTCTCAGTGGGGATTGGCCAGGGCTACTGGCAAGTCACGCCGCTCCAGTTGGCCAGTGCTACCGCCGCGCTTGCTAATCGAGGGCACTGGGTGAAACCTCGCCTTGCCCTGCGTCTTGGCGAAGAGCCCGTGCCGCAAGTGCTGCCGGACACACTGCCAGATATTCAGCTCGCCAACGACAACTGGTGGAATCGTGTCTACAGCGGTATGGAGAAAGTGCTTACGGGTAGCGAAGGCACGGCTCGTCGCACCGGCGTAGGCCTTGAGTACCGCATGGGCGGTAAATCGGGCACGGCCCAGGTGTTTTCGCTTGGCCAAGATCAGCGCTATAACGCCGATGAGCTGGAAGAGCGGCTGCGTGACCACGCGCTCTTTATGGCGTTTGCCCCCATTGAAGACCCGCAAATTGCGGTGTCAGTTATTGTGGAAAATGCGGGCGGCGGCAGTACCCACGCGGCGCATTTGGCGCGCGCTATGACGGATGCTTGGTTGCTGGAAGACGAAGCCCCTGAAGTTGACGAAGTCAAAGAAGTGCTAGAAGCGGATACTGCCAACGTGGAGGGCAACTAACGATGCCTTGGCAACGAATTACCCGCTCGCTGCGCGGTTACCCAGTACGCCCACCGGATAGCGGCATTGCTCGGCGCAAAAGTATTTGGGAGCGTATTCATCTGGACCCCTGGCTGTTAGGGATGCTGATGGTATTAATGGGCGGCGGCCTGCTGGTGCTCTACAGCGCTTCTGGACAGCGTATTGATACCGTGATTGCCCAGGCGATGCGCTTTGGCGTTGCGCTTTCGGGAATGATCATTATTGCACAATTTTCTCCCTCCACTTTTTTACGCTGGGCGCCGCTTGCTTACGGCGTAGGGTTAGCCATGTTGCTGGCGGTGGAAATTGCGGGCGATGTAGGAATGGGGGCCAAGCGCTGGCTTGAAATTCCCGGGGTGATCCGGTTTCAGCCGTCTGAGATGATGAAGCTGGCTGTGCCGCTGATGGTGGCTGCTTATCTTAATCGCTGCCAGTTACCGCCTAGGCTGCGTGATATTGTGGTGTGTGCAGTCATTATTGGTGTGCCGGTAGTATTAACGGCGATTCAGCCAGACCTGGGTACATCGCTGTTGGTAGCGTGTGCGGCGGTCATCGTGGTGCTGTTGGCCGGGCTTTCATGGAAGCTGATTGGTTTAGTGGCTGCGCTAGGTGCGGCAGGCTTGCCCGTTTTGTGGATGAATATGCACAATTACCAGCGCCAGCGTGTGTTAACGTTTTTGGATCCAGATAGCGACCCGCTTGGTTCAGGGTGGAACATTATTCAATCCACCACCGCCATCGGTAGCGGCGGGCTTTGGGGGAAAGGCTGGCTAGAGGGCACCCAGTCTCAGCTTGAGTTTCTTCCCGAGCGACATACCGACTTTATTATTGCCGTCTTGGGTGAAGAGTTTGGTTTGGTCGGGATGCTAGTGCTGCTGGCTCTGTACGTGATGATTGTAGGCCGGGGGTTATGGCTGGCGGCCTCATCGCAAGATACGTTTGGGCGGCTGTTTGCTGGCAGTATTATTTTGACGTTTTTTATCTATGTATTTGTCAATGTGGGCATGGTGAGCGGCATTTTGCCCGTGGTAGGCGTACCGTTGCCGTTAGTAAGTTTTGGCGGGACCTCCAGCGTGACCTTGCTAGCGGGGTTCGGTATTCTCATGTCCATACATGCCCATCGACGGTTATTGCCACGTTGATTATTTAAACCGTGGTCGTGCGTATTCACAGGAGTGGTGAGCGAATGAACAGGGCGCGAAGTAAAGCAGGCGGTTACGCAATTGCCATGCTAGTAGCGTGTTCGGCCCCTGCAGTATTGGCAGAGGAAGAGGTCAGTTTTGATCCTCAAGACAATGCGCAGACCCAGCAGCTAGTCGATGAGTTAACCCAGCAAGGTGTGCCGAGTGAGTGGCTGGAACAGGCGCTCTCACAGGCTAGTTATCGTCAGGAAGTGCTGGATGCGATGGCGGGCGCCGCTGAGCGGCGGCTACGCTGGTTTGAATATCGCGCTATTTTTATGACCGAGCAGCGCATTGAAGAGGGCGCTGCGTTTATGCAGGAGTATGCAGACACGCTTGCTCGTGCGCAGTCGGAATATGGTGTTCCTCCCGAAGTGATCACGGCGATTATCGGTGTGGAAACCTACTATGGCCGTCATAAAGGAAGTCATAAGGTGTTGGATTCGCTGGCAACGCTGGCTTTCCACCATCCGGCGCGTGGCACCTTCTTTAGGGGAGAGCTCGCCGCCTTTTTGAAAATTGCCTATGAGCAGGAAGTGTCGCCTAGTTCACTGTACGGCTCCTATGCCGGTGCCATGGGCTATCCGCAGTTTATTCCTACGAGCTATCAGGCGTACGCGGTCGATTTTGATGACGATGACAGGCGCGATCTATGGAATAATCCGGTTGATGCCATTGGCAGTGTCGCTAACTACTTTGCTGAGCACGGCTGGCAGCGGGATGGCGCGATCTATCATGAAGCCAACGGGCCAGACACGCCGCCTGACGGGCTAAGCTTTAATCAAACGGTTCGCCCCACCACAACGGCTGCCGACGCCGCAGAACAAGGCGTTGTTTCTGAAGCCGCTTTGGCGGATGACACGCCGGTCGTGCCGCTGTTGCTGGAGTACGCCGATGGCCGCCAGAGCTATCGTCTGGGTGAATATAATTTCTATGTCATTACTCGCTATAACCATAGCCATCTCTATGGCATGGCGGTTGCCGAACTGGCAGAGGCTATCAAGCAGCAAGCTGAGGCTGAGCATGACTAAACTGCGAATCAATATGCGCTATTTAAGTGGCTCGCTGCTGTTAGCGGCCTTTGTTAGCGGTTGTGCCAGCCAGTCATCACCGCAGCGAGTGGCAGGCGGTGAGGTGGGTAGCTCAAATCCTGCGCCAGCGGCTCCCGCCGCTGCCAGTGGCGAGCGCTATGCCATGACGGGCGATGCTTACCCCGTGGCCCCGCCGGATGTGAGTACCGTGCCCGACGCTGAACCGCGCGTTGAGCAGCCCTCCCGGGCTGGAAATCGCTCTACTTACGAAGTATGGGGCGAAACCTACCACGTTATGCCCGATTCCCGTGGCTATACTCGTCAGGGAACGGCTTCTTGGTACGGCGAGAAGTTTCATGGTTACGCAACGTCCAACGGTGAGATTTATGACATGTATAAAATGTCGGCAGCTCACCGCTCGCTACCGCTGCCCACTTTTGCCCGTGTCACTAGTGTAAATAACGGACGTTCAGTCATTGTGCGCGTTAATGATCGTGGCCCCTTCCACAGCGACCGCGAAATTGACCTCTCTTACGCGGCGGCGGCACGTCTAGGGATTTTAGATAACGGTACGGGTGCTGTACGTGTTGAGGCGATTGACCCTGAGCAATGGATCGCTGAGCGAGGCGGCAGCCGCGCTGCACCGGCTGCCGCGATGCCCGTTGCCGCATCTCGTGAGGCGGCTTCAGCGCCTAGCGTAGCAGCGTCGCCATCACCGGCCCCGGCGTCTGCAGCCTCTAATCAAGCAGGCGATGTTATTTTTCTGCAAATTGCTGCACTTGGTAGTGCCGAGGGCGCGCAGCAGCTTCAGCAGCGCCTAGCGGAAGAGTTGCCCCACGGCGTGCGAGTGAAAAGCGAAGCGGATGTTCACCGCGTTCAGGTTGGCCCTGTCAGCCCTGGACAAGAGGGGCAGGCGCGTGCCGAGCTACGTCGAGCCGGCTTTCCTCAAGTTTTTGTCGTGAGATAATGCCTCTCAGTAGGTAATACCTATCAATAGGTAATACCTTTCAATAGGTGCCCAAGTGGCGTTTAATGCGCCGCCATTTTCTTTGTCAGTGAGAAGTGTGTGATGAATGTATTGATGTCGATTCGCCGTACCGCCAAGCTGTGCCTGTTTGCGGTCATGACGGCCATCGTTTCGCCTGCCATGGCGCAGGTGATACCTCAGCCGCAAACGATTATTCCCGCACCGCCCCAACTGGCGGCAAGCTCGTGGATTTTAATGGACGCCAACAGCGGCCGTATTCTTGCCGAGCATAATTCTGATGAGCGCCTGCCGCCCGCGAGTTTGACCAAACTGATGACCGCGTATTTGGTGGAGCGCGAGCTAGATCGCGGCACCATCAATCTTACTGACATGGTGAACGTCAGCGAAAATGCTTGGCGCACCGGCGGCTCGAAAATGTTTATCGAAGTCGGCGACCGAGTGTCGGTCGATAACCTGCTGCACGGCATCATCATTGTGTCGGGTAATGATGCAAGCGTGGCGATGGCCGAGCATTTGGCGGGTGGCGAAGCGCCGTTTGCTGATTTAATGAACCAGCACGCAACACGCCTGGGCATGAACGATACCAACTTCATGAACGCCACCGGCTTGCCCCATGAGAATCACTATTCAACCGCTCATGACATGGCGCGTTTGTCTCAGCACATTATTAATGACTACCCCGAGCACTATGCTATCTACTCTCAGCGTAACTTCTCGTTTGGGGGGATTGACCAGCCGAACCGTAACCGCCTGCTGTGGCGCGACCCTTCTGTTGATGGCTTGAAAACGGGCTGGACCACCGAAGCGGGCTACTGCTTGGTGTCTTCTGCTCAGCGTGATGGTATGCGCTTGATTGCCGTGGTCATGGGCACTAACTCAGACGAAGCGCGTGCTCAGGAATCTCAGAAGCTGCTGAGCTACGGTTTCCGTTTCTATGAAACCATGAAACTCTATGAGCGCGGTGCCGTATTGGCAACACCACGTATATGGGGCGGTGATACCAACGAACTGCGTGTAGGCGTCGACCAAGAAGTCTTTATGACGTTGCCCCGGAACCGTAATGAAGAACTGCGTGCGCGTTTAAACCTGGATGCGGATCTTCAAGCTCCTGTGGCCGTGGGTGATAATGTGGGTACCCTAGAAGTATATCTGGGTGAAGAAATGGTCGGTGAGCGCCAGCTAGTAGCGTTAGAAAATATTGAAGAGGGCGGTTTGTTTAAGCGTTTATTTGATCAAGTTCAGCGCTTTTTCAGCAATCTTATTAGCGGCTTTACCAGCTAGTTTTACGATTTTAGTGTGATTAGGCCCAGCTTTTGTCGATGCACCTTGCATTGCCAGGAGTTGGGCCTTATCTAATGGCAGGTGAACCATCGAACGATTTACCGTTTATTGAAAGTGAAAGGCAAACTATGAAAAAAGGCGCTAAACAAGGGTTGCGCGATTTACGCCAGCCTGCGGCCCAAGAGCCCCCCAAAATTACGTTTCCCTGCGACTATCCGTTAAAAGTGGTAGGGGATGCTGCTGATGATTTTCCTGCGGCTGTGTGCCAGGTCATCATTAAGTATGATCCAGATTTTGATGAATCCACGCTGCAGGTTGTCGATAGCCGCAACGGCCGTTTTCAATCGGTGCGCGTGACCATTACTGCTACCGGTGAACAGCAGATTATCGAGCTGTTTGATGAGCTGAAAGCAACAGGCCGCGTTCATATGGTGGTATAGATATGAGCCATGATGCCCCGATAGAGCTCCATCGCCTGGGCCACCGCGCCTATCTGCCCGTATGGGAAGCCATGCGTGAGCTCACCGATAACCGAGATGAGGCCACCGCTGACCAATTTTGGCTTGTCGAGCATGACCCAGTGTTTACGCAAGGGCAGGCGGGTAAGCCAGAGCATTTGTTGATGCCAGGCGATATTCCGGTTGTTAATACAGATCGGGGTGGTCAGGTCACGTACCACGGCCCTGGGCAGGTGGTGCTCTATCCGCTGCTGGATGTGCGGCGCGGAAAAATAGGGGTTCGTGACTTAGTGAGCGCGATTGAAAATGCGGTAATCGCCGTATTGGCTGAGTACGACGTGAGCGCTTGGGCGAAGCCAGATGCCCCCGGCGTTTATGTGAACACCGAGCACGGAGAGGCCAAAATTGCCTCGCTAGGTCTGCGTATTCGTCGCGGTGCCAGCTACCACGGTGTGGCGCTGAACGTAGATGGGGATCTATCGCCTTTTGCACGCATTAACCCTTGCGGCTATGCGGGTATGCAAGTCACTCGGCTGGCGGATGTTGCCACGCTCTCAACGGATCACGATGTGGGTGAGCAATTGGCGTCTGCGTTAGCAGCCCAGCTAAATCGAGGCTTAACGGCGGTTTAAGCAGAAGTGTACTGCCTGCATGGTGAGTCTCACCATGCAGGCAACAGGCTGGACTAACCGACGTTAAACGCGGGAATACGGTTGGCGTCAGGCTCTTCTTGGCCTGGAATGGCAGCGGGGGCAGCCAACCCAAGGTTGTTTTTCTCAAAGACGCGGTCTGCTCGGTAGCTAGAGCGAACCAGCGGGCCGGATGGCACTTCCATAAAGCCTTTTTCAAGGCCCAGCACGCGATAGCGATCAAACTCTTCTGGGCTTACCCAGCGCTCAACCGCCAAATGGTTTTTGGTGGGGCGCAGGTACTGGCCTAACGTCACGATGTCTACGCCAATCTCGCGCAGGTCATCAAAGGTCTGCAGGATCTCTTCGTCGGTTTCACCCAATCCCAGCATCAGGCTGGTTTTGGTGATGATGTCAGGGCGATACTGCTTGGCGTGGGCCAGCACATCCAGCGTCTTACGGTAACCCGCCCGGGGGTCGCGCACTTTGCCGGTCAAGCGCTCAACGGTTTCTACGTTCTGGGCAAAAACTTGAAGCCCTGAATCGACAACCCGCTCAATGGCGGCTTTATCGCCGTCAAAATCAGGCGTGAGTGCTTCCACCACGACCTCAGGCGTGCGGGCTTTGATGGCGCGAATGCAGTTAGCGTAATGGGTGGCGCCGCCATCATCGAGGTCATCTCGGTCGACCGAGGTCAGTACGATATAGCGCAGGCCCATTAGCTCAACAGATTTGGCGGTGTTTTCTGGCTCTTCGTGATCCAGCCAGCCTTTCGGATTGCCGGTATCGACAGCGCAGAAGCGGCAGGCGCGAGTACACACGGACCCCATCAACATAATCGTGGCGGTGCCGTTGCTCCAGCACTCACCCATATTAGGACAGTGAGATTCAGCGCATACGGTGCTGAGTCGGTGGGTAGCTACGTTTTTCTTAACGGCTTCAAAACGCTCGCCGCCAGGAATTTGCGCACGCAGCCATTTGGGTTTGCGATCAAGTGGAGGGGCATCCGCTTGCGCTTTGCGCTGCTTCATGCCGTCTTTGATCACTGACATGCCATGTTCATTACGGAATTTTTCGCCGCTAGGCACGCGCTTGGAAGGGGTGTTGCTCATAGGAGAGAGCCTCTCTACTGTGCGGCTGGCAAACGAAACAATCAAGCGACACACCCTGCAAAATACTCCTGCCTGATGCTGCCGCGACGCGAAGGTCTACCATGCCCTGAGTAACGCTAACTGATACATAGGTTGTAAATAATGTAACATATTTGGCCTTCAACAAGACACCGTGAACCGCTAGTGGTCGTGTTCTAAAGAGAGGGCTGGCAAACACGATACGCCATGGCTGGGAAGCGGACTTCCTGGCGCTTGAAAATGGCGCTGAAACTCGCCTAGATGTTCACGGATAAAGCGCAAAAAAAGCTCCGCCACTGGCGTTGGAAAGTGGTCGCGACGGTAAACCGTGCACCAAGCGCGGCGAATGGGGAAGTTTGGCAACGCCAGCGTGGCCAGCAAGCCCTGCTCTAACTCACGCTGGACGGCCAAGCGAGGCAAAACAGCAACACCTAGGTGGGCCATGACGCCCTGTTTAATGGCTTCATTGGTGCCCAGTTCAATGCGGTGAGGCAGGCCGACTTCCTGGTCGATGGAAAGCTGCTCAAAGGCGCTACGCACGCCAGAGCCTGGTTCGCGCATGAGTACAAAATGGCGCGCAAAATCAGCCAGCGTTGGGCTGGCCATGCTCAGCAGCGGATGCTCTGGCCACACTACTGCCACCAGCTCATTTTCAAGAATCGGCATCACCACTAAACCATCGTCTTCCGGCACCATGGCCATGATCACCACGTCATCCTGCTGCTCCGATAGCCGCTCAAGCGCTTGGCTGCGGTTACACACTTTTAAACGTAGCTGCACATCAGGATAGCGAGCGCGAAATTTGGCCAGCAGGTACGGCACCACGTACTGGGCTGACGAGACGGCGGCGATGCTCAACTTACCGCTGATTTTGCCGTTAATATCAGAAAGGTTCATTTGCAGCCGCGAGAGCTGACCAAAGATTTCCCGCGTTGAGAGCGCCAGGGTGTCGGCGGCGGGCAGGGCATGTAAGGTTTTGCCTGCATATTTGAATAGTGGTTGCCCCAGTGCCTGCTCAAGCTGGCGAATTTGCGCACTCACCGCTGGCTGTGTCAGGCCTAGCTGCTCCGCGGCTCGTGAATAAGAGCGCTGGCGGTGTACCGCCTGAAATACCTGTAGCTGGCGAAAGGTTAAGCGGTTGAGCAGCGTAGGGGATGACATAACCACCTCAGGGTAAACGTCCTCGGTCATTAGGCGCAGTAACCCGCCTGTTGTACAAGGTTGAGCATTAGAGAGGAAATGCTATCACTGATTTAGGGCTATCGCCTTGAAAGCTTAGCGGTATATAAACAGGTATATAAACAAAGACGGGCGGTGGGTAAGCCAAACGCCTCGTTATAAATGAGGCCTCTGTTGGAAAAGAGGGTGGTAACCATCGACGTTGGGCAAGGAGTGGCCTAAACTATATTGCATTGCAGCATCATTGCTTCGGGCTTGGTGCCACGCACCAACCCAACGGGAGACTCTATGAATTACCTTGCAAACCCTCTGCTGGCGTCTATGCCTGGCGGTGACGCTCTCGCAAGCATGATGGACCCCTTTGGGTTCGGGCGTGCCGCCGTGAATTACTGGCGCGATAGCGTAGAGCGCAACGTTCTTTATTGGGATGTCATGCGTGAGCGTGGTAATCAGTACCTTGAGCATATGGAGCAAACCAAGCCCAACGTGCTGGGTTTTGAAACAGAAGTGCTGGTAGATGGGCGCACCTTGCCGAGCCCTACTAACTACGAACTGTTGCGCGTATTGCCGCCTAAAAATACCCAGATTGATCCTCAAAAACGTCCTTTTGTCGTGGTCGACCCGCGAGCGGGGCATGGCCCCGGTATTGGCGGTTTCAAGCCGGATAGCGAGCTTGGGGTAGCTTTAAAAGCAGGCCATCCTTGCTACTTTATTGGCTTTCTCCCTTTCCCTGAACCGGGTCAAACCGTTGAGGACGTGGTAGAAGCTGAAGTCGCTTTCCTGCGCCATGTGATTGCGCTGCATCCGGAAACCACTGAAAAGCCGATGGTGGTGGGTAATTGCCAAGCAGGTTGGCAAATCATGATGGCCGCTGCCCTTGAGCCTGACGTCTTTGGCCCGATTTTGATCGCAGGCGCGCCGCTTTCTTACTGGGCGGGGGAGCATGGTAAAGCCCCCATGCGCTACACCGGAGGCATGACAGGGGGAAGCTGGGTCACTGCGCTAACCACCGATATCGGTAACGGCCTGTTTGATGGTGCCTGGCTAGTCCAAAACTTTGAACGCCTTAACCCGGCCAATACCTACTGGAAAAAGCAGTATCACCTCTATGCCAATGTGGATACCGAAACCAAGCGCTATCTAGAGTTTGAGCGCTGGTGGGGTGGCCATGTGGTGCTAGGCGGGGAAGAGATTCAGTACATTGTCGATAACCTATTTGTCGGCAACCGCCTTTCCACGGCGCAGCTCGTTACCCGCGATGGCCGGCGTATTGACCTGCGTAACGTCCGCTCGCCCGTTGTAGTGTTCTGCTCCCGTGGTGACGATATTACCCCGCCGCCTCAGGCGCTGGGCTGGATTCGTGATCTGTACGAAGGCGAAGAGGATATCGTTGCCAATGAGCAAACGATTATCTATTGCCAGCACGATACGACCGGCCATTTAGGGATTTTCGTATCTGGCAGCGTGTCGCGTAAAGAGCACTCAGAATTTACGGCCAACATGGACTATATCGATGTTATGCCGCCTGGGCTTTACGAAACCACGATTTCCCATGCCAACGAGCACCCCGATGCCGAGTTGATTGAGCGTGACTACCTGCTTGAGTTTACGCCGCGCAACTTTGAAGAGCTGGATCGCGACGTCATGCATAAGCCTGAAGACGATCGCCGCTTTGCCACGGTAGCCCGCGTTTCTGAAATCAATTTGGGGCTATATCGTCTTTACGTGCAGCCATGGCTGCAGGCCACGATGACGCCAGAAGCGGCCCGCTGGATTCGGCGTATGCACCCCATTCGTCTTGGCTACAAGCTGATGTCTGACCGTAATCCGCTCACCGTGCCGCTGCCGGTCATGGCTGACTATGTACGTCGCCATCGCAAGCCGCTTGAGCAGGACAACATGTTCAAAGCGTTAGAAGGCATGGCGTCAGACCAAATTGTGGCAAGTCTGGATGCATGGCGCGACCTGCGCGATAGCTCGACGGAACGCCTGTTTATGGATGTGTATGGCCAGCCGGTGCTCCAGGCAGCGGTTGGACTGTATGGCGACGCGCACGTGCATCGCCGCCGCCCTGGTGCGGAGCCTGAACACCGCCGCTTTATTGAAAACCGCCAAAATGAGCTGCGTCACAAAATTGCTCAGGGTGGCCATCATGAAGCGGTGATGCGCTCGGTGATTTACGTGTTGGGTGGCGCGCCCGCCACCGATGAACGTAACTTCAAGCGCCTGCGTGCATCGCGTGCAGAGCTTGAGCCCGGCACTTCACTGAGCGAGTTTAAGCGGCTGGTGCGTGAGCAGTTCTTTATACTCAAACTTGACCGCGAACAGGCGCTGAACTCGCTGCCCACGCTGTTGAAGGGTAAAACCAGCGACGAGATCGACGGCTATCTTAGCCACCTTGAGCATGTGTTTGCCGCCAGTGGCGAGCTATCGGCGCATGCCGCTGAACGCTTCAACCAAGTGAAAGCGCTGTTTGATAAGGCTCGCCCAAAGGCGTTATCAGCACCGGCACCCGCAGCGGCATCTAAGCCTGCCGCCGTTGCGGTGACACCGGCTGCTAAGGTGGAAGAGAACGCCCCGGTGAGCACAAGCGCATCGGAAGTCAGCGCTGAAAAAGCCCCGCAAACAGCCAGTGAAGCGCCCAAGAAAAAGCCGGTTAATCGCTCTGCTGGGCAGCGTCGAAGCACGCCTCGTAAGCGCTAAATCGATCAGCTGAGCCAACTACGCCCCCACCTAACGGTGGGGGCGTTTTTATTGCGAAGCCTCTATTTGGGTTGCCGAGTGCCAAGCGGCAGTCTAGTGTCTAGCTACTCCCTTGCAAAAACATGCATCTCTCACCATTAGGTGTTGCTTACCAGCGACTGGCAGCGTTGGCCATGCTTTCCTTGTTAGGGTTGCTACTGGCGCTTCATCTAGGGCTGGGGTAGGGTAGGCGCATTTTTCTCATGGTCGCCAAGTAATCTTTCAGGCGGCAACGTATTCAGAGCATGGGCGATAGCGCCTGGGCAATAAGAAAGTGGAGCACTATGGGCAAGTCACTGGTCATCGTCGAATCGCCCGCGAAAGCGAAGACGATTAATAAGTATCTCGGCAACGATTTCATCGTCAAGTCGAGCGTGGGTCATATCCGTGACCTGCCGACCAGCGGCTCAGGTAAGGCAGCCTCCGACCCAAAGGAGCGCGCTCGCCAAGCCGCGGCAACGCGTAAGATGTCGGCGGAAGAGAAGGCAGAGTACAAAAAGCGTAAGGCCCACGACCAGTTAATTCGGCGGATGGGGATTGACCCTGATAACGCCTGGGAAGCGCGCTATGAAGTCCTTCCGGGCAAAGAAAAAGTCGTTGCTGAACTAAAGAAGCTCGCTGAAAAGGCTGACGCCGTTTACCTCGCAACGGATTTGGACCGCGAAGGGGAAGCCATCGCTTGGCACCTGCGCGAAACCATTGGTGGCGATGACAGCCGCTATAAGCGCGTGGTGTTTAACGAAATTACCAAAAACGCCATTCAAGATGCGTTTAAAGCGCCCGGCGTGTTGAATATTCCTCGCGTTGAAGCGCAGCAGGCGCGCCGCTTTTTAGATCGCGTAGTGGGCTTTATGCTGTCGCCGCTGCTGTGGGCCAAGGTCGCGCGGGGGCTGTCTGCCGGGCGTGTGCAATCGGTGGCGGTGCGTTTGATTGTCGAGCGGGAACGCGAGATTCGAGCTTTCATTCCTGAAGAGTTTTGGGACGTGCATGCAGATCTCGTCTCTCCAGACGGTGAGCTGGTGCGTTTTGCGCTGGCCCGTCAGGACGGCAAGCCGTTTCGTCCCACCTCTGAAAAAGAGACGACGGAGCGCATTGCCCAGCTGCGTAAAGCCAAGCTCTCGATTACTGGGCGGGAAGATAAGCCCACCAGCTCCAAGCCTACGGCGCCGTTCATTACCTCAACGCTGCAGCAGGCAGCCAGTGGTCGGTTAGGGTTCTCGGTCAAGAAAACCATGACCATGGCCCAGCGTCTCTATGAGGCAGGCTATATCACCTATATGCGTACCGACTCGACCAATCTGTCTAAAGACGCGGTGGAGAGTGTCCGTTCGTTTATTGGTGATGAGTACGGCGAACGCTATTTGCCAGAAGCCCCCAATCGCTACAGCAGTAAAGAGAGCGCCCAAGAAGCACACGAAGCTATCCGGCCCTCTAGCGTCGAGCGTAAGGCTACCGACCTTGCTGGTATGGAGCGCGATGCAGAACGCCTCTACGAGCTTATTTGGCGCCAATTTGTTGCCTGTCAGATGACACCTGCTGAATACCTCTCCAGCACGTTGAGTGTAGAGGTGGATGGCTACGATTTGCGCGCTAAAGGGCGCGTGCTGAAGTTTGACGGTTATACCCGAGTGATGAAGCCATCGGGCAAAAACGAAGATCAAAGCTTGCCGGACCTGCCCAAAGGCACGGCCATGGGGCTCGAAAGACTCGACCCTCAGCAGCACTTCACCAAGCCGCCTGCTCGCTACACCGAAGCCAGTTTGGTCAAGGAGCTGGAGAAGCAGGGCATTGGTCGTCCTTCTACTTATGCATCGATCATCTCCACCATTCAAGACCGCGGCTATGTAAAGCTGGAGAGCCGTCGCTTCTATGCGGAAAAATTGGGCGATATCGTCACCGAGCGCTTAAAAGAGTCCTTTGCTGATTTGATGGACTACTCCTTTACTGCACGTATGGAAGATAGCCTTGATGAAGTAGCAGAGGGAGAGCGCAACTGGCAGTCGCTGCTAGACGCTTTCTATGAAGAGTTCCGTATGGAACTGATGAAGGCAGAGAGCGAAGAGGGCATGCGGCCTAACCAGCCAGTGCCTACCGACATCGACTGCCCCAGCTGTGGCCGCAAAATGCAAATTCGAACCGCCTCTACCGGTGTGTTCTTAGGCTGCAGCGGGTACAACTTGCCGCCTAAAGAGCGTTGTAAAACCACCATTGACCTTATTCCCGGTGAAGAGGCTGTGGCGGAAGACGCGGGTGAAGAAGCGGAAACCAACGCACTGCGTGCCAAGCGTCGCTGCTCGAAATGCGGCACCGCAATGGATAATTATCTGATTGATGAAACCCGTAAGCTGCACATCTGTGGTAACAGCCCCGATTGTGATGGTTACGAGATTGAGAGCGGCAAGTTTAAGATTAAAGGCTACGATGGCCCGGTCATTGAGTGCGATAAGTGCGGCTCAGAGATGCAGCTCAAATCCGGGCGCTTTGGTAAATACTTTGGCTGCACCAACAGCGAGTGTAAAAACACCCGTAAGCTGCTGCGCAGTGGCGAAGTGGCGCCACCTAAGATGGACCCCATCCCGATGCCCGAACTTGCCTGCCAAAAGGTGGAAGATCACTACGTACTGCGAGATGGTGCCAGTGGCTTGTTCCTCGCGGCCAGCAAATTCCCCAAAAATCGGGAAACCAGGCCGCCGTTGGTCAAAGAGTTGAAAGCGCATGCCGATGAGCTGCCCGAGAAATATCACTTTATTCTCAAGGCGCCCAGTGAAGACCCAGATGGCCGCCCAGCGCAGATTCGTTACTCGCGGAAAAATAAAGAGCAGTACGTGATGACCGATGAAGAAGGCAAAGCGACCGGCTGGAAAGCAACCTTTGAAGGCGGTAAATGGCACGTGGAGGATAAACGCAAGTGAGCCCTCGTTCGCGTACCAATCAACTGCTGTATCAGGCCGAGCTCCTAGTAGGCCTGCCGGTAGGCGAGGATGAGCACAGCCCCGCTAGGCAGATGGCGATTGAGGAGAGCGCGCTTTCTCTGTTCGAATTAGCTCTGGGTTCGCTGCTCAAAGAGGTGACCGAGCACGCCCGGTTGACGAACCATGACTGGCGAGCGCTGCTTGCCAGTGACGGCCCGGATGTGGCCGAGCTTCAGCGCCTGCGGGATGCGATGCACCAGCCCGAAAGCTGGCTTCATTGGCTTGTAGGGCAGCTAGACAAGCTGCACAGTGATGAGGGGGCGGCGCGTCGTAGCGTGCAAAATCCCGCCATGATTGCAGTAGGTAGCCAGTTATCGTTAGCCGAGCAGCTACTAGACAACTTGCAGGCGGCTAAGCGTGATATCGCTTCGCTGCGCGAGACAAGCCAAGAGTGGTAGGCGGCTGTCGGCAAGATGAAGCGTTAACAGGTATCGGCTGTGTTTAACGCAAATTGGTAAGCACAGGCGCTGACAATGACCGTTTGAATAGGGTATAAAGCCGTCATTCACGTATTGTCGGTCAGCTGCGCTGTGCCGTTTTTTGAGAGCAATAATGATGCCTGTGAACCGCCGCCGATTTTTAGCGATGGCGCTGGGTTGGCCTGCTGCGGCCAGCGCCGCGACCACCAGCATGGCTGAGAATTATGCACCGCCAGATCTTGTTGCTACGCTGCTTTCACGGGCGCATGTGCCGCGTCACAGCAGCGAGTTGTGGGTGCTGATCGATGATAAAGAGGCCACGTTAAGCGTATTTCGTGGCAATGAGTTGTTGGAAAGGTTTGCGCCGATTTCATTAGGGCGAGGTGGTGCCAAGACCCAGCGAGTACGCGGTGATAACGTCACGCCACTGGGTGAATTTAGGATTAATCGATTTAATTACGAAAGCCAGTGGCATATCTTCATTGGTATCGATTATCCTACGCCACCTCACGCGCGCATGGCGCTCGAAGCAGGCATCTATTCCCAAGCGGATTACGAAGCTTACTTTGATCACTATCGTCGTTACGGTTCGCCACCGCAAAATACTGCATTGGGTGGAGCCATAGGTCTTCACGGGCTCGGCGGCGGTGATCCAGATATTCACGGTAGCTACCACTGGACCCAAGGGTGCGTGGCAGTGACCAATGAAGAAATTGAACGCGTGGCCGCATTAGTAGATGTTGGCACTCGCGTAGTGATCCGCTAGGCTTGTGTAGTTGAAGGAAGTTCTAGGTTTTGAGCATGTGGCTATAGACAAGCGCTGTGGTCTATTATAAAACAGCGTTTGACTTGCGTGCCTTGGTACGTAACCCTGGTACAAGTCGCTGTAACGAACCTGCATCGCAGGTAGACAAACTTAAGCTAACGCTTTAGCCTTATTTTTTGTCGTACCCTTAACGTAGTACCCAAGGAAGACTCAAGGAGAACATTATGACTTTTAAAACTGCTCTGAAGATGACCGCTGCTGCCGCTTCTCTGGCAATCCTGGCTGGTTGTGCTTCTACCAGCGCTCTGGAAGAAGTTCGCATGACTGCTGAATCTGCACAGGCTGATGCCGCAGAAGCACGCAGCATGGCTTCACAAGCTCTGAACACTGCAAACCAAGCTCAGCGCGACGCGCAAGCTGCCCTGCAGATGTCTGAGCAGAACCGTGAAGAAATGAACCGCATGTTCCAGCGTTCCATGCAGAAGTAATTCTGCTTGGGCCAACGAGTTCTCTAAGTTCTCGATGGTCGCTGTAGATGTGAAAAACCCCGCTTTGGCGGGGTTTTTTATTGCCTGACATTTGTATCGGTTAGGCGTCGCCTTCAACGCGTACCGTAGTGGAAAGCTCAACGCCTTCCAGAATGCCCTCTAGCTGCTGGGTAGGCTGCGGCTCTGGTTCGGGCTCAGGTGCTGGAGCCTGCGGGCCGTACAGGGCTACAAAACGACCGTCTGGTGCTTCAACGGCACGCTTGACCTGTTCGTAGTCCACTTCTGCTTGATCTTCTGCAAGCTCAGCAACCCGCTCAATCGCATTCAGCAGCGGCTCGAAGTCACCGACGTTCTCTTCTAGCTGCGGATAAGACTGCACGAACAGCGTGCCATCGGCAGCCCAGCCTGCTTTAAAGGGCGCGTCCATTAGGTTGACCTGAGTACCGCTAGGCAGGCGATCGTACAACGATTCAATATCTTCCGGGTACATACGAATACAGCCGCGGCTGACACGCATGCCTACGCCGTCAGGGCGATTGGTGCCGTGAATCAGGTAGCTAGGCATTGCCAGCAAGATCGCGTGGCGTCCCAGCGGGTTATCTGGCCCTGGCGGAACAATCGCTGGTGCTGGCTCGCCACGTGCCGCTGCTTCACGACGCATGGACGCTGGCGGTGCCCAGGCAGGGTCCTTCACTTTTACCGTGGTGCGAGTAATGCCCACCGGGGTGGCAAACTCTTCACGACCAACGCTGACCGGGTAGGTTTCAACGATGCCCGGGTTGTCGGCGGGGTAGTAGTAGAGGCGCAGCTCGGAAAGGTTGACGACAACGCCTTCACGGGGGGCGGGCGGCAGAATATAGCGTGCGGGAATCACAACTTCTGTGCCTTCGCCGGGTACCCATAGGCTGACATCGGGGTTGGCCATGCGGATCTCTTCGTAGCCAATATTATGGCGACGAGCGATGTCGATGAGCGTTTCTTCAGGGTTGTCGACGGTGATGGTGTAGTACTCACCAATAATGTCGCCGTGTTCTGGTAGGCGGAAGTGGCCACGTGGCAGTTCACGCGTGTCGGCAACCTGTTCTGCACTTGCGGTGGCGTCATCCGTTAAGGTAACGGCGGTTTCGGCCTGCTCGGTGTCGGCCGATGGCTGTGCATAGACTGGGCCCACAAGGCTTGCTGCCAGCAGAACTGCTAGGCTGGTAGGTCCCCAAAGGGTAATGTTCTTACGAATGTTCATGGTCGATCCTAATCAATGTATGCACTGCTGGTAAGCATGGTTACTGGCAGCCATACGTTACCGGTGTTGTCTGACCCGGCGAGTGCTGCCCAGTATGTGCTGCCTAGTAGCAAGTTTGCCCCAAGGTTCACGCCGCCGCTACTTTTTGATTAAGGGTCGTTAACAGTGTTTCAATCTTTTCAAAACGCTGTTCGACCGTTTCCATTGGAAATTCAAATCGTAAGGTGTCGGAACCGTCTAAACGGTAGTGCTGTGGAGATTTTTGAATCAGGGTGACCAGTGTCAGCGGGTCCACCAGAGTAGTGCTATCAAAGATCACGCGACCGCGTTGCTCGCCTGCTTCCATTCGTGCCACGCCGAGCTGTTCTGCTCTATGACGTAGCTTGGTTTGGCGTATCAGGTTTTTCAGCGGCTGCGGTAGCAGGCCAAAGCGGTCAATCAGCTCGACCTGCAGCTCTTTCAATTCAGCATCAGACTGTGTGTTGGCGATGCGTTTATACATCACTAAGCGCTGCTGCACATCGTGAATATAGTCATCGGGGATCAGTGCGGGCAGATTTAGGCTGATTTCAACGCCGGTGTTGAAGGGGGCGTCGATGTTTGGGGTTTTGCCTGCCCGTATCGCTTTCACCGCGCGGTCCAGCATTTCCATATAAAGGGTGTAGCCAATGGTTTCCATCTGGCCGCTCTGCTCGTCGCCAAGCAGCTCCCCGGCGCCACGAATTTCCATATCGTGACTTGCTAGGGTAAAACCTGCGCCAAGGTCGTCTGATGCGCTGATAGCCTCAAGCCGCTTGACGGCGTCGCGCGTCATCGCTTTGGGCGTTGGCGTTAACAGGTAAGCATAGGCTTGGTGGTGGCTTCGCCCTACGCGGCCGCGCAGCTGGTGCAGTTGGGCCAGGCCAAACTTATCCGCGCGTTCAATGAGAATGGTGTTGGCGCTGGGGACGTCAATCCCCGTTTCAATAATCGTTGAGCAAACCAGCACGTTAAATCGGCGGTGATAGAAATCCGACATCACGCGCTCAAGGCTGCGCTCTGGGAGCTGGCCATGGGCAACTGCTACGCGGGCTTCTGGTACTAGCTCGCGAATTTGCTCGGCGGCGTTTTCAATGGTTTTAACTTCGTTGTGCAGGAAGTACACCTGGCCACCGCGTAAAATCTCCCGGAGCAGCGCTTCTTTAATCACGCTGTTGTCGCGCTGCTGTACGAAGGTTTTGACCGATAGGCGTCGTGCGGGCGGCGTAGCGATGATGGAAAGGTCACGGATACCGCTCATGGCCATATTCAGCGTACGCGGAATAGGCGTGGCGGTGAGCGTGAGAATGTCGATTTCCGCCCGCAGGGTTTTCAGCTTCTCCTTTTGAGCCACACCGAAGCGGTGCTCCTCATCGATAATCAGTAGCCCCATTTTGGGCAGCTCGACGCTTTTTGAGAGCAGCTTATGGGTGCCGATAACAATATCGGTTTGGCCGCTCTTGATGCCCTCCAGGGTCTGGGTCATCTCTTTGCCGCCGGTAAAGCGCGAGATCAAACTGATATTCACGGCGGTGTCGGCAAAGCGGTCACGGAAGTTTTCAAAGTGCTGGCGCGCTAGCAGCGTGGTGGGTACCAGCACCACAACCTGCCTGCCGGATTGTACCGCCAAGAAGGCAGCGCGCATGGCGACTTCGGTTTTACCAAAGCCGACATCGCCGCACACCACGCGATCCATTGGCTGGGGCGATACCATGTCGCCAATGACGGCCTCAATGGCGGCCTGCTGGTCGGGAGTTTCCTCAAACGGGAAGCTTGATGCAAAGCGGACATACTCCTCCCCAGGCGTTTCGTACACCACTCCCTCTTGTGCTTCTCGACGGGCGTAGATGTCCAATAGCTCAGCGGCGGTGTCACGAATCTTCTCTGCGGCTTTGCGGCGGGCTTTTTCCCACTGGTCTGAACCTAGCTTATGCAGCGGAGCTAGCTCATCGTCGGCACCGCTATAGCGTGAAATAAGATGCAGGCTGTCTACCGGTACATAAAGCTTGGCCCCGTCAGCGTAAGAGAGAGCCAAAAACTCATTGGCCTGGCCGCCAGCCTCTAGCGTTTCCAGCCCCAGGTAGCGGCCGACGCCGTGGGCTTGGTGAACCACTGGCGCGCCTTCTCTTAGCTCGGAAAGATGACGTACTGCCAGCTCGTTATCGTCGGTGGCTTTTTCGCGCCGACGACTTTGACGGACTACATCGCCGAATAGCTCGGTTTCGCTGATCACCGCCACGTCCGGCTCGGTGAGCCATAAGCCGCTGCCCACTAGGCTTTCGGTGATGGCGATGCGCTCTTTGCCGGCTAAAAACGCTTGGAAGCTATCGCAGTGGGGGAGCGTGAGTTTAAGCGGCGACAGTACTTCTTCTAACGCTTCTCTGCGCCCGCGCGATTCAGCCACGAACAGCACGCGAGTCTTGGTGTGGCTGTCTAGAAAGCTCTTTAGCTCGTTCAGCGGCTGTTTGGCGCGCGCATTAATGGCCAGAGAGGGGAGTGCTTGTGCCAGAGGGGCAAGCGCATGGCGCTGGCTGTCGTCATCGGTGAACTCAAGGCGAGGCCGTGCCTTAATAGCCGAAAATACCTCGTTGACCGGGAAGAACGCCCGGTGAGGTGGTAGTAGCGGCCGCGTCGGGTCAACACCTAAATTCTCATAGCGCGATTCAATCGACTGCCAGTGCTGCTCAGCCGCATGGAAAACGTCTGGGAGCAAGGCGATGCGAGTGTCTTCGGTGAGATGCTCAAACAGCGAGGCGGTTTCCTCGAAAAAGAGCGGCAAATACTGTTCTAGCCCCGGTGAGGGAATCGCTTTCAGCGCATCGTTATACAGCGGGCACTGGCGTGGGTCGACATCAAACAGGGTTTCAAACTGCTCACGAAAGCAGGCAATAGCACTGCGGCTGAGCGAATACTCATGGGCAGGCAGCAGCTCAATGGTGTCGACTTTGTCGGTAGAGCGCTGGCTGCCAGGGTCGAAGTGGCGCAGGGTGTCGATTTCATCATCAAACAAATCAATGCGGATTGGCTCATCCATGCCCATGGCAAAGAGGTCAATAATCGCGCCGCGCATCGCATACTCACCCGGCTCGTAAACGGTCTCCACCGCACGATACCCCGCCCGCGAGAGGGACTCGCGGAACGTTTCCCGGTCAAGCGTTGCGCCTGCATTAAGCGTCATCACGCGGCCTGCAATGTATGACACCGGTGGCAAGCGCTGCATCAGCGTGTTGATAGGCACTAAGACTATGCCGCGCACGCCGTCTTGGAGCTGGCGCAGGGTTCTTAGGCGCGCTGAAATAATATCCTGGTGAGGCGAGAAGCTATCGTAAGGCAGCGTTTCCCAGTCGGGGAAGGGAAGCACAGGCACGCTGCTATAAAAAGCCAGGTCCTGCTCTAAGCGCTGGGCGCTGGCAGTGTTGGGGGTGATCACCAGTAGCGGCGCGCTTGACGCTGCTTGTGCGAGCGCCAGGGCCGTCGCACTGCCCGGCGGCGCTTGCAAATAGAGCGTGTCGCGAATCCCTTGCGGCTGAGGCGGTTCGAGCAGAGAGAAAGAAGGCATCATAAAAGGTATCGTTTTGCGCTGAAACGGAACCTGGATGATACACGATCAGCCCTTTCACGCAGAGCCTTTCGGCCTAAGCGGGCTTTGCGTGAGCGTTGGGCTGCATTATTACAGTTTGTAGTCAATCCCCATTTTCTGTAATACCCCTACATGTTGTGCGACTATCCATGCATTGCGGCCCTCTAATAAGCCCCGGATAATGCCTCTGATTTCCCCGTTCATTACCCAATGAGGCCGCACGTGAGTCAGCAAGCTCTCGAAAACGTTTTCCAGGAATGGCAGCACAATGAAACTCTGGCTGAGCAAATGATCCCGTTGGTGGGTCAGCTTTATCGCCAGAATAACGTTGTTGCCACTATGTTCGGACGTTCTCTGATCAAGCGGTCGGTCATTCGTATCCTTAAAGATCACCGTTTCGTGCGCAAAATTGAAGGTACGGAGCTATCGGTCGAGGATACATACCCCATCGTTAAAGCGATGAGTGAGATGAACCTGGGGCCTGCGCATGTCGACGTGGGTAAGCTCGCCGTTAACTTTAAGCGCCAGGGCGGCGGTGATCTGAATGCCTTTTTGCGCCAAGAGTTAAGCGATATTGTTGACGGTTTTCAGCCGGGGGGTAGCAAAGGCGAACCTCAAGACGTCGTACTGTACGGCTTTGGCCGTATTGGGCGCTTGCTGGCACGTGTAATGATCGAGAAGGCGGGGGGCGGTAATCTGTTGCGCCTGCGCGCCATTGTAGTGCGTGGCCGTGGTGATGTAGCGAAAGACCTTGAGAAGCGCGCCAGCTTGCTGCGTCGCGACTCCGTGCATGGCCCGTTTGACGGCACCATTAGCGTCGATGCTGATGCGAGCACGCTGACCATTAATGGCAACGTTGTGCAGGTGATTTACGCTGATTCCCCCAGCGAGATTGATTACACCGTTTACGATATTCATAACGCGGTGGTCGTCGACAACACCGGTATTTGGCGCGATGAAGCCGGCCTTGGCCAGCATCTTGAGTGTAAAGGGGTGGCAAAAGCGCTGCTCACAGCGCCAGGTAAAGGCGATATTAAAAATATCGTCTTCGGCATTAACCACGAAACCATTGGTGATAATGACCGCATCGTATCAGCGGCCTCGTGTACCACTAATGCCATTGTGCCGGTGCTGAAAGTGCTCAACGATGAGTACGGCGTTGTGACAGGTCATGTGGAAACGGTTCATGCCTATACCAACGACCAAAACCTGATTGATAACTTCCACAAAGGTGATCGTCGTGGTCGTAGCGCTGCGCTGAACATGGTGTTGACCGAAACAGGTGCCGCAAAAGCCGTTGCTAAAGCGCTGCCTGAGCTGGAAGGTAAGCTGACCGGTAACGCCATTCGCGTACCGACACCTAACGTTTCCATGGCGATTTTGAACCTGACGCTAGAGAAGGGCACGGATGCAGCCGCGCTCAATGACTACCTGCGTCGTATGTCCATTGATTCGGCCTATCAAAAGCAGATCGATTTTGTCGATTCGGCGGAAGTCGTCTCTTCTGATTTCGTCGGCAACCGCCATGCGGGCATCGTGGATGCCAAAGCGACGATTGCTAACGGCAACCATGCCGTGGTTTATATGTGGTACGACAACGAATTTGGCTACAGCTGCCAAGTTATTCGTATTCTGCAACATATGTCTAATGTGGAATTCTTGAAGCTGCCCCACCAGTCGCACTAATCCCTTATATGCCTGCAAGAGGCTAATGTAGGGCCTTAACAGCATGACTGGGCATCAACGCCACCTTCGGGTGGCGTTTTTTGTACCAGAAACAAATAGCCTAGCTGGTGATATAGCACTTTTGGAGGCCGTCAGGGATGTGGTCATTGGCCGCGCTTGTCTTTATAATACGATAGATTTTTCGGGGTGGTTCAAGCTTGCTTGGGCCTGACTGGTAACAATCTGAGCAGAAAATAATAATTCGCTGAGCAGAAAATAAGCATTCGAACCCCTTACCTTCGTATATCCGATCCATCAACTGGGCGAGACTATGATCGAAGTCAAAAAAGGCCTGGATCTCCCCATCACGGGAGCGCCCGAGCAGCGTATTGAAGATGCGCAGCCTGTGCGTCACGTGGCAATCCTGGGCACTGACTACGTTGGCATGAAGCCAACGATGGAAGTTCAGGAAGGGGACAAGGTCAAACTAGGCCAGCTGCTCTTCACCGACAAGAAAATTGATGGCGTGCGTTTTACCGCGCCCGCCGGTGGTGAAGTAGTCGCTATTAACCGTGGCGAAAAACGTCGTTTGCTGTCTGTGGTTATTAAAGTCGATGAAAATGAAGAAGCGATGACATTTGCTTCTCATGATCGTGGTGCTTTAGGACAGCTTGATCGTCAACTCGTTGTTGATCAGCTTGTTGAGTCAGGACTCTGGACTGCTTTGCGCACCCGTCCTTTCTCACGCACGCCAGCTATCGATAGCGTTCCTGCCGATATCTTTGTCACCGCTGTGGATACGCATCCATTAAGCGCTGACCCTGGTTTTATCATCAACGAAAATGCCCAAGCATTTGAAGACGGCCTCAAGGTGCTAACCCGCCTGACCGAGGGCAACGTTTTTCTGTGCACGGGTGCTAACGCCTCGATTCCGGGCAGTGATTTTAGCGGCGTAAAAACCGAAAGCTTTGCTGGGCCGCATCCGGCTGGCTTGGTAGGCACACACATTCACTACCTCTCGCCCGTGGCGCTGCACAAGAAAGTGTGGCACATCGGTTATCAGGACGTGATTGCCTTCGGCAAGCTGTTCGTAGAAGGTAAGCTGGACGTAAACCGTATCATTGCGGTAGGTGGCCCGCGTGCTGAAAAACCGCGCATTCTGCGTACCCGTGTGGGTGCCAGTACTCAGGAACTCTTGGCAGGTGAAGTCATCAAACCTGATGACACCCGCGTGATTTCCGGCTCGGTATTTTCTGGTGCTGCTGCTGAAGGCAAACTGACATATTTGGGACGTTTCCATAACCAAATCAGTTTGCTGGAAGAGGGTAACAAGCGCACCTTTATGGGATGGTTGTCCCCCGGAGCGAACCGCCACTCCGTCATGGGCATTTATCTTTCCAAATTTAAAGGCCTGAGCAACTACGCACCGACAACGTCAACCAATGGTTCTGAGCGAGCCATGGTGCCGGTGGGTAATTACGAACGCATCATGCCGTTGGATGTAATGCCAACACAGCTGCTGCGTTCGCTGATTGTGGGCGACATTGAGGTTGCCATGCAGCTTGGGTGTCTTGAGCTGGACGAAGAGGATCTGGCGCTGTGTACCTATGTTTGCCCTGGCAAATATGAGTACGGCCCCATCCTGCGTGACAATCTCACCATGATCGAGAAAGAGGCCTGATGATGGGTATTCGACAAACACTCGATAATCTCGAGCCGCACTTCCATAAAGGTGGCAAGTACGAGAAGTTCTACCCGCTTTACGAAGCGGTAGATACCATTTTCTACTCTCCCCCCAGCGTTGCTAAAACCACCTCTCACGTTCGTGATGGCATTGATCTAAAGCGCATCATGATCACCGTGTGGATGTGTACTTTCCCGGCCATGTTCTTCGGTATGTGGAACGCAGGCTGGCAGGCGAACACCGCCATTGATGCAGGCTACGCCTCCATGAATGGCTGGCGTGAAGCCATCATGATGACCCTCGCGGGTGGCCATGATCCCAGCAGCCTCTGGGCAAACTTTGTGCTCGGCGCCACCTACTTCCTGCCTATCTACCTCGTGACCTTCGTTGTGGGTGGTTTCTGGGAAGTGATGTTCGCCATCAAGCGCGGCCACGAAGTCAACGAAGGCTTCTTCGTCACTTCAGTACTGTTCGCGTTGATTCTGCCAGCGACCATTCCGCTGTGGCAGGTAGCGCTCGGTATCACCTTTGGTGTGGTGATCGGTAAAGAGATCTTCGGCGGTACGGGTAAAAACTTCCTGAACCCCGCTCTGACTGGCCGTGCGTTCCTGTACTTTGCCTATCCGGCGCAAATCTCCGGTGATGCGGTATGGGTTGCTGCGGATGGCTACACCGGTGCGACCGCACTGTCACTGGCGTTCCAAGACGGCATGTCTGCGCTGACAAACACCTTCAGCTGGTGGGATGCCTTCCTTGGCTTCGTACCGGGTTCTGTTGGTGAAGTGTCAACCCTGGCCATCTTAATTGGTGCTGCGGTGTTGCTGTGGACCAAGATTGCCAACTGGAGAATCATGCTGGGCGTGTTCCTGGGCATGGTGATCACCAGCACGTTGTTCAACCTGATCGGCTCTGAAACCAACGCCATGTTCGCGATGCCCTGGTACTGGCACCTCGTCATCGGTGGGTTTGCCTTTGGTATGGTATTTATGGCGACTGACCCCGTGTCTTCTGCCATGACCAACCAAGGCCGCCTGGTGTTTGGTGCGCTGATTGGTGTGATGACGGTACTGATTCGTGTGGTGAACCCGGCATTCCCGGAAGGCATCATGCTGGCGATTCTGTTCGCCAACCTGTTTGCACCGCTGATCGATCATTACTTCGTCCAGGCCAATGTTAAGCGCCGTCTCAAGCGTACTGGCGTACCGGCCGAGGAGACAGCCTAATGGCACAAGGTAACAACTCCATCAAGAAAGTTCTGATTGTCGCTTTCTCGCTGTGTATCGTGTGTTCGGTCATCGTTTCGACGGCGGCCGTGGCACTGCGCCCAGCGCAGCAGCTCAATCAGGAGCTTGACCGTAAAACCAACATCCTCAACGTGGCGCGTTTATACGAGCCGGGTATGGATGTGGAAGACGCGTTCAGCACCCAGATTACTGCCCGTGTTGTTGAGCTGGAAACCGGAGAGTACTCCGACCAGTTCGACCCCGACACCTATGATGGTTTTGAGGCAGCGCGTGACCCGGCAACTGGCCGCACGCTGTCTGGCGACCGTGATATCGCGGGTCTGTCTCAGGTAGAAAACTTTGCGACCGTTTACCTCGTGGGCGACGCTGAAAATCCTGACCAGATTGTATTGCCGATTCGTGGTCAAGGCCTGTGGGGCCGCATGATGGGCTTCCTTTCGGTTGAAGGCGACGGCAACACCATCGTCAGTATCACCTACTACGATCACGCGGAAACGCCGGGTCTAGGTGCCGAAGTAAACAACCCGCGCTGGCAAGCACAGTGGGAAGGTAAAGAGATTTACAGTGAAGAGGGCGACCTCTCTCCTGAAATCCACCTGACCAAAGGCGGCGCGAGTAACGAGCACGAAGTCGATGCGCTCTCCGGTGCCACGCTGACCAGTAACGGCGTGACCAATATGCTGCAGTTCTGGCTGAGTGAAGAGGGCTTTGCTTCTTACCTCGCTAAATTCCGCAGCGGTACCGAGCCATCAGACGCCGAAGACACCGAGACTGACTTCGACGACGTTGAGGGGGCCTGATCATGGCGGATGTAAATGCAAAAGGCGTTTTAACGGCGCCGATTTTTAAGAACAACCCCATTGCGCTACAAATTTTGGGGATCTGTTCTGCGTTGGCGGTCACCACCAGCATGAGCGTGTCGCTGGTTATGGCCCTGGCGGTAATTTTTGTAACGTCTTTCTCGAACCTGTTCGTATCGTTAATCCGGAACCATATTCCATCCTCGATCCGTATCATTGTTCAGATGACCATTATTGCCTCGTTGGTAATCGTGGTTGACCAGATCCTGAAAGCCTACGCTTATGAAATGTCTAAGCAGCTGTCGGTTTTCGTGGGTCTGATCATCACTAACTGTATCGTGATGGGTCGTGCGGAAGGTTTCGCAATGTCCAACACGCCGGGCATGTCGTTCCTGGACGGTATCGGTAACGGCCTGGGTTACGGCTTCGTGCTGATGGTCGTTGGTTTCGTTCGTGAACTGCTGGGTGCTGGCAGCGTGTTTGGTTTCACAGTGCTTCCGACCATCCAGAACGGTGGTTGGTACGTACCCAACGGCCTGCTGCTGCTGCCGCCGTCTGCTTTCTTCATCATCGGCTTGTTGATTTGGGTGCTGCGCTCTGTCAACCCCGAGCAGGTGGAAGAGAACGAGTTCAAGATGAAGCACAACACCAAGCCGAAGGAGGCCGTGTAACATGGAACATTATCTAAGCCTTTTCGTTGCTTCGGTATTTGTTGAGAACATGGCACTCGCCTTCTTCTTGGGCATGTGTACGTTCCTTGCGGTATCTAAGAAGGTGTCCTCTGCAATTGGTCTGGGTATCGCGGTTATCGTCGTACTGACGATTACTGTTCCGGTCAATAACCTGGTATTCACTTACCTGCTGCAGGAAGGGGCGCTGACCTGGACCGGCATTAGCGGTGCAGAGAATATCGACCTGTCGTTCCTGGGTCTGCTCTCTTACATCGGTGTTATCGCGGCACTGGTACAGATCATGGAAATGTTCCTTGATAAGTACGTACCGTCGCTTTACAACGCGCTGGGCGTGTTCCTACCGCTGATCACCGTAAACTGCGCCATTCTTGGTGGCGTACTGTTCATGGTTGAGCGTAGTTACAACTTCGGTGAAGCCGTGGTTTATGGCTTTGGCGCAGGTACCGGTTGGGCGCTAGCAATTGCTGCTCTGGCAGGTATTCGTGAAAAGCTGAAGTACAGCGATGTGCCTGGTGGCCTGCAGGGTCTTGGCATTACGTTTATCACCGTTGGCTTAATGTCCTTGGGCTTTATGTCCTTCTCAGGCATTCAGCTTTAATCGGAGCCGGTTTTCTCGGCAGCCCTAGGCTGCCGAGGTACATAAAACCTTCAGCAATAGGAAACCGACATGGTTGATACATCTGTCATCTTGCTCGGTGTTGTCATGTTCACGGTCATCGTTATTAGCTTAACGGCGATCATTCTGGCAGCGCGCAGCAAGCTAGTGAGTAGCGGGGACGTGACAATTGAAGTCAACGGCGACCCCGAGCACACCCTGAAGACCCAGGCCGGCGGCAAGCTTCTGAACACCCTGGCGGCCAACGGTATTTTCCTCTCTTCAGCTTGCGGTGGCGGCGGTTCTTGCGCCCAGTGTAAGTGCCGAGTGGAAGAGGGCGGCGGTTCTATCCTGCCGACCGAAGAGTCGCACTTCACCATGCGTGAGAAGAAAGAAGGCTGGCGCCTCTCTTGTCAGGTTCCTGTGAAACAGGACATGAAAGTAGAAGTGCCGGAAGAAGTCTTCGGCGTGAAGAAGTGGGAAACCGAAGTCACGGCCAACCCGAACGTCGCGACCTTTATCAAAGAGCTGAACCTGAAACTGCCTGAAGGTGAAGAAGTTGCCTTCCGTGCCGGTGGTTATGTTCAGCTGGTTGCACCGCCCTACGACATCAAGTTCTCTGATTTCGATATCGAAGAAGAGTACCGTGGCGACTGGGAAAAGTTTGGTCTGTTCGATATTTCCCACAAGAACAACGAGGAAGTCATCCGCGCCTACTCCATGGCGAACTATCCGGAAGAGAAAGGCCTCCTCAAGTTCAACATTCGTATCGCAACGCCGCCTCCTGGCACCAGCCATCCGCCGGGTCTGATGTCTACCTACGTATTCAGCCTGAAGCCGGGTGACAAAGTGACCGTGATGGGTCCGTTTGGTGAGTTCTTCGCGCGCGATACCGATGCCGAAATGGTCTTCATCGGTGGTGGTGCAGGTATGGCCCCGATGCGTAGCCATATCTTCGACCAGCTCAAGCGTCTGCAGTCGACGCGTAAAATTTCGTTCTGGTACGGTGCACGCTCCTGGCGTGAAACGTTCTACAACGAAGAGTACGACCAGCTGGCGGAAGAGTTCCCGAACTTTGAGTGGCACTTGGCACTCTCCGATCCGCAGCCGGAAGACAACTGGGAAGGGCCGACAGGCTTCATCCACAACGTGCTGTACGAAAACTATCTGAAGGACCACCCTGCGCCTGAAGATTGTGAGTTCTACATGTGTGGACCGCCCATGATGAACGCCTCTGTTATTAAGCTGCTGCTTGATATGGGCGTTGAGCCAGAAAACATCCTGCTGGATGACTTCGGCGGCTAATGCTGCGTTCACGCACGCGTTAGTAACGGGGCTAGCCTTTGGGCTAGCCCCGTTTGTTTTGTGGACACTATTGTTTTGTGCTCACAATGCCGAAAAACTACGCCATGCCTGATCATTTTGTAGCGGCTGGGGTACAATAGGCGTCAAATGTTCAGGCACTTATCGGCATGACCGTTGTCGAGAAGTGTGGCACTTGATGCAATGCTGGGAGGACAACATGGCAATTTGGCTACTGGTATTTGGCTTTATGGCACTGATTATGGGTGCGATGGCCGTTGGCGTGCTGATGGGGCGTAAACCCATTGCAGGTTCTTGCGGTGGGCTTAATCAAATCGGAATGAAAGATGGCTGCGATATCTGCGGCGGTAAAGATGAAGTGTGCGAAGAAGAGAACCGCAAACGCGGCAGCGTACGCCGTCGCAGTGATGAAAGCCGTGGCGCCGACCTAGGTTACGACGCAACGCGCCGCTAACCGCTGATGCTACGCGTGACATAACCTCAAACGCTCGCTTAATCGCGGGCGTTTACGTATGTGCTAATGAGTGCATGATGACAGGGAACAAGGAGATCCAAACCGTATGGCGGTTCACAATTACGATGTCGTGGTGATCGGTACCGGCCCCGCCGGGGAAAGCGCGGCCATTAATGCTGCAAAGCACGGTATGCGGGTGGCGATTATTGAGAAGCAGGCCCAGGTAGGGGGTAACTGCACCCACTGGGGCACCATTCCGTCAAAAGCGCTGCGCCATCAGGTCAAGCAGATCATGGCGTTCAATACCAACCGCATGTTCCGCGACATCGGTGAACCCCGCTGGTTCTCCTTCCCGAAAGTCATGGAGCGCTCGCGCGGTACCATCGACAAACAGGTTGAAATGCGCACCACTTTTTATGCGCGTAACCGCATTGACCTGTTCCACGGCGTCGCCCGCTTCAAAGACGAGCACACCGTTGTAGTGCGTGACCGCCAAGAGGGTATGGAAGAGTTGGTGGCCAAAAAAATCGTCATTGCCACCGGTTCGCGCCCCTATCGCCCTGCGGATATCAACTTCCGCCATCCGCGTATCTACTGCTCCGATACTATCCTAAGCCTTTCCCACACACCGCGTACGCTGGTAATTTTCGGCGCGGGCGTTATCGGCTGTGAGTACGCTTCTATCTTTTCGGGATTAGGCGTGAAGGTAGATCTGATCAACAACCGGGATAGCCTGCTGTCGTTCCTGGACGATGAGATCAGTGACGCGCTCTCTTACCACCTGCGTAAGCACGGCGTGCTGATTCGTCATAACGAAGAGTATGCCAGTGTAGAGGGCGACGAAGCAGGCGTAGTGGTACGCCTGAAATCCGGTAAGAAAATTCGCGCCGATGCCTTCTTATGGGCCAACGGCCGTACCGGCAACACCGATAGCTTAGGGCTTGAGAATATCGGTATGGAAGCCAATGGGCGTGGTCAGCTCAGTGTGGATGAGCACTACCGTACGTCGATTCCGCATATTTACGCGGCGGGCGACGTGATTGGTTGGCCAAGCTTGGCCAGTGCCGCTTATGACCAAGGCCTGAACTCCTGCAACGAGCTGCTGGAAAAAGAGTACCGCTTCGTTAGCGATGTTCCGACCGGTATCTATACCATTCCAGAAATCAGCTCCTTTGGTCCCAATGAGCGTGAGCTGACTGAGGCCAAAGTACCCTACGAAGTGGGCAAAGCGTTCTTTAAAGACACCGCTCGCGCCCAGATCACTGGCGATACGGTGGGCATGCTAAAAATCTTGTTCCACCAAGACACGCTAGAGATTCTGGGCATTCACTGCTTTGGCGACCAAGCTTCCGAGATTCTGCATATCGGACAGGCGATTATGCAGCAGAAGGGCGAAGCGAATACTCTGAAGTACTTCGTGAACACCACCTTCAACTACCCGACCATGGCGGAAGCCTACCGAGTGGCGGCGCAAAATGGCTTAAACCGCGTCTTTTAAGCGGCCACAAAAAGGGGGCGCTGTGCCCCCTTCGTGTTTTTACCATCACCTTCCGTTAGCCATGCCCTCTATAGCGATTCCAACAGCTGCTGAGCGCGGGGCTGCCATTCGCCTTCTAGTGAAGCGGCTTGGCGTAGTGATTCCCTAGCGGCGGTGCTGTTCTCTTGCTGAAGCTGCAGGATGGCTAAGTTTAGCCACGCGGCCCCCATGGCGGGGTCTAGCTGGGTAGCGGCTTCAAACGCATCTAATGCTGCCTGTGGTTGTTCTGCTGCGTAAAGCGCATTGCCTAACGCGAACTGCCCCAACGGGTTGGCGGGGAAGCGTTCGCCAAACGCCTGCCAACTGCTGAGCGCTTTTACAGGCCCATGCTGCTCTTCAAAGGCGCTAATCGCTTCTAGCGCATTGCGGGCAGTAACAGCCTCCGGGAGGCTGCCCGGCTCGCTAACCACAAACCCCCAGCGCTCAGAGCGCGCCCAGGTAGCATCAAAACGGCTAAACGACAGGGTGTGCCGCTCAATTTCACCGCTGCGCAGTGTCAGCGTCTCGTTGGGCAAATCAAAGCCAATCGCCACCGCGTAGTGCCACATGGGAAAAGCGGGCAGGGCAAGGTTCTGCATCACTACCACCGGGTCGCCTGCTTCTAAATGCGTCAGTAGTGCATCCATGGTGCCGCGGATGGGTATGGCCAGCCGTTCGTAGCGGCGCACCGTGGCCAGCATTTCCGGTTGCACGCTGCCGTCACGCCCTGGCAAGAATACCTGAGGAATCAGCTCGTCTACGCTAGCCTCTACGCCTTCGTGATTGAGCACCATGGCCAGGGTGGCGGGGCCGCACTGGTATTCCGTCTGGGCGAAAAACGGCACCTCGGTAAGCTCGGTTTGCGGGGTAAGGCTGGCCTTGGTGCTCTCAAGCAGTACCGGGCTTCGTGCGCAGCCGGTTAACAGCACTATCAGAAGGCTTAACAGTAAAACGCCCGCAGTGCGGGCGTTAACATAACGGTTCATCATCGCGGATGAATTAGCGTGTGAACGGGTAAACATCGGTCAGGCCGAGAATGTCCGTTACCAGCAGAATCACAAATACTGCAAACAGCGCACCGATCACACCGGCACCGGCAGGCAGTTGCTCAAGCTGTTGCGCCATTTGCTGGGCTTCGGCATCGCTTAGGGCCGCGACACGCGCTTCAACGTCGTCAGGATTAACACCCTGCTTTAGCAGTTGATCTTGCACATCGGCACGGGCGAGGATTTCATTGATACGCTCGCGGTCCGCACCGGCACGGTCGCCTGCTAAAACAGACTGCGTTGATACCAGATCCATGCCTTGCGGGGCGGTAGGAGCCGCCACAACGGGCAGGCTGGCAAGCACTAACGCAGCAATCAAAAGGGTCGAGAGGTAAGCACGCACTGTTTTCATCGTCTTCATCCTTAGACTTATCGGGGGAGCAGGCCGTTAGTAGCCTGTTGAATAGTATAGAAACAAACAGCAGCGGTTTTAAGGCAAAAATGCAAAGTGCTAATTATTTGCACTAATGCGATAGGTCCAGGGCGTTTCCGCCAGGATGCCTTTCGCGCCTGCCATGGTCATGGCTAGGTCGTGCAGCCCCGGCCAAAGCGGCACGGCGGAAGCGCCTTTCACCGCTAAATCCAAACGCTGAGCCATTAAAAGCAGTTTGTGTAAACGCTTCATGGAAAGGCGGCTAATGGCTTTTTGATACGCAGGGCGGCGCTTATCAAAAATCATCGGCTTTTGGGTTTTGCAGGCGTGCTCGAAGCTTTGGCCTTGGTCCAAATGCTGATGCAGCGACAGCAGGGTACGCAGTTCACGGGTAAGCGCCCACAGTACAATCGGCGCTTCGACGCCTTCGCTTTTTAGGCCGTTCACAATGCGCGAGGCGCGGCTGGGTTCACCTTTTAAGCACGCATCCGCCAAGTTGAAGACATCAAAACGTGTGCTGTCCTCCACGCCTTGGGCAATATGTTCGACGTTGAGCCGGGTATTGGCCGGGTAGATCAACGCCAACTTTTGCAGCTCTTGATCAGCCGCTAGCAGGTTGCCTTCGGTGCGTTCACCCAGCAGCCGGGCCGCTTCCAGGTCAATTTGCAGGCCGTGGTGAGACGCTCTATCCCGCAGCCAATAGCCAAGCCGTGAGGCATCGACCGGCCATACGGGAACAAAGATTCCCTGCTTATCTAATGCTTTGAACCAGGCGCTTTTCTGCTGCTTGGCATCCACCTTGCCCATGCTGACCAGCAGCAGGTCATCGCTGCCATCCATCATTTCCGCGTATTGAGCGAGCGCCTTACTGCCTTCTTGACCTAACTTTTGGGTGCCTAAGCGCAGCTCTAACAGTTTGCTGGTCGCAAACAGCGAGAGGTTGCTAGCGGTTTCCAAGAGCCGCCCCCAGGCAAAGTTGGGCTCTACATCCAGCACTTCGCGCTCTTCTATGCCCGCTTGGCGGGCGGCGGCGCGCACCGCGTCGCAGGCATCGCGGTGCTGTAGCGGCTCATCGCCTGCCACAATCACCGCTTTAGGCAGTTTTTTGGCCAGGGCGGCGGGTAATTGGTCGGCAAATACCTTCACCGCAACGCCTCAAGATTAGCCAGGCGTTCCACAATACGCTGAGCCAGCTGGCGGGTAAGCGTTTGCTCTGCCTCTTGAAACAGCGTTTCCCGGTTCAGCAGGTCATCATCGCTCACGCGAATCCGCGTGCTGGTGGCCAGGGTGGTGTTATTAAGCGCGTAGGCGTTGGTATCCCGCTGCTGTACCGAGAGCGTGGTGCTAAGCGTTAGCTCATGCTCGCGGCTGGCGCGGCCATCGGTGCCAATGCGCCGCTCCTGTAGCGAAGGCGTGCCCAGAGTGACGCGCCAGGGCGCGCCGCTCTCTACCTCGGTGCCTAACTGCAGCAGCCGAGTACGCAGTTGCTGGGCGAGGGCGCTGTTATCGTTACCTTCCAACGCGAGTGCAGGCAGGCGCGGCATGGATTCCGTACCGCGCAGGCGGAACCCGCAGCCGCTGAGCAGCACCGCCGCCGAGGCGGCGATGCTAAGCGCGAGGAAACGACGGCGCGTTATGGGTTGGGCTGGCTTCATCCACTCACCACAATGTTAACCAGCTTGCCGGGCACCACGATCACTTTACGAACCGTTTTGCCTTCCAAATGGCGCTGGACGTTTTCGCTTTCCATCGCCAACTGCTCGATGGCGGCTTTGTCGGCGCTGGCCGGTGCTTCCAGGCGGGCGCGCAGTTTACCGTTCACCTGTACCACCAGCTCGATGCTGTCGCGGGCCAGGGCGGCTTCGTCTACTTTCGGCCACTGGGCTTCAATAGCGGGCTGCTCATGGCCCAACTGCTGCCACAGGGTGTGACACAGGTGCGGGGTAATCGGGGCCAGCAGCAGCACGCAAGCTTCCAGCGCTTCACGGCTAACCGCGAGGCCCAGTTCGGACGTATCGTCGAACTTGGCGACCGCGTTAGAAAGCTCCATCACTGCGGCAATGGCGGTGTTGAAGGTGGTGCGGCGGCCAATGTCGTCGCTGGCTTTCTTAATGGTTTCGTGGGTTTTGCGGCGCAGTGCTTTTTGGTCGTCGTTGAGTGCATCGACGTTCAATGTGCCTGGAGTGCCCGCTTCCAGATGCTCGCTCACCTGACGCCACACGCGCTTCATAAAGCGGTGCGCGCCTTCAACGCCAGAATCTGACCACTCCAGCGACTGCTCAGGGGGCGCGGCAAACATCATAAACAGGCGCACGGTGTCGGCACCGAACTTGTCGATCATCGACTGTGGATCAACGCCGTTGTTCTTCGACTTGGACATCTTCTCGATGCCGCCCATCTCAACGGGCTGGCCGTCGCTCATCAACATGGCGCTCAGCGGGCGGCCTTTCTCATCACGCTTCACTTCCACATCGGCGGGGTTAAACCACTCTTTACCGCCGTTATCTTTAATGCGGTAGAAGGTTTCGGCGATCACCATGCCTTGGGTGAGCAGCTGCTGGAACGGCTCGTCGGAATCGACCATGCCGAAATCGCGCAGCAGCTTGTGGAAGAAGCGGGCGTAGAGCAGGTGCAGAATCGCGTGCTCGATACCGCCAATGTAGAGATCCACCGGCAGCCAGTAGTTGGCGCGCTCATCCAGCATCGATTCGTGGTTATCCGCACAGCAGAAGCGGGCGAAGTACCAGGAAGACTCCATAAAGGTATCGAAAGTGTCGGTTTCACGCACCCAGCCATCGCCCAGCTCGGAGAACTCGGGCATCTTCTTCAGCGGCGAGCCGGAGGCATCCACGGTGACTTCCATGGGCAGCGCGACGGGCAGCTCTTCATCGGAGAGCGGCACGGTTTGACCTTCCGGGCCGTACTTCACCGGAATCGGCGCGCCCCAGTAACGCTGGCGGGCAATACCCCAATCGCGCAGGCGGTAGTTGGTTTTTACTTCGCCACGGCCCAGCTCGGCCAGTTTGGCGGCAATGGCATCGAACGCGGCTTGGAATTCCAGGCCATCGAACTCGCCGGAATGAATCAGCGTACCGTGCTCGGTGTAAGCGCCTTCCGAGATATCTGGAGTATTGCCGTGCGCGTCGGCCACTACCGGCTTCAGCTCAACGCCGTACTTGGTGGCAAACTCCCAGTCGCGCTGGTCGTGGGCGGGTACGGCCATGACCGCGCCGGTGCCGAACTCCATCAGTACGAAGTTAGCCACGAATACCGGCACTTCTTCACCGCTTAACGGGTGAATGGCTTTATGGCCCGTGGCCATGCCCAGCTTCTCTTTGGTGGCCATTTCCGCTTCAGAGGTGCCGCCTTTGGCGCACTCTTCACAGAACGCCGCTAGCTCGCTGCTCTGCTCGGCGGCCTGTTTCGCCAGCGGGTGGCCAGCGGCCACGGCCACGTAGGTCACGCCCATCAGCGTATCCGGGCGGGTGGTGTACACCGCCAGCGGCTCGCAGGCGCTGCCATCGGCGGCTTTAATATCAAAGCTCAGCTCGACGCCACGGGATTTACCAATCCAGTTGCGCTGCATGGTTTTGACCTGCTCGGGCCACTCGACGTTATCTAAATCTGCCAGCAGCTCATCGGCGTAGTAGGTGATCTTCAAGAACCACAGCGGGATCTCTTTACGCTCTACCGGCGCGCCGGAACGCCAGCCGCAGCCGTCGATGACCTGCTCGTTGGCGAGGACGGTTTGGTCGACCGGGTCCCAGTTCACCGTGGACATCTTCTTATACACCAAGCCTTTTTCTACCAGCTTGGTGAAGAACCACTGCTCCCAGCGGTAGTAGCTGGTATCGCAGGTGGCGAATTCGCGGCTCCAGTCGTAGGCAAAGCCCAATGCCTTCAACTGGTTGCGCATGTAATCAATGTTTTGATAGGTCCACTTAGCGGGCGGCACCTGGTTTTGAATCGCGGCATTCTCCGCCGGCATCCCGAACGCATCCCAACCCATGGGCTGCATGACATTTTTACCCTGCATGCGCTGGAAACGTGAGACAACGTCGCCGATAGTGTAATTACGCACGTGGCCCATGTGCAGCTTGCCGCTGGGGTAGGGGAACATGGATAGGCAGTAGAACTTTTCGCGGTTGGCGTCTTCTACGGCTTTAAAGCACTGGTGCTTGTCCCAGTACTGCTGAGCATCACGTTCGATATCACGGGGGCTGTAATGTGCGTCCATCGGTGTTTTCAATGCCTTGGGGTCATTCGCCCAAAAAGGGCGCAAAGTGAATAGTAGATGACGACTGTCAGATAAGTAACGTCGATTGTATCCTATGCAGGTGTATCCTTGAACGGCTAGCCGATGATAGGCAGCACCTGTGGCAACAAAAGGAGAGGACCCATGGAAAAACATAACGATCACCGCCTTCGCGAAGGCTACGAGCGCCTGTTGGAACGCATGCAAGGCGGCGCCAACGAGCTCACCTGGGATAACCTGCAAAAGGATTTGGACGACGCTGTTGCCTTTGAAGCAGAGCTTGAAGAGTACACCAAAGACGAGCTTGCCCTGCTGCGCGCCTGGGTAGAGCGCGACCTAAAAGACATGCGCTACTACATGGCGGATACCGGCAAGCAGGTCGCCAGCTGGCTAGGCATTGATATTGATCAGCTCTCCCGCCGAGTGGCGGAATCGCTGCTTTCGATTGCCGACCGCAGCGTGGTAGACCGCGAACGCTTCGAAGATGACCTAGAAGCCGCCCGCGCCGACTACTGCGAAGGCGAAATCGCCGCCCCCGGTTTAATGGCCTGCACCCACTGCGATACCCAGGTCATGTTCAACGACGTAGCCCGGCTAGAACCCTGCCACCAGTGCGGCCACCGCTACTTCTACCGCTTCCCCAATAAAATCATCGAAACCTGATTTTTAACCTAGCCAAGCGCTTAAGCCTGCAATCGCCCCCAGCGAGAGCAGGCTCATCATCGCCGCGTAGGGCAGGTTATCTTTCATCATGCGATAACCGCTCACCCCATAACGCCCCTGCAAGGAAAGGTTAATACCGGAAAGCGGCCCCACGCTGGTGCCCACCGCCCAGGCGCTTAGCGCCACAAAGGCAAACAGCGTTTGCTCGCCACCGGTTAAATCCAAAACAGACGCCAGCACGGAAACGCCAATAATCGGGTGTAGCCCCACCAGCGCGCTGAGCGTAATGGCAGCAAAGCTAGCCATGGCCTGCCACGTGCCAAAGCGGGCGAACAGCGTCCACTCATCGCCCGCAGCGGCAGCCACCAGCGTCGAAAGCCCTAATGTTAATAACCCCGCCGCTAAAAACAGCGAAATTTCCCCACGCATGGCGGGCAGCCGGGTCACGGTGTGCTGTCGAATGCGCCGCAGGGTAAAGCGCGGGCCTTCCCGCAGGTTGCTTAACAGCGCCACCCCCGGCAGCAAAAAAGTAATAATGCTGACAATGGTGAGCGACGGCGTGATCCAGAAGTGAAACAGCATCACCAACGCCGCCATGCCCGCAGGCATGAGCAGGCTGCGGGGCGAAAGCGAAAAGCCATCCACCTCGGTTAAATCAAACCGCCGCCGCAGCTCTAGCGTGGTTAATAGCCCTGAGAGAATGGCAATCGGAAAACCCACCACGGCAATCTGGGCGTACTGCACCGAAGGCACCAGGGCAATCACTACCGCCATGGAAGCAAAGAAAGGCGACCAGAGGGCGGCGCTGCTCAGCCCACGGTTCAACGCCAATAGCTGCGGTGTGGTTAACGGCGCACGGCGGGCCAAGCGGTCGCCCACCATAAACACCGTGGAAAGATTCAAAATCGTGCCGAGGAAATGCACCCCCAGCCAAGTACGCAGCACGCCATCTGCACCCGTTACCCGTTTACCCGGCGGGCGCTTATTGCCCTGGGTGCCAATCAGCGAAATAAAGCTCACGCCCACCAGCATGGTGGCCACAAACACGTTGCCTTGCAGCATGGCAGGCCAGTTTACCTTCGCGCTATACACCGTTTGCGCCACCACCAGCATCACCACACCCAGGGCAATCAACACCCCCGCCTGAATGCGCGAACGCTTGGGAATATCCCGCCACAGCAGCGCCACCGCCGTCCACAGCAAATAGCTCACCGCCTGCGCGGTCGGCACCGCCCCGGTAAAGCCCAAAATCTGCGCCAAAAGCCCCAGCAGCACCAACACCCCCGCCAAGCGCTGCCGCGTCGTTGTCTCTTGCATCTCAATCCCTTACTGGTTGAGTTAGCAGGCTAATCGGGTTTGCAAGAGAAGGCTAGTAGCAAGAAGTGACGGGGTAAGTGAGATGAAAGGTGTGATTGATGGCAGATGTGGGAGGTGACAGAGGTGAAAGATGGAAGTTTTGGGAGATGACAGATGGAAGAGATGGGATAGACGTGAGAGATGGGATAGACGTGAGAGATGGAAGGAGTGGGAGGGCGCTTCAGCGCGCGATGATAAAGCCACCAAGCCAACGATAACGCCACCGATCCCGTAGCGCGGCGTAACGAACGAAGTGAGGCACCCGCGAAGCACTGCAACGCGGTGCTGATTCCGCCACGCAGGCCAATCAGACACAGCAGAAAAATTAACCTAATGCGTGACCTAAGCTAAATTTGTTAATAGAGTATGATTGAACAGGTACAGCGAGCGGGCACGGTAATAGGGTATATGTAGCCTGATCTAAGAAAGTAGATATTAAAATCAATAGGTTAGGGCTGTATGACATCAATGACCTTGAAAGCACAGTTATCGGGGTTATAAAGCAGGCCATATAACCACTGTTATACGGCTGAAATCGAGCCTCATTGATGAAAATAAATTATGCTAAACCAAAGAAATAAAACAAGACAAAAGGGGCTTTTTCAATAAATGGCAACGGATGGAAAGCAGCTCAGTAATCCTTTTTCAACAGGCAGTGGAGGCGCCAGATTTGAGGCCAATATCCAGGCCACATTTGTTACCTTGATGTTAAGTGGTGGATACGCTCCTTGCCTGCCCTCATGGCCAATCGTAGAAATAAAACTACAGGGCTCAGTAGCAGGATATGGCACAGATGATCTAATAGTTTTTGTTAAAAACCCAGTAAACAATGATCGCCGACGGTTACTTGGGCAGGTAAAAAACTCGATAGCAATTACCACCAAGAGCAAATTGTTTGCCGAGGTTATTCAAGCAGCTTGGAATGACTTTAATAATCCGGATGTCTTTGCTAAAGGAAAAGACATTATTGCTCTAATTACAGGCCCAATCAATGCCACTGATATCGATGGTGTTAATGGGTTGTTAGAACAAGCCCGCCATACGCGCGACGCTAATGAATTTCTAACTCAAGTAGGTAGGGCTAATTTTTGCTCAGATAACGTTAGGAATAAACTGATAGCCTTTAAAGCACAGCTCAAATTTGCCAATAACGGCAGTGATGTTGAAGAGCAAGATTTATACGAGTTTCTTAAACATTTTCACCTTCTCGGTTATGATCTTGCAAAAAGGGGAAGTGTCATTTCATCACTGCTGAATTCGCACATTGCTCAGTTCAATAAAGCTATTCCTGATAAAATTTGGTGCCAGATAGTCAATGAGGTACAAAACTTTAATCAATATGCGGGGACTATCACACTTGATACTCTGCCCGATGATTTGGTCGAGCATTTCAGAGAGCGAGAGATCACATATATACCTAAAGAGCTTTCCAAAGGAGAAGTAGAAGGTGGCAGTGAGGTACATTCAGTTGCAACTGATTGGAATCAGCACTCATCGGCTCAAAAGCTGGCGATTGCAAGTCTAATCGGTAGTTGGAAGGAAAGTAATGAGGCAGACATCGTAGTTGTTACGCAGATAGTTGGCGAGGACTACAACAAATGGATAGTTTATCTGCGAGAGACTTTGCAAGTTCATGATTGTCCGTTGTCTTATAAAAATGGAATATGGAGGTTCAAAGATCGTTTGAGATCTTGGCAGGAGTTAGGTGCCAGGCTTTTTGAAAATCACTTGGATACTTTCAAAGCCGTCGCCCTAGATGTACTCAGAATTGAAGATCCTTCTTTTGAGCTGCCTAGTGATGAGCGATACGCGGCTGCTATCCACGGGAAGGTGTTACCGCATTCTGGCAATTTGCGTGAGGGCTTGGCGGAAGCATTAGCTCTTATTGGTAGTCGGGCAACCTCTTTAGTTAATTGCACTCAGGGCAAGGCTGATGCTATTGCAGCATTATCAGTGCGTGAATTGTTCGATGAAAGTGATTGGGTTCGCTGGGGTAGCCTGAACAGCTTAATACCAACCCTGTCAGAAGCGAGTCCAGATGAGTTTCTATCAGCTGTAGAAAGCGCTATGGCTTCCACGCCTTCACCCTTTGATAGGCTATTTGAGCAAGAAGATACGGGGATTTCCGGCAGAAACTATATTACTGGTCTTCTATGGGCGCTTGAGGGGATCGCCTGGGAGGAGACTTACTTGATCCGCACTGTGGTTGTTTTAGCAGAGATAGCCTCACATGACCCGGGCGGTAACTGGGTAAATAGGCCCGGTAATTCGCTGACAGATATTTTTCTTCCCTGGTTACCACATACATTAGCTTCCATTGAAAAGCGACAGGCAGCACTTAAGACAATTTGTGCTGAGCAGCCCGAAGTCGGATGGAAGTTGCTGGAAAGCTTACTTCCAAATCAACGTACAACGACTTCTGGAACGCATAAACCGAGCTGGAGAGAAACATTACCTGATGAATGGGAGAAAGGTGTTACGAATAGCGAATATTGGAAGCAGTCCCGTTTTTGTGCTGAATTGATTGTTGAGCAAGCGGGCTTCGATATTGTAAAACTTGCGTCTTTGGCGGGTAACTATGATCACTTGCCATCGCCAGCCTCTGTAATGTTGAGAGATAAACTGGCATCTGATCATTGTTTAAAGCTCTCTGAGGAAGAGCGTTTGCCACTCTGGGGGGCATTGTGCAAATTAGTCGCCCGTCATCGCCGTTTTCCGGATGCTAAGTGGTCCTTGGGGGACGAATTTCTGCTTCCAATCGAGGAAATAGCAAGTCAATTGGCGCCCCAAAGCCCTAGCCTACTGAATAAACGCCTGTTTTCAGATGCTGATGCTTATCTTTATGAAGGCGATGGAGATTGGCGGGAAGAACAAGAAAAATTATTCCAAATACGGAAAGCGGCCATAGGGGATATCTTGGGCGAAGGAGGCCTCCCTCTGGTTTTAGAGTTTGCTAAGACAGTTACCAATGCCCATCTTGTGGGTGACGTGCTGGCGGACATGGATCAACCTGAGTTTGATGCAGAACTCTTACCCGGTTTGCTGGATATGGCAGATCATAAGCTTTGGTCGTTCGTTGCTGCTTATGCATGGCGTCGGAGGTTCATGGGTAACTGGCAGTGGTTTGATGATATTAACAAGGCTGGCTGGGAGCCAAAGCAGATAGCCTTACTGTTGTGTGCTTTGCCATTTGAGAGAAATGCCTGGGATAGAGCTGCACAGTTGCTTGGTGAAAACGAAAATGAGTACTGGAATAACACCAGTGCTAATATCTATCAGACAGAGGACGATACTGAGTATGCTTTCGGTAAGTTACTTGAATTCGGCAGGCCAAATGCTGCGATTGAGGGGTTAACGAGAGACTTATATAGAAAGAAAGATATCAACACAGAATTGGCCTGTGACGCTTTGTTGGCGCTAGTGCAGACTAAAGAGCCTACTGGAAGAATTGACAGCTACCACATCACCGAAATCATTAAAGCTCTTCAAGAGAATGACGGCACCGATCAAGATAAGCTATTTCATGTTGAGTGGGCATATGTGTCTTTGCTTGACAGGCACAGTGATGGTTCCCCAGTCACATTGGAAAATAGGCTAGCTTCCGACCCCAGCTTTTTCAGTGAACTTATTCAATTAATCTATCGTTCCGAGGGCGCAGAGCCAGAAGAGCCCTCCGAACAGCATCGCAATATTGCCACTAATGCATACCGCTTACTTTCTACATGGAAAGTTGTACCAGGCACTCGGGCGGATGGAGCATTCGAACCAGATGCGTTTGCGGAATGGCTGACTACTATGGAAGAGATAGTCAAAGCCTCGGGGCATTATGATGTTGCGATGATTCAGCTTGGGGATGTGCTCGTTAATTCTCCAGAGGGACCAGATGGCTTATGGATTCATCCAGTGATCGCAGAAGCTCTGAATAACAGAGGGCGCTCTAGCCTACGTGATGGATATCGCACAGGCATTTATAACTCTCGAGGTGTCCACACAGTTGACCCGGAAGCCAAGCCTGAGAGAGCACTGGCCGAAAAATATCGACAGCGAGCCGATCAGGTTGAGAATGCAGGATACCAACGATTAGCTACGACCTTACGGGGTTTGGCCGATAGTTATGACCGAGACGCTGAACGAATCATTTCACGCGGTGGTGTTCTATATTAAGGAGCCGTATAACAAGCTACTGCACTCGGAAATTTTATTCGCTCCGCTACTAAAATTCCGTTGAGTGGGGCGTTATGCACGCAAGAGCCGCAAGCAACAAAGGTAAAACTAATGGCCAGTTATCTTGGTTCTTGCCTATGTGGCAATACAAAATTTGAAGTGAAAGGTGACCTCGACAGCTTTTACCTATGTCATTGTCAGCATTGCCAAAAAGACACCGGGTCTGCTTATGCAGCCAATTTATTTTCAAAGTCAGCCAAATTAACTTGGTTGGCAGACTCAAAATCTGTGACTACCTTCACGCTTCCCGGCACTCGCCACAAGAAAAGCTTCTGTAAGCTCTGTGGTTCAGCACTGCCAAGCATTCAAGAGGCAGGTCTTCTCGTCATTCCCGCTGGGTGTTTGGATACGAAAGTCTCTATGCCACCCACAGCGCATATCTTCACATCGCGAAGGGCATGTTGGGAGGAGGCGATGAGCGACGTTCCTGAGTTTGAGGGGCTTCCAGAGCCAACCAAGCGTACGTGATCAAACGATTAACAAGGGCTAACGGAGCCTATGAACAACCCCCATATCGTCATATTCGATGGTGTTTGCAACTTCTGCAACGGCGCAGTGAAGTTCATCATCCAGCGAGACCCCGAGGGAGTCTTTGCATTCACCCCGATGCAGAGCGAGTTGGCGCAGGAGCTAACGCAGCGCTTTAACGTGCCCGATGTGGGAATGGATACCTTGGTACTTATCAAAGATGGTGAGTGTTACGTCCTTTCAGATGCGGCCCTTGAGATAGCCAAAGAGCTAAAAGGGCCGTGGCGGTTCTGTTATGCATTCAAGGTTGTGCCAGGGCCGATCAGAGACGCGGTTTACAAGTTATTCGCTCGGAATCGTTATACGCTTTTTGGTAAGAAAGATGTTTGCATGGTGCCGTCAGCAGAGGTGAAGTCGCGGTTCTTGGGTACCAACACATAATCCAACGCGTCACGCGGATACATTTTCCGGCACGCCATCATGAAAGCCTTGTGATGTGCATGACGGTGGGCGATCAATGTCAAAACAACACGACCAAGGCGGCCCCCTCGAATCTAGGCTAATTAGCCTGTTCGTTTCGCTATTCTTTTCCGTGCCCACGGCTGTCCTTCTGTGGGTGTGGGCCAACAGCCAGCTGATGTATGTGGGTGGCTTTCTGAGCACTCGCTACTTCATCGGTTGTATCGTCACCTTTTCGGTGTTGGCGTTGGTTTTCCCTCACCTGTTTCCCTCTATGCTGGGTAGTGTCTGGCGGGTGATGCGAGCCTTATGGCGTTGGTGGGGGTGGTAAGCGCTTGCATGCTATTTATTGAGGTGGCACGGCCTCGCGGGTGCCTCGCTAATCGCTCGTTACCACGCGCTACAACTTCATTCTATGCCTGCCAGTGCCGTTATGATCCTATGTTTATGCCATTAACATCATAAGGAAATGTTCACCCATGCCCACCGCCATCGTTCTTGGTGCCACTGGCGCTATCGGCCAGCAGCTCGTCACCCAGCTTACCCAGCGGGGTGAGGTGGAGAGCGTCATCGTGGTTACCCGCCGTGAGCTGGATCTTTCCCGAGAATTTCTCAACGCTATCGTTTCCAAAATCCAGCCTGCGCTGCTCGATTTTGACCAGTTAGAAGCCCAGGCCGCCGAGTGTATGCCCGCAGGTGCCGTGGCCTTCGTGGCGTTGGGTACCACGAAGAAGCAGGCGGGGAGTAAAGAGGCGTTTCGTCGTGTGGATTATGGGTTGGTGCTGGCATTTGCGCAGGCGTGTAAAACGGCGGGGGTGAGCAGGTTAGGCGTGGTGACGGCGCACGGGGCGAATGCGCGTTCTTCGGTGTTTTATAACCGCGTGAAAGGCGAGGTGGAGCGGGATATTAAGGCGCTGGGGTTGCCCTGCGTGTTTTTTGCTCGGCCTTCGCTGTTATTGGGGCGGCCGGAGGATGGGCGGTTGGCGGAGAAGTGGGCGAGCGTGTGTTTGGCCCCGGCGGCGCGTTGGTTGCCGCGTTCGGTGCGGCCGATTGAGGTGCGTTGCGTGGCGGCGGCGATGATTGATGCGGCGTTGGGTGGTGTGGGTGAGGGGGCTTCGTTTGTGTTGTCGAATGCTCAGATGCATCGGGTGCCTCGCTAGTCGCTCGTTACCACTCGCTACCTGTTGGTTTTCTCCGTTAGGCCTAGCTTTATGTGCTTGAAGCGTCGCGCGCTGAAGCGCCCTCCCACGGCGCTATTACATAGCTCTGCACTGGGTTCTCACTATCTTCTTTTAAGGCCTTAATATGTTGAATGGGATGCACCCCTTCAAGCGGTGGTGCCTGAAGGGGTGGGGGTTAGTTGGTGGCTTGGCGCGGTGTTCCGATATGTTCGCGTTCGCGCAGGGTGTGGTCGGTGGTGAAGGCGCGTTCTAGCTGGGTTTGGTTGTCGCTCTCAAGGGCTAACGTGGGTTGTTGGAAGTGGTGACGCTGGCGTTTTAAAAAGCGGCTGTGGCGGTGTTGGTTGAACAGCGCCCAGCAGTGAAACGTCAGGAACGTGACGACGAAGCCGATCAGTACAATTTTCAGCATCATCGATTCCGCAAGATGGGTTAGCACGGCATCGCCCAGTACGAAAAACAGGTAGAGCTTCGCAAGCACCAGGCCCCATAGGCCGAGTGAGGTTAGGGTGATGAGTGCATCCCGCGAGCGGTACCCCCAGCTTTTTTGGTAGGGGTTTTCGATCACGACGGACATTAGTTTATTGCTCATTGAATTGTTCCCCTCGGTCAGGACTTGTCCAGGTAGCGAGCCTTCCTTGTTGGCGCATCATGGCTTTGGGGAAGGCGATCACAACGGTCACCATGTTGAGTACCCAATAGGCAAACGGGTACCAAATACTCCAATACACGCAGCGATAGATAGATTTGTCGTAGCGGCTGTCGATATAGAAGCTGACGGTAAATTGAATAAAGCTGATGGCGATGAGTAGGCTGCCGAAGTAGGAGAGCAGGCGCGTGCTGATAGGCCACGCCACCGGCAGCAGAAAATAAGAGACCAGCCACGCCGCGATGAGCGTGATAACCGAATAGCACCACACCACGCTGACGATGTACTCCAGCATCAGCACCCAGAAGCGGCGATTTTTCCAGCGAATGGTTTGCGAAAAGTAGCGCAAGAACACTTCGCCGCCGCCTTGTGCCCAGCGCAGGCGCTGTTTGTAGAGCCCGCGTAGGGTTTCTGGCATCAGCACCCAGCACATAGCTCGGGGCTCGTAGCGCACTTGGCCGCCTTTGAGCTGTAAGCGCCAACTTACGTCGATATCTTCGGTGATCATGTCGGTGTTCCAGCCGCCAATCTCCTCTAAGGCTTTCCTCCGAAACGCGCAGATCACCCCGGAAATGGTGAACACCATGCCGTAGATACGCTGGGCGCGTTTGATCAGGCCGATAATCGCGGAAAACTCCCCGGTCTGAATTTTGCCGATGGCGGTAGAGCGGGTGCGCACCCGTGGGTTGCCGGTCACGCCGCTCACCATGGGGCTGCTCAGAAAGTGGTTCACCATGTAACCAATGGCGTCGTAATCGAGAATGGCGTCGCCATCAATGCCGACAATGATCTCACCGGTGGCATGGCTAAGGCCGTTGTTCATAGCGCTGGCCTTACCCTGGTTGGCTTGGTTGAGCACCGTTAAGCCGGGGTACTGTTGGGCCAGGGCGGCCAGCTTTTCGGCGGTGCGGTCTTTGCTGCCATCGTTCACCGCTATCACATCCATGTGCGGGTAGTTCTGCTTAAAGAGGTGGTGGAGGGTTTCATCCACGTTGGCCTCTTCGTTATAGCAGGGCAGCAGTACCGTCACGGTGGGGGCGTCATCTCCCCATGTGAAGGTGGCGGGCCAGGCTTGCTTGCGCTCCCAGTGCACGTAGAAGTAGATGCCGCCGCATATCCAAATGGTCGCCATCAGGCTTGGGTAGCCCAGGGTAAACATGGCCAGGTAGTCGAGTAGGTTCATGGGGTAGCCCTAAAGCGACGCCCCACCGAAAACACCGGCCGCATCACGTTGATATCAGGATGGTTGGAGTGGAAGTCATCCGGGTAGTAGCCAATATGCTGAATGCCTTCTTCGCGCAGAATACGCACCCACTGAGCCATCTCTTCGCTGGGGATCGGCGTTTGGGTGTGCCAGTTCTGTGCCTGTAGCTCGAATACCAGCTGGTCGGCGCTCACTTGGGCGAGCGAGCGGCGGGCGAGGCTTCTTAGCCACTCATTCGGGTGGTCGGCCTCCTCCATATAGGGCATTGCCATCACCGCCACGAAGTCGTAGCCCGTGGCAAAGTTTTGGATGTCTTGCGCAAACCAGCGCTGGCTCTCTGGCTCCATTATCGTGACGGCATAAATGTTGCGGGAAGTCGTGAAGGCTTTGTTGTCTGCTTGGCGGTAGTAGTTGGCGGCCTCGGCCAGCTCCTGGGTGAAGTGGGTAAGCTGCTCTGTTTTAAAGCGGGTCCAGGTGGTCATGAGCTGTTCATCGCTGCGGATGGCGTTGATGTCGCTGGGCAGCGCGGCGCGCTCGTAGGCGGCTATAGCTTCGGGGTTGGCATCTTCAAAATCCGTGAAGAAGGCGTCGTCGTGAAACAGCAGGCCATCAAATTTGGTCAGGCGGCCTAGGTCTTGGTAAATCTCGACGATGGTGCGCCGGTTTGCTTCCACGTAGGGGGAAAGCCTGCGGTAGTTATCTGGGGATTCCTGGCCGGTTCTCACATCGGTCACGTACTGGTAGCCGCTGCCTAAATCAAACGCCAGCACTGGCATCCAGGCGTACACCTTCACCCCAGCGCGTTTTTTTAGCTGCCAAGCCACTCGGTTGAAGAGGTCGGCCCGTACCGGCAGGTGGCGGTTAGGGAAGTAGAGCGCATCGGCCACGCCGTTACCGTCCGGGTCGGCATAGGCTTGAAGATAAACGGTGGTCACGCCATAGCGCGAGATACGTTCGATCAGGCGGTCGAGGTTCTGTTCTTGCTGAATGGGGTCCGGATCGTACACGTAATCCAGGTCAACGTGCACAATGCGCTGGGCCGCTGGCTCCCATAGCCGGTTGGCAAGAATCTCTTCGATGGTTTCCAGCGTGGTCTCTTGGTCGATCAGGTAGCGGTTGATACTGCGCATAGCGTCGCTGAGCTGGTTCGGCGCACTCAGCAGACTGAAGGTGTAAGGCATGCCGAATTCAGCGGCGATATTCAGCGTGGCTTCGCTGTAGGCGCCGTAGGGCCACACCATCATGCGCGGGCTTTGGCCGACTTCTTCCTGAAAACGTTGCTGAGTGAGCGCCATATCCTGGCGAATGCGCTCCAGGTAGGCGGCTTCGCTCTCATAGCCAGTGCGGGCGTTCCAAATGCTGGTCACCGCTGCGGCCTGTTCGTTGCCCATGGGGTTGCCAATGACCCCGTAGTGGAGGTTGTAAGAGTGGGAGGCAATTTCTACCAGCGGTGAGGCATCTAGCTCTTTTACCTGTTCCCAGCTGAGAAAGCGTTCGCGGGGCAGGGTGATGCTGCCATAGGGCACGCGCCCGCCGGCGGGGGCGTCCAGCCAGCTACCGACTACCGCTTGTACGGCGGGGAAGTCGTAGAGCTTGAGCAGCGGAAAAACAATATCGTAGAAGCTGCGGTAGCCGTCATCAAAGGTCAGCAGCACGGCTTTGTCGGGCAGCGGGGGGCCGCCTGCTTTGGCATCGATAATTTGCTGTAGGCTGACGGGCCGGTAGCCGCCGGAAGCGATCAGGTTGAAGTGTTCGACCAAGCGGCTGCGGGTAATGGTTTGGGAGTAGATGTCCAGCTCGGGGGTGACGCTGGAATCCACCACATCGTGGTAACTAATCACCACGTAATCGCCGGGGGAGCGTGCCGCTTGGGCAGGCTCAACGTGGGTAAGCATCAGCATCACCGCGCTCATGACTAAGACGCGCCAGGGTGTCATAAAAATCTCCATACAAAGCCTGCTGAAAACACGTTGTCGTACTCTGGAACGCCGTCATACACGGCGCGCTCGCGTCGAATGCCGTACTCAAAATTCACGGTGGGAGCCAGTTCCCAGCTGTGTTGGTAACCGATCGACCAAGTGTTCTCGCTATCCTCGTTCTCTTGCCAATAGCGCCCTGACCCGAAGGAGAAGGATTGAATAAACGACCGCCGATAGTTGAGTGGGGTCTCGTAGTTGAGCGTTAATTCACCGCCCAGGCTGGCATCGCGGCGGGGGTTGAAGTAGCTGGCGTCTACCTCATCGTTGCGGGATGCGGAGGCGCGTACTTCGCCGTTGATCTGCCAGCGGTCCAGGTGGTAAAGGGTTTGGTTCCAGTAGCCGTATACCGATTGGCGCAGGTTGCTGTCGTCAAAATCAGTGGCCATGACGCCGATGGCCCCCGCGCTGCGCTCGTCATGGCGGTAGGCCACTTCGGCGCGGTAGCGGTCAGCATTCACGCCATCCAGCAAAGCACGCAGCGGGGTGTCGCTGGTGTTGATCTCGACGCCTAGGGTAGTGGTGATGTGATCGGTAGGGGCGTATTGCAGCTCGGCCTGAGCGAGAAAGTCCTCATTGAGCTGCGCGCCCTGGCCCACCGCCAGCGTGACGGTGGCGGGGTGCAGGTTCCATTCGTAGCCTGCGATGTTATAGGCGGCGTAGAGGCCCTCCTCTTCAAACTCACCAAATTGGCCAATGCGCTGGGCAAAGGCCCGGGAGCCGCTGCTATTGCGTGGCCCTTCCAGCAGCACTTCGTACTGCCACTCTCGTGATGCTTGGGTGCCGCTACCCTGGCCTTTGCTGCGCGCAAACGAGCTGCTTAATTGCGGTGCTCGCTCCTCGCGCCACTCCCGCGCCATATCATCCCGTGAGGCGCTGGGCTTGGCCTCCGCCAGTGCTTGGGCGATCTCATGGGTAGTGCCGCGCCACTGGCCGCGCTGTAATCGGGCCAACAGTACACCGTGTTCTGCCACTTCCTGGCGTTCCGGAGGCAGCAGGGGAATTGCTTGTTGGTAAGACGCCTCGGCTTTTCTGGGCCAGCCTCTGTCCCGTTCAATATCGCCTTTAATCAGCCATAAATAGGGGTCGGCGGGGGCTTGGGCCTGATAGGCGGCTAGCTGTTCGCTAGCCTCGCTGGCGCGCCCGCGCCATGCATCCAGCAGCACTTCCAGCAGCAGTACTTTTTGATAGTTGGGGTTTTCGATACGCAGCGTGCGGGTAAAATCCAGGCGCTGTTCGGGCTCGCTGCTGCGCCACTCGGTGAGCAATGCATCCGCTTCACGAAAGCGCTGGGCGTCGGCGTAGCTGTAAAAGAGGCCTTCGTTCAGCGGGTCGTCGGGGTTAGTGGCCTGCGCGGGAGATTGTTGAATCAGGCTTTCGTAGAGTGCGGCGGCCTCAAATGGTCGGCCCATGCCGTTTAGGGCGTGGGCTCGGGCGCGCAGTACATAGCTGGGCAACTGCCCATGTTGTGCTTCTAGGCGAACGGCGAGGGCTTCGGCTTCCGAGAAGCGCCGCAATTCGGCCAGGGCGACGACCTTGTCGTACTCGGCAATGGTTACCAGCTCTTGGGGGGCATCAGGGTTGCTGATGACGCTGTCGAGTTGGGCCAGGCCCCGGGTGATTCTTGCCGGTTGGTCGGTGTGGTTACCCAGACGTATATCGGTAACCCCTTCGTAATAGGTCAGCCAGAGTCGGTCGCTGGCGCTGAAAACATCCGGGTTGCTTTGCATTAAGCGGCTGGCCGCCGTGCTGGCACCTAAGCCCACGGCAAGGCGGTAGAGCGCCTGTAGCTCAGCGGTGTTGGTGGGGTTTTGCTCCAGTAACTGCTGCCGGGTGGCCAACTCCTGCACAGCGTTACCTGTTTTCGCGGCCAAATAGCCTTGGGCTTCTAGCCCGGCGGTCGTCACCCCCGCAACTTGCTCATGCTGCTGGAGAGCAATCTCAGCGAGGGTATAGCTGCCTTTATCGGTATGTACTAAGGCTTGGCCTAGCCAGCCTTGGGCGTTACTGGGGTCGCGGTAAGTGAGCGCTTGAAACAGTGCCAGCGCTTTATCTAACTCGCCATTACTGCGGGCAGCGCCAGCCAAGTTGGCCAGTTCGCTAGGACTGTAGTTCTCGGTTTGGCAAGCAGGGCACACTGATAGCGCTTCCTGATAGCGGCCTGCGCGCACCAGTAGGGCAACCAAATCTTCACGCACAAGGGCGTTGTTGGTTTGGCGGTACAGCGTGGTTAATCCGCTGATGGAAGTGGCTAAGGCTCCCTGGCGCGCCTGAATTACCAGCGCTTCTCGCTGCGCATCAATTGTGGCTTGCCCCTGTGCGGTGCCTGCGGTTAAACAGGCAATCACGCAAAGCGGCAAAAGGGAGCGGTATTGCATAATGGAATTCCTTCCATGGAAGAAAAGACAACACTTTGTAATAAAATGTATCTTTCAGTGTATAGAAAGCTGTTTAGTTAAATAGCGGTCTAAAACGTGAATCCATAGAGGAATATCCCCATCATAAGAGATGAGGGCGACTATCTTAATGCAATGAGGGGGTTGCTTAGGGCGATGATTTGCAAGCGAAACCAGAGGCTCCGGCTGTTTTAGGTTGTGTGATGCAACATTTGATTTAAATCAAATGAAAAGGGGGTGCTAACGTGCGTTTCATCAGTGCAGCTAATAAAACAGCTGAGCGTTAAGCATTAGCGGCTGGATTGCGTATCACGCGTTGTCTCTAGCTCTTCGATCATTTTTCGTGCGGCGTTGGAGAGCGTGCGGTTGTGATGCACTAAATAACCCAGCGGGCGGTGAATAGGTGCCGTGTTGACCTGCAGTTCTATTAAGTCACTGTCGAGCATTTTTTCAGGTAGCAGGCTCCAGCCTAGCCCTACGCCGCACATCATTTTGAGCGTTTCTAAGTAATTGGTAGACATGCTCACTGGTAGGGTGAGCCCTGCTTCTTCAAAGCGCTGACCAATGAGCGTGCGGGTAAAGGTTTTGGCCCCCGGCAAGACGCAGTTCACATTACACAGTTCTGCCAAGCTTAGGGGTTGATCATCAGCGCGGCTACGTTGAGCCAGCGGGTGGTCCTTGGCGCACACAAAGCACAGCCGGTCTCGCCATAGCTCCACGACCTGCAGCTGTTCAACGGGGTGGGGGGCGAGCGTGACGATGGCCATTTCCAGCGTGCCATCCATCACGCCCTGGTAAGCCAGTTCGGAATCCAAAAAATGTAGATCGAGCGCCACTTCTGGATGACGCTGAGTGTACTGCTTTAACAGCGGCGGCAGGCGGTGAAGGCCAATATGGTGGCTGGTGGCGAGCGTCAGTTTACCGCCCACTTGGCCAGATAGGTTGGCCAGCGCTCGGCGGCTATCTTCTACCGTAAACAGAATGCGCTGCGCTTTGGGCAGCAGCACGTTGCCTGCCTCGGTTAGCGCGATGCGCCGGCCAATGCGGTCAAACAGCCGCGTGCCCAGTAAATCTTCCAGCGTAGCGATACGTTTACTCACCGCAGGCTGAGTAAGGTGTAACTGTTCGGCAGCGCGAGAGAAGCTTTGGGTTTCTGCCACGGCGAGAAAGGCTTGCAGGCTTTGGGTATCCACGTGCCACTCCGGGAGTATCTATTCCTGTTTGGAATCTAAAGTATGAATAACATGAATTGCTTTTATGCGCGAGTCGCGTAACACTCCTGGACATCGCAATTTAAGCAGCACGCAGAGGCTGCTACACCGAACTAGCAGGGCACCGCCCAGGAGAGCCATATGTCAGGTCAAACGCTTTACGACAAACTCTGGAATCAGCACTTGGTGAAACAGCGTGATGATGGCACGGCGCTTATTTACATCGACCGCCAGCTGCTCCACGAAGTGACCTCGCCCCAGGCGTTTGAAGGCCTGCGTTTGGCGAAGCGTAAGCCCTGGCGTTTGGATGCCAACCTGGCAACGCCGGACCACAACGTCCCCACCACGGTAAAAGAGCGCGCCGAAGGCAACAGCGGGATTAAAGACCCGGTGTCGCTGATTCAGGTTCAAACCCTGGATGATAACTGCGTCGAGTACGGCATCGAAGAGTTCAAAATCAACGACCCACGCCAGGGTATCGTGCACGTGGTAGGCCCCGAGCAGGGCGCTACATTGCCCGGCATGACTGTGGTATGCGGCGACTCCCACACCGCCACCCACGGCGCATTTGGTGCCTTGGCTCACGGTATTGGCACTTCAGAAGTGGAACATGTGTTGGCCACTCAGTGCCTGCTGGCGCAGAAAATGAAGAACATGCAGGTGCGCGTCGAGGGTGAGCTTGGCCTGGGCGTTACCGCGAAAGACGTAGTGCTGGCAATCATCGGCAAGATTGGCACTGCAGGCGGCACAGGCTACGCCATCGAGTTCGCGGGCAGCGCCATCGAGTCGCTCTCCATGGAAGGCCGCATGACCGTGTGCAACATGGCGATTGAAGCGGGCGCTCGCGTGGGCCTGATCGCGGTGGACGATACCACCATTAACTATTTAGGCGAGCGTCCGTTCGCACCGACCGCCCAGCAGTGGGAAGCCGCTGTCGCGGATTGGCGTCAGCTGGTGTCGGATGCAGATGCCCACTTCGATAAAGTGGTCACTCTGAAAGCCGAAGAGATTGAGCCGCAGGTAAGCTGGGGCACCAGCCCGGAAATGGTCACCGGTATTTCAGGCCAAGTGCCCGACCCGCAAGCGGCTCTGGATGAAACCGTTCAGCGCAGCCACGCCCGCGCGTTGGAGTACATGGGCTTGCAGGCGAATCAGAAAATTACCGACATCAAGTTGGATAAAGTCTTTATCGGCTCCTGCACCAATTCGCGTATTGAAGACCTGCGTGAAGCGGCAAAAGTGGCCAAGGGCAACAAAGTGGCCGATTCCATCAAGCTGGCCATGGTGGTGCCGGGTTCTGGCTTGGTGAAGCGCCAAGCGGAAGCGGAAGGCCTGGACAAAATCTTCATCGAAGCGGGCTTTGAGTGGCGCGAGCCGGGCTGCTCCATGTGTTTGGCCATGAACGCCGACAAGCTGGGCGCAGGCGAGCACTGTGCGTCCACCTCTAACCGTAACTTCGAAGGGCGCCAGGGCTATGGCGGTCGTACTCACTTGGTGAGCCCTGCCATGGCAGCGGCGGCGGCGATTGCCGGTCACTTTGTCGATGTACGCACTTTACCCGCTAACGACGCCACACACGCGCAGGAGGCCTAAGCCATGAAAAAGTTTGAACGTTTTGAAGGCGTGGTCGCGCCGTTAGATCGCGCTAATGTCGATACCGACCTGATCATTCCGAAGCAGTTTTTGAAATCTATCAAACGTACCGGTTTCGGCGTGAACCTGTTTGATGAGCTGCGCTACTTAGACGAAGGCCAGCCGGGCCAGGACTGCTCCCAGCGCCCGTTGAACAACGAGTTTGTATTGAACCAACCGCGCTACCAGGGAGCTGAAGTGCTGCTGGCGCGCCGTAACTTCGGCTGCGGCAGCTCCCGCGAGCACGCCCCGTGGGCGCTGGAAGATTTCGGTTTTAAAGTCGTGATTGCGCCTAGCTTTGCCGATATTTTCTACAACAACGCGTTTAAAAACGGCATTCTGCTGGTCACGCTGGCGGAAGAAGAAGTGGATCGCCTGTTTGCTGAAGTGGAAGCTAACGAAGGCTATCAGCTCGATGTGGATCTTGAGCACCAGCGGGTGATTACGCCCAGTGGCGAGATTCTTGAGTTCGACGTGGATGAGTTCCGCAAGCACTGCCTGCTCAACGGCCTGGACGATATCGGCATCACTCTGCAAGACGAAGACGCCATTCGCAGCTTTGAAGAGAAGCACCGTCAGCAGCGCCCTTGGCTGTTCCGCCAGCCAGCGTAAGTATTCAAGTATAAGTGCTAAGGATTGAGCATGACTCATAAAGTGTTACTGCTGCCCGGTGATGGTATCGGCCCCGAAATCGCGGCCCAGGCAGCGCGTTTGTTGAAAGCCTGCCAAGAAGCGGGCTTGGATATTGAAGTCGAAGAGGGCTTGGTGGGCGGCTCCGCCTATGATGTTCACGGCGAGCCGCTGCCCGCTGAAACTCTGGAAAAAGCCAAAGCCGCCAGCGCCATTCTGCTCGGCGCAGTGGGTGGCCCCAAGTGGGATAAACTCGAAGACCTTTCCAAGCGCCCGGAAAAAGGCCTGCTGGGGCTGCGTAAGAACCTTGGCCTGTTCGGCAACCTTCGTCCGGCCATGCTCTACCCGCAGCTGGCCAGCGCTTCCAGCCTGAAGCCTGAACTGGTGGCCGGGCTGGATATCATGATCGTGCGTGAGCTAACCGGCGGCATCTACTTCGGTCAGCCGCGCGGTATCGAAGTGCGTAACGGCGAACGCGTTGGGTTTAACACCTATATCTACTCCGAAAGCGAGATTGAGCGCATTGGTCGCGTCGCGTTCGAGATGGCTCAAAAGCGGGGCAAAAAGCTCTGCTCAGTAGATAAAGCCAACGTGCTGGAAGTCACCATTTTGTGGCGTGAAGTGATGGAGCGCTTAGCGCCGGAGTATCCGGACGTCGAGCTTTCTCACATGTACGTGGATAACGCTGCCATGCAGCTGGTGCGTGCGCCGAAGCAGTTTGATGTAGTGGTGACCGGCAATATGTTTGGCGATATTCTTTCCGACGCTGCCGCCATGCTGACCGGCTCTATCGGTATGCTGCCGTCTGCCTCGCTCAATGAGAGTGGGCAGGGCATGTACGAGCCTTGCCACGGCAGCGCGCCGGATATCGCGGGCCAAAATATTGCTAACCCGCTGGCCATGATGCTTTCTGTGGCGATGATGCTGCGCTACTCGCTGAATGAAACAGCGATGGCTGAGCGTATCGAAGCCGCCGTAGGCAGCGTGCTGGACGACGGCCTGCGCACCGCCGATATCGCTTCTGAAGGCACGCGGCGTGTCTCCACGGTGGAGATGGGCGATGCGGTACTTGCCGCCTTTGCGCGTACTCAGTGATAAAGAAAGCTTGCTAACTATTTGATTCGCTTCAATGCTTGTTTGAGCAGCACACGTCGGCTGCCCTCAGGGGTGGCCGACGTCGTGTCTGATATTTGTGTATAATATAGGTCTCATTCTTAGTTGGAGGACTTCACATGTTGAAAGTCGGTTTCGTGGGATGGCGTGGCATGGTTGGCTCGGTGCTGATGCAGCGCATGCAGGAAGATGGTGATTTTAACGGCATTGAGCCGATCTTTTTCACCACTTCCCAAGTCGGCCAGCCTGGCCCCGATATCGGCGTGGACGTGCCTCCGCTGAAAGATGCGTACGATATCGAGGCGTTGAAAGCGCTAGATGTGGTGATGACCTGCCAAGGCGGTGACTACACCAAGCCTGTTTATAAAGATCTACGCGCTGCGGGTTGGAAAGGCTACTGGATTGATGCTGCCAGCACCCTGCGTATGGAAGACGACGCTACCATCGTGCTAGACCCGGTGAACCGCAACGTCATCGACGCTCAGCTTGCCAAAGGTGCGAAGACATTTGTGGGCGGTAACTGCACCGTTAGCCTGATGCTGATGGGCCTAGGTGGCCTATTCGAAGCCGATATGGTTGAGTGGATGACCTCCATGACGTATCAGGCGGCGTCTGGCTCCGGTGCCAAGCACATGCGTGAACTGCTCAACCAAATGGGCCAACTGCGTGACAGCGTTTCCAGCGAACTGGCCGACCCGGCTAGCGCGATTCTGGACATCGACCGCAAAGTGACGGCGGCCATGCGCAGCGGTGATTTCCCCACTGACAACTTCGCTGCGCCGTTGGCAGGCAGCCTGTTGCCGTGGATCGACACCAAGCTCGATAGCGGCCAGAGCCGAGAAGAGTGGAAGGGTAGCGTCGAGACCAACAAGATTCTGGGCCTTGAGAACAACCCGATTCCTATTGATGGCCTTTGTGTGCGCATCGGTGCTATGCGCTCTCACAGCCAGGCGTTCACCATCAAGCTGAAGCAAGATGTGCCGCTTGATGAGATTGAAGAGCGTATTGCCAAGCATAACGAGTGGGTCAAGCTGATTCCCAACGATAAAGACGCCACCATTGCGGGTCTAACGCCTGCGGCTGCCACTGGCACGCTGCAAGTGCCGGTAGGCCGCCTGCGCAAGCTGAAAATGGGCGGTGAATACCTTTCAGCGTTCAGCGTGGGTGACCAGCTGCTGTGGGGTGCCGCTGAGCCGCTCAAGCGTATGCTGAAAATTTTGCGCGAGCAGTAAGCGGGCAAGAACGTCGCGCGTTCATCAGCGCTAAGTGTTAAATAAGCTAAGCGCTAAATAAAAAGGGGAAGCTGTTCGCAGCTTCCTCTTTTTTTGTCGATGACTTATGTTTCTAAGCAGTGTCTTCATGCAAACGTGTGCGTTGAACATACCTTCATGTTAAATACGTTATGATAAGAACGAACTAACATACTTCGTTGCAACATACCGTAGGTGTTGCCACGTGGCAGGGAATCGCAGGCAGTAGGGGCCTACATGAAAAAAAAGCTGGCATGGTTGTTGTGGCTGCCGCTGAGCGCCGTTAGCCCGTTGGCCTTGGCCGTTGGGTTGGGGCAGGCCACCGTGAATTCACCGCTGCAAGCGCCGTTAGATGCCTCCGTCACATTGGTGGATGCTGCCGATGTGGCGCTAGACGATGTCCGGGTGGAAATTGCTGATCAAGCCGCTTTTAACGCGCTTGGCCTAGAGTGGACACCGTTGGCGGCGAGCGTACGTGCTGAACTACAGCGTTTGCCTTCCGGAGCGCGGCTGGTCTTGCGCTCTGATCAAGCGGTGAATGAGCCCTGGCTGGACCTGTTGGTGACCATTACCACGCCAGAAGGGCGACGCACGGAAGCCCTAACGCTGCTCTTTGATCCGCCTAATTACGCATCCAGCGCTGCTCCCGCCGAGGTGCCAGCATCGGTAGCGTCGTCCGCCCCATCGCCAACCCCTCAAGCAGCAGCGGCCCCCGTTGGGGCCAGCGCCGCGCGAGATATTGCCTATGTCGCTAGCGGCGATACGCTGTGGGGCGTGGCGGCGAGAATTAAGCCTGCGGATCTGACTGTGCAGCAGATGATGGTGGCGCTGGTAGAGGCAAATCCATCGGCGTTTCCCACCGGTAATGTGGATGATATGCGGGCAGGGCAGACCTTAAGCGTGCCTAACCGTGAGCAGTTGATGGCGAGCACGCCCGCGCAGGCGGCGCAATCGATTCAAGCCATGCGCCAGCCTTCACGCTCGGCACCTGAGCCCGAGGCTGGGACTGAGACCGAACCCAATGCAGTGGCCCCTTCAACAGCGGAGTCATCCGCATCACCCGCCACGCTTGAGGCCACCGTAGACGAGGGTGAGCTGGCGGGGCTAACGCTCAACGACCTAGCCGAGCAGCTGCGAGAAAGCCAAGCCATGCTGCAAACTGTACTGGATGAGCGAGAGGCAATGCGGGCTGAAATGGCCGCGCTTCGCCAAGAAGTGGCTTCGCTTACCGCAGCGCTCAATGCCTCTCAGCGTGAAACACAACGAGCGTTGGCCGCCGCTGAAACGCGTGCTGCCGATGCCAGTACGGTGTCGAGTACGGTTTCCAATACACCCGCAGCGGTAAGTGCTCCTCTCAGCAATGCTTCTAGCCAATCCACCAGCCCAGGCGTTATTGAACGCTTAGAGCAATACCAATGGCCGCTGGCCAGCGCTGCGTTGGCGCTGCTGTTGGGTGCGTTGGTGTGGTCACGCAGGCGCCGTGAGCGCCAGTGGGAAGATGCGCCGGCCCCGGCTGGCTTTGCTGCCGACGTAACGCCGCCCAAGCGTTCCGAGCCCAGCGTCGCGGCGACGCCTAAAGCTGAAGAAGTGCCTCAAGCGGCTCCGGCGGAAGATTCTCTCTACACGCCGCCGCACACCGAGACTGAGACCGAGCAAGCGTCTAGCCACGCTGATGCGCCTTCCTCTTTCGATAAAGTGCCCGACACAGAAGATAGCGCTCCCCATAAGAGTGAAACGGCCTTTAGTTTGATGGAAGAAGAACTGCCCTCCCGTGATCACCAGGCCAGTGATGGCCCGTTCAGCGATAACAAGGTTAGCGATAATAAGGCCAGCGGTGAGCAGGAAACGCTGCGCTATGAAGCGGTCACTCCTGATGCTGATACGTTCAACGATGACGCGTTCGGCGATGCCGCGGATAGCGATGAGGCGTCACCTGTCACCGAGGAGGATGAAGCTGCACTGGAAGCGGCTTTCCTAGACACGCCTGAGCCGATTCAAGAAGTGGCATACGTACCGGCCGATCAAGACGACGAATCCGTTGAAGAACCAGCGAAGTCTGTGCAGGAAGAAGATCGGGCACACTACATTGATTACCATCCTCCCTCGTTAACCAGCGACCCACATACCGATGACGCGGGCTCAGAAAGTCAGCCTGAAGGGCCGCATCGGCAAGAGAGTGGCAGTGCGCGCTCGCGTCGGGTGCCGGAAGAGGAGTGGGAAATTGAAGAGGTGGCATTCGAGCCGCGACGTCGGGATAATAGCGAACCTTCAAAATTCTCTAAATGACGTGGCTCGATGACCCTGTTCTACCACTTTGATGAGACACAACCGCTGGCAGGCCGCTTGGCGATGGGCATTGAGTACGATGGCTCTCGCTTTTGCGGCTTTCAGCGTTTAAAGCATGCCGCCTCTGTACAGCAGGCCATTGAGGATGCGCTAGCCAAAGTGGCAGGCGCGCCGGTGCGTATTCATGCCAGCGGGCGCACGGATTCCGGCGTGCACGCCACCCGCCAAGTGATTCACTTCGACCCTCCGGTACAGCGCACCGAAAAGGCCTGGATCTTTGGCGCCAATACCAACTTGCCCAGAGATGTGGCCGTGCGCTGGGTGAAGCCGGTCTCCGATGATTTTCACTCCCGCCTGGGGGCGCTGGGGCGCCGCTATCGCTATATTTTCTTGAACCAAATTAGCCGCCCGGTATTAGAGCGCGCTAACGTCACCTGGTGTCGTGACCCGTTAGATGCGGATGCCATGCACCGAGCCGCCCAGGCCTTGGTCGGCGAGCACGACTTCAGCAGCTTTCGCGCCGCGGGTTGCCAGTCGAAAACGCCTTGGCGGCAAATGCACTTTGTAGAAGTAAAGCGCTACGGCCCGCTGGTGGTCATCGATATTCAGGGCAACGCCTTTTTGCACCATATGATCCGCAATATTGCCGGTGCCTTGGCAAGCGTTGGCCGTGGCGTGCAGGACGAAGGGCATATTGAACGCCTGCTGGCGCTGAAAAATCGCCGTAAAGGCGATGTGACGGCGCCTGCCTGCGGCCTGCATTTTGTCGACTCCATCTACGATGAGCGTTTTGAGCTACCCAAGGAGCCTCTTGGCCCTAACCTGCTCGCGTTCACCGGAGAGTGGACCGGCGAACGCGTGCTGCCCGATAGCCCGCGCGTTGCGGCCAGGCGGCGTCTGACGTTCTCTAAACAGGCTAACTCCAAGCAGGATAACACCGCGAAGCAGGAGGCCTCCTCATGAGCCAACTGATGGCACGCACGCGTATTAAATTTTGCGGGCTTACCCGCCCAGACGATATCGCCCACGCGGTGGCGTTGGGCGTCGATGCGCTCGGTTTTGTCATGTGGCCAAAAAGTAGCCGCAGCATTACGCCTGAGGCTCTGCAAGTGCTTGCCGCGCAGGTGCCTGCGTTCGTGACCCGGGTGGGGCTGTTTGTGAATCAGCCCGCTGAGTTGATTGAGCAGTGCTTGCCGCATCTGGATCTTATTCAGTTTCATGGCGACGAATCGGCGGCGTTTTGCCAACAGTTTGGGCGGCCCTGGATCAAGGCGCTACGCATGCGTGACGACCTCGACCTGCATCAGGCGGCAAGTGAGTACGCAGCGGCTCAGGCGTTACTGTTAGATGCTTATCGCCCTGGGGTGCCAGGGGGAACTGGCGAGACCTTTGATTGGTCTAGAATCCCCGCATCGCTTGAAAAACCTGTTATCCTGGCGGGTGGGTTAACGGCCGATAATATTGCCGCTGCGGTTGCCCAAGTCGCGCCGTATGCTGTTGATGTTTCAGGCGGTATTGAGGCATCTCCCGGCGTTAAAGATGCGACATTGATGGCCGCTTTTGTTCGTCATGTGGCGCAGGCCAATACGCGTTAAACGCCTCCTGCGTGCACTCAAATTCCGGCGCATTGTTCACGTTCACTGTGAGCGCGCCAAACGTTTGTTCATTCATTGTTTGCCTTTTCTGGCGATCTTGTGAGGTATGCCTGTGACTGTCTCAGTAACTGAAACCAAGTTCAGCGACCTGACCCGAATGCCGGATGCCCGTGGTCATTATGGCCCCTACGGCGGCCGGTTTGTGTCAGAAACCCTAAGCTTTGCCCTAGAAGAGTTAGAGCAGATTTACCTGAGTTTGCGTGATGATCCGGATTTTCAGGCTGAATTTGATCGTGACTTGGCCTACTACGTGGGCCGTCCGTCTCCGCTGTACCATGCCAAGCGCTGGTCAGACTCTTTGGGCGGTGCGCAAATTTGGTTGAAGCGTGAAGACCTTAACCACACTGGCGCTCACAAGGTGAATAACACCATCGGTCAGGCACTGCTGGCGAAAAAGACCGGCAAGCCGCGGGTCATCGCGGAAACCGGTGCTGGCCAGCATGGCGTTGCCACGGCAACCGTTGCTGCCCGTTTGGGCCTTGAGTGCGATGTCTATATGGGGGCTGCCGATGTGCAGCGCCAGAAGCTCAACGTTTACCGCATGCGGCTGCTGGGTGCCCGTGTCATTCCGGTGGAATCCGGCACGCGGACATTAAAAGACGCCATGAACGAGGCCCTGCGTGACTGGGTCACCAACGTCGATAACACCTTCTACATCATCGGTACCGTCGCTGGCCCACACCCGTACCCGCAGCTGGTACGCGATTTTAATGCCGTGGTGGGCCGCGAAGCACGTCGCCAATCGCTGGAGCAAATCGGCCGCTTGCCGGATGCGCTGGTTGCCTGTGTGGGTGGCGGCTCTAACGCACTGGGGCTTTTCTACCCGTTTGTAGAAGATGACGCAGTGGCCATGTACGGCGTGGAAGCCGGTGGTGATGGCGTCGAGACAGGCCGCCATGCAGCGCCGCTTTCGTCAAATGCGCCGCGCGGTGTGTTGCACGGTAATCGTACCTATTTAATGTCGGACGAAGCAGGGCAGGTGTCGGACACGCACTCCATTTCGGCGGGCCTGGATTACCCCGGCGTTGGCCCAGAGCACGCGCTCTGGAAAGACGTTGGCCGTGTGAACTACGTCGCCGCGAACGATAAAGAAGTGCTGGAAGCGTTCCGTGAGCTGACCCACATGGAAGGCATTATGCCCGCCCTGGAGTCTGCCCATGCCTTGGCCCATGCTAAGGTGCTGGCACCCACCATGCGCCCGGATCAGCATATTGTGGTGAACCTCTCGGGTCGTGGTGATAAAGATATCATGACCGTTGCGAAAATCGACGGCATCGAGTTTTAAGGGCTAGCATGAATCGTATTGACCAGCGTTTTTCAGAATTAAAGCAGCAGGGCCGTAAAGCCCTGATTCCTTACATCACGGCGGGTGACCCAGCGCCGCAGTATACCGTTGGCTTTATGCATGCCCTGGTGGAAGCGGGCGCTGATGTGATTGAGCTTGGCGTGCCGTTTTCAGATCCTATGGCCGATGGCCCGGTGATTCAGAAAGCCTGTGAGCGGGCGCTGAAACAGGGCACCCGCTTGGTGGACCTGCTGGAGATGGTGGCAGAGTTTCGTCAAGCTGATACCACCACGCCCATCGTATTGATGGGGTATTTAAACCCCATTGAGCGCATTGGTTACGAGGTGTTTGCTGACCAAGCGGCCAAGGTCGGAGTTGATGGCGTGCTGGTAGTGGATATGCCGCCCGAAGAGGCCGATGAGTTTGGCCCGTTGCTGAAGGCCCGTGGTTTGGCAGCGATTTTCCTCGTTGCGCCTACCACTTCCCATGCCCGTGCCGCTACAATATGCGCCCACGGTGAGGGCTACCTTTACTATGTTTCGTTAAAAGGTGTCACCGGTGCGGCCACGTTGAACGCTGAAGACGTGGCCGAGCACCTAGCGCCACTGCGTGGTATGACCGATTTACCGCTTTGTGTGGGTTTTGGTATTCGCGATGGTGTGACCGCTGCCGAAGTGGCAAAAGTGGCCGACGGCGTGATTGTGGGCAGTGCGTTGGTGAACCGCATTGCCGATAGCGTTGATGCGCCCGAGACCATTGCCGGGCAGTTAAAAAGCGTGCTGGCAGAAATGCGCACCGCGATGGACGCCTAAGCGCGTTCCCTCATCGTCTACACTGAATTGATTGACGACACTCATCAGGCTTGGCGCTGCCAAGCCTTGACGTACACGGAAGCCTTTTTGATATGAGCTGGTTAGACAAGATCGTGCCCTCTATGGGGCGTATCCAGCGTAAAGACCGTCGTGCCAGCGTGCCCGATGGTCTCTGGCGTAAATGTCCCAAGTGTGAAGCCGTTCTCTACCTCCCCGAGCTAGAGAAGCACCACAGCGTATGCCCCAAGTGTGAGCACCACTTACGCTTAACGGCCCGCAAGCGCTTGGACTGGTTCCTGGATAAACAGGGGCGCGAAGAGATCGCGGTGGAGATTGAGCCGATTGATCGTCTCAAATTCCGCGACTCCAAGAAATACAAAGACCGCCTAACGGCTGCCCAAAAAGATACTGGTGAAAAAGATGCGCTGGTGGCTATGCGTGGTGAGCTGGATGGGCTGCCGGTTGTTGCCGTGGCGTTTGAGTTCACCTTTATGGGTGGCTCCATGGGGGCGGTCGTTGGTGAGAAATTTGTACGTGCTGCCACGATTGCCCTGAAAGAAGGGATTCCATTGGTCTGCTTTGCAGCCTCTGGCGGCGCGCGTATGCAGGAAGCGTTGTTCTCGCTGATGCAGATGGCGAAAACATCGGCCGCGCTTGAGAAATTGAAGCAGGCGGGCGTTCCGTACATTTCGGTGCTAACCGACCCCGTCTTTGGCGGTGTGTCAGCCTCTCTGGCGATGCTGGGTGATTTAAACATTGCTGAGCCCAATGCGCTGATTGGTTTTGCTGGCCCGCGGGTAATTGAGCAAACCGTTCGTGAAACCCTGCCGGAAGGTTTCCAGCGCAGCGAGTTCCTGCTGGAGCATGGCACGGTGGATATGATTGTGCATCGTCACGACATGCGTGCCCGCGTGGGCGGTGTGCTGCGTAAGCTAACGCATCAAGCGGTTGTGCCTGCCGAGGCAGAGCTAGTCGAAGATGCGAATGTGGCAGAACCCGTGGTCAATGAAGAGCAGCTAGCCGACACGGCAAAGCCGTCCGCTTCGGCTGAGCCTCGTCAGGCGTCGAGCGATGACGCTTCACGCAATGCCTAACACCTTAGCGGCATGGCTTCATTACCTTGAAACCCTGCATCCCGTAGGGATCGATATGGGGTTGGAGCGTGTTTCCCTGGTGGCTAAACGTATGGGGCTGCTGGAGCGGCCCATTGCGGAGAAGGTCATCACGGTGGCAGGTACTAATGGCAAGGGTTCTACCCTTGCCATGATGGATTCGATTGCCCGTGCCCACGGTTGGCGGGCGGGAACTTATACATCTCCTCATCTGTTGCGTTATAACGAGCGGGTAACGGTAGATGGCCGGGAAGCCGGCGACCAGCGTTTGGTGGAAGGCTTCCAGCAGGTGGAAGACGCCCGTTTACAAGCGCCTGCGGTGAGCCTAACGTATTTCGAAGCCGGTACGCTGTGTGCTTTGTGGTGCTTGGCCAATGCTTCTTTGGATGTTGCTATCTTAGAAGTAGGCCTGGGGGGGCGCTTGGATGCCGTTAATATTATCGATGCAGATGTGGCCATTGTGACCACGATTGCACTGGATCACGCCAATTTCCTAGGCACTGATCTTGAGCAGATCGGGCGTGAAAAAGCGGGTATTTTCCGCCCGTTAAAACCCGCTGTGCTCGGCAGTCAGTCGTTGCCATCCAGCGTGTTGGAGTCTGCAATTTCAATGGCGGCGCACAGCTACGCGCTGGGTTCTGCGTTCAGTCATAGCGCGGGCGATCAAGTAGGCTCTCCTTGGTGTTGGCATGGCCTCACGACCGATGGCGATACGCTTTCCCTTGATGGCTTACCCGATCCTGGCCTGCCCATTGATAATGCCGCCACGGCGCTCCAGGCGTTAGCCTTAACCGGCCTTGCGCTGCAGTTAAATACCGTGCGTAAAGCGCTGCGTACGGTGACGCTTTCTGGGCGCATGCAGTGGGTAGGGCAGTGGTGCTTGGACGTAGGGCATAACCCCCACGCAGCGCAATACGTGGCGCGCCGTTTGCCCACACCGCCCAAGGGTGGTCGCCAATGGGCATTAATTGGCATGCTGAATGACAAGGATGCAGATGGCGTTATCCAAGCGTTGATGCCAAGTATCACCGATTGGGTATGCGTGACTCTTGAAGGCGAGCGTGGACGTTCTGCAGCAGAGTTAGCCGAACGTATTACGTCACAGGGTGGACACGTGTATTATTGCGCCGACTCCCCTGCCGCAGGGGCTGCCAAGCTTGCCAAGCAGCTAGCACCGGAGGACCGCGTGCTGGCAACCGGCTCGTTCTTCACGGTGGCTGAGTTATTGGCCATGCCGCTGCCGCAAGCAACGCTGCGGGCACGCTAAGCTTGATGGAGAGGGATATGAAATACGGTAAAACGGAACGCATCAGTGGCATCGTGATCCTGCTGGCGCTATTGGCCATCTTCGTCCCTTGGCTGATGAGCGACCCCGCGCCTCGTGAAGAGCGCCCACAGCCTACCTTCGTGATTGAGCAGCCTGTCAACGTGGTTCGCCAGGAGGTGCCTGTTCCTGTCATGCCGGAAAGCTTGAATACACCGGCACCGTCAGCGCCTGTAGAGATTGATGAAACCCTGGATGAGCCCATCGATGCGATGCCGCGTGCGCCGCAAACGGATCAAGTGGCGGACTCTGATAGCGCTTCTTCATCATCAAGCGCCGCTGCTGAGTCGGCTCCGGCTGAACCCAGTCGGGAACCGCCCTCTGCGCCGCAAGAAGACCCTATTGCTGCCTTGGTGGCTGCCAATGAAAGCCGTAATAACGCGTCAGCAGCCCCCGCAGCCCAGCAGCAGGGCGAGTGGGCGGTTCAGGTCGGTAGCTTTGGTGATACCGACAATGCACAACGTATTAGCGACCAGTTAAGCGGTGAGGGTTTTAGCGTATTTCAACGTGCCCGTGATAATAACCTGACCACTGTCTTGGTTGGCCCATACGAGACCTCTGAGGATGGCGAGGCGGCAATGGCGCTGATCAAACAGCGTGTTAACGTGCAAGGGTTACTTGTGCGGGTAAGGGATTAATAATGGCGCTAACGTGGATTGATGCGCTGTTTTTAGCGGTTCTGTCGCTTTCAATGCTGGCTGGCTTTGTGCGTGGTTTTGTACGGGAGTCGCTAGGTTTGGCGGCTTGGGTCGTGGCGCTTATGGTGGCACGCGTTCTGGCTGAGCCTGTTGCAGAGCTTATGAGCGGCTTTATTGAAAGCTTCGACGCCCGTTTAGTGCTGGCGTTCGCACTGGTTATTTTTGCCGTCATTTTGTTATGCGGCATCGTTATTCGGGTCGTGCATGCCGCAGTTGAGTGGGTAGGGATGGGGCTGTTGAACCGTTTTGCCGGTGCGGCCTTTGGGGTTGCCCGTGGTGCGGTGATTCTGCTGGTGGCGACTGTTTTAATTACCCTTACACCGCTGGCAGAACTTCAAGCTTGGCAACAGGCCTCTTTACGTCCCACGTTTATAGAACTGCGTGATTGGGCCGTGAGCCAGCTCGACCAATGGGAGCGGGAGCTGCCTACACCGCCTGAGTCGCTGCGCGATATTTCGCTGCCTGAACTGCGTCGTCCGCAGCCGATGCTTCCCCAAAGCAGTGCCCCTGAGGTGGAATGACCGGGCCTGCTAGTAAAAAATTCTCCGCTGGTGCTGCCTCCAGCGCTAGCGCTTGTCAGTTTGATGAACGTACGGGCTTGCGTCAGTAAGTCATGGTATTAAAGCGAGGTAACTGGAATGTGCGGTATAGTGGGCCTTCTGGCCAAGCAGGCGGTAAATCAGGGAATCTACGATGCCCTGACCGTACTTCAGCATCGGGGCCAGGACGCTGCCGGAATGATGACTTGGAGCGAGGGACGCTTCCTACTGCGCAAGAGTAACGGCTTAGTCCGTGACGTCTTCCATACTCGCCACATGGCTCGCCTGAAAGGTAACCTGGGTATTGGCCATGTGCGTTACCCAACCGCAGGCTCTTCTAGCGAGGCAGAGTCTCAGCCTTTCTATGTTAACTCCCCTTACGGCATTGCGCTGGCTCACAACGGCAACCTGACCAACTCTGAGCAGTTGAAGCAGGAGCTGTTCTCCACCGACCTTCGCCATATCAACACCAGCTCAGACTCTGAAGTGCTGCTTAACGTGTTTGCCCACGAGCTGGGTAAACAGGGCCTTCATCTGGAAGCGGAAGACATTTTCGACGCGGTTCGTAGAGTGCACCGGCGCTGCAAAGGCGGCTACGCGGCGGTCGCGATCATTAACGGGTTTGGTATGGTGGCTTTCCGTGACCCGCACGGTATTCGTCCGGTGGTGTTTGGTACCCGCCAGGATGGCGATGGCCAAGATGTCATGATTGCCTCTGAATCCGTGGCGCTGGATGTTGGCGGCTTTGAGTTGGAGCGTGATTTATCACCGGGCGAAGCGATTTTCGTCGATATGCAGGGCCAGATTCATACCCAGGTGTGCGCTGATCGCCCGCAGCTGCGTTCGTGCATTTTTGAGCATGTCTACCTTGCCCGCCCTGACTCCATCTTGGACGGTGCCTACGTGTACGGCACGCGTATGCAGATGGGGCGCAAGCTGGGTGACCGGATTCTGAACGAGTGGCCGGACCACGATATCGATGTGGTTATTCCCATCCCCGATACCTCGCGCACCTCGGCACTGGAAATGGCCCAGCATCTCGGCGTGACCTACCGCGAAGGCTTCATGAAGAACCGCTATATTGGCCGTACCTTCATTATGCCGGGGCAGACCCAGCGTAAAAAGTCGGTACGCCAAAAGCTGAACGCCATTGACGTTGAGTTTAAGGGTAAGAATGTACTGCTGGTGGATGACTCCATCGTGCGGGGTACGACCTGCAAACAGATCATTCAGATGGCTCGCGATGCTGGTGCACGCAAGGTCTATTTTGCCTCTGCTGCGCCGCCCGTTCGCTACCCCAATGTTTACGGTATTGATATGCCGGCTGCCACTGAGCTGATCGCCCATGGCCGTACGGAAGATGAAGTTGGCCAGTTGATTGGCGCTGACCGTATTTTCTACCAGGACTTGGAAGATCTTAAAGACGCCTGCCGTGAAGTGAACCCAGAGATGGAAGCCTTTGACTGCTCCGTCTTTGATGGCAACTATGTGACGGGTGATATCGATGAGGCTTATCTGGCTGTCTTAGAAGCCAGCCGTAACGATGCCGCTAAAGATCAAAGTGCCGGTGATCATGCGCTGGTCGATATGCATAATCAAGATGACGATTTAGACGACTAACCCGATATGCGCCTGCGGCCGGCTGGCCTGCAGGCGTGATGGGGGCGTTTTAAGCGTTAGGATTTTGGTAGCAGTATTTTGCAATAGCGTTTGGCATAAGGGGCTCTAACATGCACGAAGATAGCCATCAGGATGAGTGGTCGCTTGAGACGCTCGCTATTCGCGCGGGCCATCACCGCACGTTTGAGCAAGAGCACTCGGAACCCATTTTTCCCACATCAAGCTTTGTGTACGAGAGTGCCGCCGAGGCGGCACGGAAGTTTGGTGGCAAAGAGCCAGGCAACGTCTATTCGCGCTTTACCAACCCAACGGTTCATACCTTTGAGCGCCGCCTAGCGGCACTGGAAGGTGGTGAGCGCTGTGTAGCGACCAGCTCCGGTATGGCGGCGATTTTGTCGACGGCACTAGCGTTGCTGTCATCGGGGGATGAGATCGTTGCCTCGCGTTCGCTGTTTGGTTCTACGGTGAGCCTGTTTGATAAGTACCTCGGCAAGTTTGGTATTACCACCCGCTATGTAGAGCTTTCTAACATGGCGGCTTGGGAGGAGGCGATGAGCCCCAATACCAAGCTGATGTTTGCCGAAACACCGTCAAACCCGCTGTCTGAAGTAGCGGATATTGCTGCGTTGGCGGCACTCGCCAAGCGTAGCGGCGCACTATTAGCCATTGATAACTGCTTTTTAACGCCGGCACTGCAAAAGCCTATCGTCCTGGGTGCGGATTTGGTGATTCACTCCGCCACGAAGTACCTGGATGGCCAGGGACGCGCGGTTGGCGGCGCGGTGGTGGGCAAGCATGATGTGCTGGAAGAAGTCTTTGGCGTGGTGCGTACCTGCGGCCCCTGTATGAGCCCGTTTAACGCGTGGATTTTCACAAAGGGGTTAGAAACCCTCTCGCTGCGCATGAAGGCGCACTGCGACAATGCTGTCACGCTTGCTCATTGGCTTGACCAGCATCCTGCGGTCACGCGCGTTTACTACAGCGGGTTAGAAGCTCACCCGCAGCACGCGCTGGCTAAACAGCAGCAGCAAGGCTTTGGCGCTGTGCTTGGCTTTGAGGTGAAAGGTGGGCAAGAGGGCGCTTGGCAGGTGATTGATGCAACGCGCATGCTCTCCATTACCGGTAATTTAGGTGATGTGAAAACCACTATTACTCACCCAGCCACCACCACACATGGGCGACTTTCGGATGCACAGAAAGAAGCAGCAGGCATTTCGCCTGGCTTGATTCGTGTGGCCGTTGGGCTTGAAAGTCAGGAAGATATTCAGCGTGATTTGGCACGTGGCTTAGATGCGCTAGCTGCTCAGTAAGTCACTATGGTTGAAGCCTACAAAGGTTCAGGCCAGCAAAAAACCCACCGATAGGTGGGTTTTTTGGCATCTGTGACACTCAGCGCTGCCTGTGTTAGGCAGCACTGCTCTGTTTTAGGATGCGTTGCGTTGTGGCAGGTCGAACTGCGCAATTTGGCCGTCGTTGCTGTTTGCGTGATGCGCTTCAGAGCTTGGCTCAATCACGTTGTTTTTGGCAGCGTCGCCGTTTACCAGCGTCAAATCTGCCGGCGTCATGTCCAAGCTTTCAGCGCTGGGGCTGGCAGAAGAGCTTGCGTGAACAACCTCATTTAGCTCAGCAGAGCCTTGTTCAGCCAGAGCAGCCGTAGAGGTCAGGGTCAGGGCGATAGCAGAAATCAGGGTTAACTTTTTCATGATGCGTACTCTCTCTTAACGATTACAAATGAAGGTGTCTTAGATCGTGGTGACATGTCGTGTCAGAACGTGCGCTAATAATAAGCGCGCTAAACAAATATTAAAATTGATTAAAATTGCTATATTTTTTCGATTTTATCGAATGGTGGTGGCTGTGCGTCGCGGAGAGTGTTTGAGTCGGCACATCAGTCGTTAGCTGAATATTCAATGGTTTTTACGAACGAAGTATTCTGCTTTTTTCAGCAGAGTTTTACCTAGCGAGGCGGTATGCTTTTAACCTGGTTAAAGCAGCTCGCCGCTGGTAGCGCGGATTTTATACGGGGAATCAAGGATGTTGCGGAACACACGCAGCGGTTGGGGTGTCATTAGTATTTCTTTCCATTGGCTAAGTGCGCTGGCGATCATCGGCCTGTTTATACTGGGCTGGTGGATGACGGGTTTGGGCTACTATGACCCTTGGTATAATCAGGCACCTTGGATTCACCGCTCGATTGGCATTTTATTGCTGCTTGTAACCTTTACCCGGCTTATATGGCGTTTGGTACAGCCTACCCCGAACGTCGAAGGGAGCCGGCTAGAGCGCGTGGCGGCGCATGCGGGCCATATAGGACTGTATGTACTGTTACTGCTGGTATTGACGAGCGGTTATTTAATTTCGACAGCTAACGGCCGCGGCATTAGCGTATTTGACTGGTTCGAGATTCCTGCCCTGCTGCACGGGTTGCCTAATCAAGCGAGTCTCGCGGGCGACGTGCACTGGTATAGCGCAATTGCATTAATGGTATTGGCAGGCGGACATGCGCTGGTAGCGCTGGTGCATCACTTTAAGCACCGTCACGCTACGCTCAAGCGCATGTTGAATCCCCGCCATAGCCACACGTCACACTGATTTTTTGAACGCTGTCGGGTGTACTACTTGGACAGTGCCCATAAAGGAAAGAGAGGAGATGGACGTAATGATGAAAAAAAGCGTAATGGCAGTGGCCGTAGCGGCAGCCGCGATGGTTCCTTTAAGCCAAGCACAGGCAGCAGATTATCAAATTGATATCGAAGGCCAGCACGCCTTTGTTCAATTTAAAATTAACCACCTGGGCTTCTCCTACATCTTGGGCAGCTTTGAAGAGTTTGACGGCCAGTTCTCTTACGATGCTGACGATCTGGACGCTTCTTCTGTCGAAATGGAAGTTCAAATTGATAGTCTGACCAGTAATCATGCTGAGCGTGACCGCCACATCTTGAGCGGTGACTTCCTGAATGCCAGCGAATTCCCCACGGCGACGTTTACTTCTACCGGATTTGAATCTACCGGCGACAATGAAGGCGTTGTGACCGGTGAGCTAACGCTGCATGGTCAGACTCAAGAGATCGAAATGCCGGTAACGCTGATGGGTGAAGGTGAAGACCCCTGGGGCAATTACCGCGCAGGTTTTGAAGGCAGCACGATGCTTACCCTCGGTGATTTCGGTATTAACATGAGCGATTTCCCGGAAGTTATGCACGAAGTTGAGCTGTACGTGACGTTTGAAGGTATTCGCCAGTAAGCGATACGGTTTAAAAACGCCGCCACCCTAACGGGTGGTGGCGTTTTTTGCGTTTAGTATTCCTACATTTATGACGCTAAGGAGTCAGTTTTTGGCAGCTGTCATGCAACAACGCGAGTTGGCGATAACCCTATGGCGGCAAACGTGGCCGATGGCCATTGGTGTGCTGGCGCTATTGGGTTTTCAGCTTGTGGACAGTGCGTTTATCGCACGTTTAGGGACTGCGCCGCTGGCGGCTCAGTCGTTTACCTTTCCTCTGTCGTTTTTGATCATTGGAATACAGGTGGGGATGGGCATTGCCATCGCCGCGTTGATTTCCAGAGCATTAGGAGCAGGCGAGCAGGCGAGGGCCAAGCGGCTCTCAAGCTTGGTGCTGATTGCTGGGGGGGCGGTGATTGCCGTACTGGCAGTGGCGTTATGGCTGCTTCAGGTGCCGCTCTTTCAGCTGCTGGGGGCGGACGAAACGGCGCTGACGTACATTCGTGCCTACTGGGGGCCTCAGCTATTCTCTGCTTGGTTGGGGGCGCTGCTTTACTTTATGTATAGCGTCTTTCGTGCTCACGGTGATACACGCATGCCCGGCAAGATGATGGTGCTCAGTAGCCTGATCAATCTAGCGCTCGATCCGCTGTTTATTTTTGGTGTAGGTGGCTGGGAAGGTTGGGGGCTGCCGGGTGCAGCGTGGGCGACTGCCGTAGCGTTTTCCGTTGGTCTGATGCTAACAGGGGCTAAATTGCGTCGCTGTCAGTGGGCGACAATGGATGATATTGGGCAAGAAGCCGTGCGCTCATGGCGGCCTTTTACAGGCATTGCCGCTCCCGCGATGGTCAGCCAATTGATGCCACCGCTGGCGGCCATGCTTGCTATTGCCGCAGTGGCGGGCTTAGGCGATACGCAGGTAGCCGCGTGGGGGTTAGCGAGCCGCCTTGAGACGCTATCGCTGATGGTGATTCTTGCCATGACCATGTCACTCCCTCCTTGGCTGGGGCGCTGTTATGGCGCGGGGGATTGGGGGCAAATTCAGCAGCTTATGCGCCTAGCATTAAAAGTGGCCGTGATTTGGCAGCTAAGCCTTGGCGTACTGCTGGCGTTAGCGTCGCCGTGGGTGGCCATGGCCTTGGCGGGCAATCCAGAGGTGCAGAGTGAACTTGCTCTGCTGATTCGCTTTATGCTGCCAAGCTACGCAGCACTTGGTGTCTGTATGCTGGTCGTATCGGCGGGTAATGCGCTGGGATGGCCGCTTAGGGCAATGCTGCTTTCCAGTGCGCGGCTGTTTATCTGCTACTTGCCCTGTTTATGGCTGGGATCGCAGCTCTTTGGCTGGACCGGCCTAGCCGCGGGGGCGGCGATTGGCAACCTGCTGGCCGGCCTAACGGCGTGGGTGGTGCTTAAGCGTATTCTCTCCCGCCCGCATCGGCAGGCGGGAGCATCAGGCTAGATTAGCGTTTATGGGGTGCTTCTTGGAACGAGAAGTAGATAAACAGCAGGGCCATAGCTAAGTAGCCCATCACAAATTCCGGCGCGGCGTTAAAAGCGAGTTTGGGTGCATGCATTAAGCCGACAAACGAGAAGCCTGCGGCTATTACAGCAAACGCGGCTGCCCGTCGGAATTGGTGATCAATCACAGACACCGTCATGGCACCCAAGAAAATGGCCATAAACATAGCGCCTTGCCCCATCACCACAATGGCGCTGGAGATATCGCTGACAACCTCGCCTGCGCCTCGGTTAAAGCGTGTCATGACATAGTTGGCAAAGTAGGGCAGCATCGCCAGCGCAATGGCCGGGTAGTAGCGGGTATCGTTGGCTTGAAACGCGGTGGCAATCATCGACATGCCTACAAATACTAGAATGGGAGCGACGACGGAAACCGGAATAATGGCGGCCAGTGCGGCAATCAGGCCAAACATGGTGGCCAGTGCATAGACGGCACCGTTGAGCAGGCTGTAACCGCGACCCGCGCCCATCCATTTCGCGCCCACCGTGGCAATATAAACCGTCGTTGGAAACACGCCACCAAATAGCGCGCCAATCATGGTGCCTGCACCATCCACCGCCTGGCATTCACGCACGTCGTACTTATCGCCCGCGGCTTCCATGGCTTCAACGTTATTCATGGTTTCGATGGCGTTATAAAGCGTGATGGGAAGTACCACCGTGAGCACCGCCAGCATGCCGGTAAACAGCAGGCCAAGGCCCTCAAACCAGGCAAGGTTGGGCAGCAATGGGTAGAAACCCAGGTGGGTGAAGGCATCGCTAAAGCGCTCGCTGCCTGCATCGCCAATTAAGTAGGCCATGGCGGTGCCAACCACGATGGCAAACAGCGACGTGGGTAGTTTGAAAGGCATGCTGACCCGGGCCACCAAGCCGACAATAATAATACCCAGCACCAGCAGGCCGACTACCGGCATTTCTAGGGTTTTGAACAGCATTTCACCGGCAATAAACGTCAGCGCTACGCCAGCTACCGCCCCCAGCATGGCGGCGCGAGGCAGGTGGTACTGCACCCAGCGGCCAATGACGCTGATAACGGCTTCAATGGCACCGCTGATAAAGCAGGCTGCCACGGCGACTTTCCAGGCTAGCTCCGCATCACCCGTTAGCTGTTTGGCAGGTAACAGGACGCCAAATAGAAACACAAACATCACGGGGGTAGAGATGCCGTAAGAGAGGGCGGTAACGTCGCTGCGGTTCTCTTTACGCGCTAACCTAGCGGCGCTCCAGGCGTAGTAGAAGTTACCTGCCATCACGGCCACTGCCGCGCCGGGAAGCACCTGGCCGTAAACAATCGAGGTGGGGAACCCCATGCCTAACATCGTAATCGCGATGATGACGAAGTTAGCGATATTGTTTTGAAAGAGCGCAAAGAATGCGTCGGTGTCTTCTTTTTTGTACCACGGGTAGTGAGTGCCGGCAGCCGCCATGTTATGCCTCTTGGTTATGGTGTGTTGTATACAAGGCTACGCTGAGTGTGCCGAAAGTTTGACTAATCGGTCAAGCGTTGCTTTGCAACGGACGCCGCACGGGCGCCCCAGGCTCTGGCGGCGAACGCGCAATTGTACACAACCTTGGCCAAGGGGTTGATAAGGTTATGGGTTTTTCATCAGAAAGTTGTGACTAACAAAAACGCCCAGGCATTTGCCTGGGCGTAGTGATCGCGGGATGCTGATTAGTCGTTCACAGCAGCAATCGCTTTAGCTAGGTAGGGGAGGTTCTCATGAGAGAAGCCTGCTACGTTTGCGCGGCCAGAGCGCACCATGTAGATGCCAAACTCATCGCGTAGACGATCAACCTGTTCAGGTGTTAGGCCGGTATAGGAGAACATGCCGCGCTGTTCGGCAACGCAGGCGTACTTCTCATCGAGACCGTAAGGCTTCAGCGCATCAACGAAGTCACGGCGCAGCGTGTTGATACGGTCGCGCATTTCGGTCAGCTCTTCGCGCCACATAGCGGAAAGCTCGGCATCGTGAAGAATCTCGCTGACAATCGCGCCGCCGTGAGCAGGCGGGTTGGAGTAGTTCTCACGCGCTACAATCGCCACTTGTGAACGAACGTTCTCCATCTGCTCGGCGTCTTTGGCGACCAGAATCAAGCAGCCGGTACGCTCGCAGTAAATGCCAAAGTTCTTGGAGCAGGAACTGGTGATGATCACTTCATCTAGATTTTCAGCCAGCAGACGAACGCCGTAGGCGTCTTCGTCTAAGCCTTCACCAAAGCCCTGATAAGCGAAATCAATCAACGGAAGCAGTTGGCGCTCTTTCAATACCGCCATCACTTCTTGCCACTGCTGCTGAGAAAGATCAAAGCCCGTCGGGTTGTGACAGCAGGCGTGCAGCACTACCACATCGCCTTCTGGAATCTTTTTCAGCGCGGCCAGCATGCCATCAAAATCAAGGCGGTTGTCGGCATCGACGTATGGGTACTTGTGCAGCTCAATACCGGCGGAGGTGAAGATGCCGTGGTGGTTGGGCCACGTAGGATCGCTAACCCAAATACCTTTACCCGGCAGTTGGCTGGCCACAAAATCTGCCGCCAAACGCAGGGCGCCAGTGCCGCCAGGAGATTGGGTAGCGCTGGCACGCTTAGCGTTCAGCACTGGGGAGTTAGCGCCCAGTACCATAGGAAGAACGGCTTCACCATAGGCCGGGGCACCGTGAGAACCAATGTAGGTTTTGGTGGTTTCATTCTTGAGCAGGCGAGCTTCTGCTTCCTTGACGGCGCGCATCACCGGCGTGTTGCCAGCGGCGTCGCGGTATACGCCAACACCAAGGTCCACTTTCTGCGGGTTGGTATCTTTTTTGAAAGCTTCGATCAGCCCAAGAATGGCGTCTCCAGGGACTCGCTCAATTTGCTCAAACATTTATTCGGCTACCTCGTCGGTTCTGGCGGCAAGAATGAAGTCATTAAGATGCAGGCCGTTTATTTCATGGGACCACCAAGTGACGGTGGTTTTGCCCCATTCGGTCATCAGTACAGGGTGATGCCCCGCCTGCTCTGCGACATCGCCAACCCGCTGGCTAAACGCTAGCGCATCGGCAAAATTACGAAACGTGAATTGTCTCGACAGCTTCATGATGCCATCGTGCTCGATAATCTGCCACTCTGGAAGCGCCTTAAGATGAGCTTGGCATGCCTCATAAGAGAGCGGTATGGCGTTGCCACTGCAGGGTTCGCACTGTGAATGAGCGAGCGTTGTCATGGTGTCAACTCCTTTGTAGGTTCACCTACTTAAGGTAGAAGGCAGACACAGTCTCGACCAACATCCTTTGCGCTATATAGCGCTCGGTCAGCTCGTTCAACGAGGCTCACCATGGGCTCCCCACAGCGATACTCTGCTACGCCTATGCTGAGCGTCACACTCCCAGCCCCCATGCCAAAATCGTGTTCTGCAATGGTTTGGCGTAAGCGGTCAGCAAGCTTATGGCATTGCTGCAGCGAGGTTAGCGGCAGCACTACCATAAACTCCTCACCCCCTAATCTTGCCACCATGTCTTCACAGCGCAGCAGCGACTGCGTCACCGTGGCGAGCTGTTTCAGAACACTATCTCCCTGTAGGTGGCCCCAACGGTCATTGAGCTGTTTGAAGTGATCGATATCGATCATCATGATCGAAAGCGGCGTACCGTGGCGGGTGCTCAGAGACGTTAGGTGGGTTAACTGCACCATCAGTTTGCGTCGGTTGGGCAAGCTGGTCAGCGGGTCGGTATCACATAGTTTGCGTAACCGCTGCTCTTCGATGACCTGGTCGGTAATGTCCAGCATCAGGCCGTTCCAGCGTACCCCAGACTCAATGGGCTCTGGGTTGGCGCTCACGGCGATCCAATGCGGTTTTTCTTGGGGAAAAGGGAGCCGAAAACGCGTATTGAGTGGCAGCATCCAGCGAGCTGAACGCTCGATCGCCGACATCACTTTCGGGTGGTCATCGCCCGTTAGTTGCTCTAATAGCGGGCTGGCATCGGTGGCTAACTGCTGTTTATCAACATAAGCGAGTGCTATACCGCCGCCCTCAAGGTACGGGAAGTGCATCTGGCCGCTATGAGAGCGGAAAAACTGAAAAAGTACCCCAGGAATATGGGGGACTAAGTTGTCGGCACTCTTACCGGTATTCTGAGGAATGGCTACAGGAGGTACGGGTACGTCATTCACGGGCATGCGTGAATCTCCAATTTTTTATGCCTGTTGTAAGTTAGCCGTGAAGATTAGCGGTAAAAGCGTAAACAATATGTAAGCCATTACTGACAATTTCTCGTTTTTTAATATTTTTTGGGAATTAAAAATTCATCATCTATTCCTTTTTTACTATATTGCCGCGAAAATGGTTAAAAGTAGAGCATCGCCTGCTTTTGATGCTTTTTTGGCATATTGATAAAACATTTGTTAATCCACTGGGTGGTCGTTTTGGATACGCAGCAATCACAGATAGGTGACGCCAAGGCAGCGGATGCGTCTCTGAATTGCCTGGGGCGTGTTAGCTTGATCGGCGCTGGTCCAGGCGATCCTGATTTATTGACGTTAAAAGCGTACAAACGGCTATTGAGCGCAGAAGTGGTGCTGTATGACCGTTTAGTCAGCGATGAAATACTGGCGCTACTGCCTGCGACCACAGCCCGCTATTACGTCGGCAAGGCGCGCTCCTCCCACAGCGTCCCTCAAGACGAGATCAACCAATCATTGGTCGCCTGGGCGTGGCAGGGCAAAAAAGTGGTTCGTCTCAAAGGAGGCGACCCGTTTATTTTTGGGCGTGGAGGCGAAGAGCTGGAGACGCTGGTTGCCGAACGCGTGCCCGTGGAAGTGGTTCCGGGTATTACCGCGGCGTCTGGCTGCGCTGCTTATGCAGGGATTCCGCTCACCCATCGCGATCACGCGCAGTCGGTGCGGTTTGTAACGGGGCATCTACAGCACGGCGAGCTAAGTTTGGATTGGCCTACGCTGGCCCAGTCAGGACAGACGCTGGTGTTTTATATGGGGCTAAGCAATCTGAGTTTAATTTGCGAAGGACTCATGGCGCATGGGTTGAGCAAGTCGACCCCGTTAGCGCTTATTGAGCAGGGAACGACGCAGCGTCAACGCACTCATGTCGGCTCGCTCAGTGAGCTGCCCGAAGGCTTTTATAACGGCGGTATCAAGCCGCCTACTTTGCTGATTATTGGCAGCGTTGTGTCGCTACATCAAACGCTGTCTTGGTTCGAGGCGGATCATGGTACGGCGGTTGGATTTTCAGATGGCAAGCATGCGCGTTTAACGCAAGGGTAAATGTTTTGAGTGCCATGCTGGGTGGCGTTATGACCCGCGCTGTGTATGCTAGTAACGATAAGATTCATAAAACGACGATTTGATCACCATCGTGCTACTTGTCACTAATGCTGCTGATAACAGCAGCCAAGCGCAAAGAGGGACGCAGCATGTCAGACGTTAACCAGCCAAATCCGAACACGCCATCCCATAAGCCGGATATGAAAACACTCTTCCAAGATAACCGGGTGAAGGGTATTGCCGGTATCGCCGCGATTGCTGTGATTTGGGCCGTCATGGCGCAATCCAATTCAGGTACCCATCAAGAACGCGTCGAAACGCTAGAAGGGCAGCTTGCCAGCACTGAGCAAGAAAATGCTCAACTCAGCCAGCGTTTATCAGAAGTAGAGCAGGCAGAAGCGGATTTGACGGCCATGCGTGATGAAATGGCCTCTTTAGAGCAGCAGCAAGCGGAGGCCACAGCAAGCCTGGAGTCTGCCCAGGGTGATGTCAGCAGCGTACAGTCGCGTCTTGAGGAGCTTGAAAGCCAGCGCGAGACGCTGCAGCAAGAAGTGACGGCACTGGAAGAGCAGCTTGCCAGCGCGGAAAGTGAATTGCAGGCCCTGCGTGAAGAGCGTGACCAAGTGGTGAGCGAGCGTGATGAGGCAGAGTCGTCGCTACAGCAGGTTGAGGAAGCGCGTCAAAGTGCCGAAGACGCTCGCCAACAGGCAGAAGCTGCGCGTCAGCAGGCAGAAGAACAGCGTCAGCAGGCCGTTGAGGAGCAAGGTGCTGCTGAAACCGAACTTGGTGAGCTGGAAACTCAAGTTAGCGATGCCAACGACCGTTTAGCGACTCTCGATGAAGAAATTGCAACCCAGGAGAGCGAACTGCAAGGCCTGCAAGAAGAGCGTGATAGCGTCATGAGCGAGCGTGACGAGCTGCAGTCAGAGGTGGATTCGCTATCCCAATTACGTGAAGAAGAGCAGCAAAGCCTGAATCAGGTCCGCACTGAAATGGACGACCTGATGGTCGCGCTAGATATTGGGCGTGAAGAGGTGGCCAACGTCGAGAGCGATATTGAGTCTCGCCAAGAGCAGCTGGCGCGTTTAGAAACGCAGCTGAGCGAGTGGCGCGATGAGCTTTCAACGCTGGATGAGCGCCTTAACGTTGAAGACCCTACGACGGGTGAAGTGCCTGATCTAACCGGTGAGCAGCAAAACCAGCAAAGCGAGCAAGAGGGTGCTGGTGAGGATGCCCAGTCAGACAGTGAAGATTCAGCGGCTGAAGAGAGCCAGCAAAGCAGTAACTAAGCGCTGCACTGAGCCTTCACCGAGCGGTTGACTCCTTGAGCGGATGTGGGATTTCCCATATCCGCTTTTGTTTGTTGGTTTAGAAATAGACCGGTGAGGAGTATCATTCACGCCATGTTCACGATAAGCAAACAACGGGAGTGCCATTGATGGATGGTGTAAAACATATTGTGGCTGTGGCGTCTGGCAAAGGTGGCGTGGGTAAATCCACGGTGACTGTCAACTTAGCGCTGGCGTTGGCTGCACAAGGCTATCGCGTTGGCGTGCTGGATGCCGATATTTACGGCCCTAGCCAAGCACAAATGCTGGGTGTCAAAGAGGGCGTTCGCCCCCAGGCCGCTGCGGATAATAAGTTTTTGCCGCTGGAAGCTCACGGCATCCAGGCGATGTCGATGGCGTTTATGGTGAATACCCGCGAGGCGATGGTGTGGCGTGGCCCGATGGTAGTCGGTGCTTTCCAACAGATGCTAACGCAAACGCAATGGGATAACCTGGATTTTCTGCTGATTGATATGCCGCCCGGTACTGGTGATATTCAGCTCACGCTGGCACAAAAGGTGCCGGTGGCCGGAGCTGTAATTGTCACCACCCCTCAAGACATTGCGCTGTTGGATGCCCGTAAAGGTATCGAGATGTTCCGTAAAGTGAACGTGCCGGTGCTGGGCGTGGTGGAAAACATGAGCCTGTACCACTGTGAAAATTGCGGGCATGAGGCCGCTATTTTTGGCACCGGTGGTGGCGATCGCATCGCCGATGAGTACGAAACAACGGTATTAGGCCGCTTGCCGCTGACGCTGTCGATTCGCGAGCTGGCTGATTCTGGACGTCCTAGCGTTATCTCCGAGCCGGACAGCTCGGTGAGCCGCACCTTCGCCGAGATTGCCAGCAAAGTAGCGCAATCTGTCAGTGCCAGCCAAAGTGGCGGCCCTACGATTTCTTTTAGCGAGTGATGAAGTAACCGATGAGCATTAAATCAGACAAGTGGATTCGCCGGATGGCGCAAAGCGATGCCATGATTGAGCCGTTTGAGGCAGAGCAGGTGCGCTATGTGAACGATCAGCGTGTTATCTCCTATGGCACCTCAAGCTATGGTTACGACGTGCGCTGTGCCGATGAGTTTAAGGTGTTTACTAACATTCACTCGGCGATTGTGGATCCTAAGGCCTTCGACGCAAAAAGCTTTGTCGACGTGAAGGGCGATGTCTGCGTTATTCCACCAAACTCATTTGCGCTGGCGCGGACTGTGGAGTACTTCCGTATTCCGCGTAATGTGCTGACCATTTGTCTGGGTAAATCGACCTACGCGCGTTGCGGCATTATCGTCAACGTGACGCCGCTTGAGCCTGAGTGGGAAGGGCACGTAACGCTTGAGTTCTCTAACACCACCAACCTGCCCGCGAAGATCTATGCCCACGAGGGTGTGGCTCAGATGCTTTTCCTAGAGTCTGATGAAGTATGTGAAACTTCTTATAAAGATCGGGGCGGTAAGTACATGGGTCAACGTGGCGTGACGCTACCGCGCACCTAATACACCCTTGCTACTAAAAAAGTCTTATAAAAAAGCCTTGCCGCATCACTGCGGCAAGGCTTTTTTTATTGGCAGCGCTCTGGAATCAGGCGTCGTCGATCTCTTCATCCAGCTCTTCGGCAGCATCCGCATGGGAGAGGCGCATGCCGTAAGGCGGAAGCGGATGGCTGTCCATGGTGGCGCCGTCTGCGGTGAACTGCAATCGGCCTTCCAAGAACCACTGCACCGCAATTGGGAAGATCAGGTGCTCGCGCGCGTGGACTTTCTCTTTTAGCGTCTCCACCGTGTCATCTGAGCTAACCTGAAGCTCTGCTTGCAGTACCACTGGGCCGCCATCTAACTCTTCGGTGACAAAGTGGACGCTGCAGCCGTGGTGCGATGCGCCATCAGCCAATGCCCGTGCGTGAGTGTTCAAGCCCTGATAGGCCGGCAGCAGTGAGGGGTGAATGTTAAGCACCCGCCCCAGGAAGCGCTGTACAAAACGCGGCGTGAGAATGCGCATAAAGCCCGCTAGAACGATAACGTCTGGCTCGTGACGCTCGATCACCTTGATCAGCGCACCATCGTAAGCATCGCGGCTATCGTATTCACGATGGGGAAGTACAACCGCTTCGATGCCAGCTTCATGGGCACGTTTCAAACCATAGGCATCAGGCTCGTTAGAGATCACCGCAACGATCTCACCGCCTAGACGGTCATGCTGCTGAGCATCAATGAGTGCCTGTAGATTACTGCCGCTGCCAGAAATCAGTACCACCACGCGGCGTGCGCCCACAGGATCAGGCGTCATGCCGTTTAGGGTGTCGCTGCTGTAGTCGGTGCTGCTCATGCGTTGTGGCTCGCTTGGGCGTGGTCAAGTACAACCGCCTCGTCCTGGCGCTGAATAATCTGACCGATTTGATAAACAGTCTCGCCTTGGGCTTCAAGGTGCGCCTTGGCGTTCGCTGCCTGCTCTGCGGGCACCACGATGACCATGCCAATACCGCAGTTCAGCACGCGGTGCATTTCGGTTTCGTTGACGTTGCCTTTGGCTTGCAGCCAGTTAAACACTTCAGGGCGCTGCCAGCTGGTAAGGTCAATGTGTGCTGCCAGAGTGTCTGGCAGAACGCGTGGAATATTTTCTAGCAAACCGCCGCCGGTAATGTGCGACAGGGCGTGTACGGGAATGTCGGTGCCGCGCATCATCGAAAGCAGTGATTTTACATAGATGCGCGTAGGGGCCATCAAGGCATCGCTTAGCGGCTTGCCGTCAACGGTTTCTTCCAGGGACGCGTTGCTGACTTCGAGAATTTTACGAATCAGCGAATAGCCGTTGGAGTGGGGGCCAGAGGAGGCCAGCCCAAGCAGCACATCGCCTTCAGCGACCTTGCTGCCATCCAAAATCTCAGACTTCTCGACAACGCCAACGCAGAAGCCAGCTAGGTCATAGTCGCTGCCTTCGTACATGCCGGGCATTTCTGCGGTTTCACCGCCTACCAGTGCGCAGCCCGCTAACTCACAGCCTGCGCCAATGCCGGTGACTACGTCGGCGGCGATATCCACATCCAGCTTGCCAGTGGCATAGTAGTCCAGGAACAGCAGCGGCTCAGCGCCAGCCACAATAAGGTCGTTAACACACATAGCTACCAGGTCAATGCCGATAGTGTCATGCTTGCCAAGGTCCATCGCCAAGCGCAGTTTGGTGCCAACGCCATCGGTGCCTGAAACAAGCACCGGCTGCTTGTAGCCTGCGGGCAGCTCACAGAGCGCACCGAAACCGCCAAGGCCACCCATCACTTCAGGGCGTGATGTGCGTTTGGCAACGTGCTTGATACGGTCAACAAGGGCGTTGCCGGCATCAATATCGACGCCTGCATCTTTATAGCTGAGAGAGGGAGTAGCCTGGGAGGGAGAGGTCTCGGTCATGACAGGTCCTGTGAAGCCTATGCAATGCTGCAATGCGATTGTGCTGGCAATTAAGCCAGTGCCGGAGCAATAACGGGGGATGATTGTATCACTCAGCGACGTAAGTCGCATCGATGTGACGCGTTATCAGGTGCGCTGCGGGCAACTTTTGTTACTATTCAAGCATTACCGCTGACCGTATATCCAGGAAGGAGTGTTGAATGAGAAATTCATGGTGGGGAATAGCGCTACTTATTGCGCTGGTTGGCACGGTTTACTTACTTGATGCTGTGCTGATGCCCTTTATTGCCGGTTTAATCCTGGCGTATTTAGCCGACCCCTTGACCAACTATTTCCAGCGTTTGGGTATGAAACGCACTTGGGCGGTCAGCAGCGTGTTTTTAGTCCTGATGTTTGTCTTAGCGTTGAGCTTACTTATTCTTATCCCATTAGTGGTTCAGCAGATCAAACAGTTGGGAGAGGCGCTGCCGGGCGCGCTTAATTGGGTAGAGAGTGTTCTGGCGCCTCAGGTGCAAGAGTGGACAGGTTATGATTTGGCTGCCGAGCTCAGTAATGTGCGTGAAACTCTGGTTGAGAACTGGCGCGATGCGGGCAGCTATGTGGCTCAGGCGCTAGGCCAAATTGGCCGCTCGGGAATGGCCTTTGTCTCCTGGGTCACCTACGTAGCTCTGATTCCAGTGGTGACATTTTATCTCCTGCTGGATTGGAGTCGCATGCTCAGCAATCTAGCGAATCTGGTGCCGCGACAGTGGGCAGATGATACGTACCGCTTAGCGCATCGCTGTGATGAGGTATTGGCGTCGTTCCTGCGTGGCCAACTACTGGTCATGCTATGCCTAGGTATTATTTATGCGGTGGGGTTAACGTTATTGGGGCTTAACTTTGGCCTGCTGATTGGCGTGCTCTCAGGGCTAGTGAGCATCGTGCCCTTTTTGGGGTTTATTGTCGGGTTGGTGATTGCGCTGGTGGTGGCGCTCTTCCAGTTTGACACTTGGTGGGCGTTGCTGGGGGTAGTGGCTGTCTTTGGGTTGGGACAGGTTGCTGAGAGCGTGGTGCTGCAGCCAAAGTTATTAGGCGATAAGATTGGCCTACATCCTGTGGCGGTTATTTTTGCAGTGCTGGCGGGTGGGCACCTGTTTGGTTTGACCGGTGTCTTGTTGGCGCTTCCAGCCGCGGCGGTGATTATGGTGCTGCTGCGTGAGGTGAAGGATCGTTATAAAAACAGTGCGCTTTATGATGCGCAGTTGGAATCATCAGAACAGCAAACACAGCATGATGAGCTGGGTCGCGACGACAAAAGGGAGTCATCATGAGCCGAGTACCGGCACAGCTACCACTTGGGGTAGGGTTGCGCGACGATGCTACGTTTAATAACTATTACGCATCCAGTGCTAATGCTTCATTGGTAGACCATTTAAGCCACCAGCTGGCGCCTGCCTCAGAGCCGTTTATTTATCTCTGGGGCGCGCCGGGCAGCGGGCGCAGCCATCTTTTGCAAGCGGCCTGCCACGCGGCTTCGGATCAAGATAAGCGTGCGCTTTATCTGCCGTTGGCTGATCTAGGCCATTTTCCCCCGCTGATGCTAGAGGATATTGAACGGCTGGATCTCGTAGCGATTGATGATTTGGAGTATGTCATCGGGCGTAAGCGCTGGGAGGAGGCGCTGTTTCATGCGTTTAATCGCTTGAGGGATGCGGGTAAAGCGCTGCTGATTGCGGCAAACAAGCCGCCGCGCCATTTAGACGTCGTGCTGCCAGACCTGGCTTCTCGTCTTGCTTGGGGGGTGACGTTTCATTTACACCCGATGGACGATAATGATCGCCTAGCGGCCCTGAAGCTGCGCGCCAATGTGCGTGGAATGCAGCTGCCGGATGATGTGGGCCGCTATATTATGCACCGTGGCCCTAGGGAACTGGGTGAGCTATGCCGAGCGCTGGAGACGTTGGATCAAGCATCGCTCTCGGCCAAGCGCAAACTCACCATTCCCTTCGTAAAGTCCGCCCTTAATTGGTAAAACGCCCCTGCCAGAAAACTGGCAAGGGCATTATCAAACCGCATTGACGCACACTGACCGCTTTAACGGTCACCGTCACATGTTAGGCAGTTTTGCTCATTTTGTTAGCAGCAGCTTGTGCTTGCTTAACATTTTCTTCGGTCAGCTTCTGACTCTTTTGCATAAAGTCTTGCTGCAGCGATACCACTTTATCTGCATCGCCTTTCACGCGCTCAGCCAGTTCTTTGGCCACTTTCTGCTGGCCTTCCATGTAGCTACGCAGGCCATCGGCGTCTTTAACGCTCATCAGCTGGCGCATTTGTGCAATGCCGGTATCAACGTAGGCTTTGTTGGCGTCTAGCTGAGCATTCAGCAGTTTTTCAGAGTAATCAATGCTCAGGCTCATGTAGGCGCGTGCCGGAGCCATAAACATATTGTCAAACTGTTGAGTCATTTCGTTGGTGTTAAAAGTACGCATAGTGAACACTCCTGTGCCATTGCTAAGGTCTGTGGGCTGCTAAGCTTAAGCCCAAGACGGTTCATTAATCAGCGACGGCGAGTGAAGGAATGCACCGTTACTGATCTGGGTTATCTTGCATTGCAGCATAGCAAGCCGTTTTGTGCAGTGCAACAATTCGAGCAAAATAAACCTCGCACCGCCCGCTTAGATCTTCAGTAGGTTTACCTAATGTATCCAGGTGTCTAGGCTAAAGTGTAGAGAGAATTGTTATCAATGAGGTGGTGTTAGCGTTAATACTGCCGATCCAACAGGAGTGCTCCATGGAAACACGCATTGAACGGGATAGTATGGGCGAGCTAGCAGTGCCGGCAACGGCGCTTTACGGTGCCCAAACCCAGCGTGCCATTAACAATTTCCCCGTCTCAGGCACACCCATGCCGGTAGCGTTTGTACATGCGGTGGCACGCATTAAGCTCGCCGCTGCACGTAGTAATCAGCAGTTAGGCTTGCTTGATGCAGAGCGTGCGCAGGCTATTGAGAAAGCTGCCCAGGCGGTGATTGATGGCCAGCACGACGAGCACTTTCCCATTGATGTTTTCCAGACCGGCTCGGGCACGTCGACCAATATGAACGTGAATGAGGTGCTAGCGACGCTAGCCAGCCGTGAAGGCGTCGAGGTGACGCCCAACGATCACGTGAATATGGGGCAATCGAGTAACGACGTCATTCCCACTGCGATCCATCTCTCCGCCGCTATCGCCGTGAATGAGTCACTGAGGCCTGCATTAGTCACGCTACAAGCGACCATTGATCACCGTGCTGATGAACTAAGCCATGTCGTTAAAACCGGGCGTACCCATTTGATGGACGCTATGCCCTTGCGCATGGATCAAGAGTTAGGGGCCTGGTCTAGTCAGGTGGGGCAAGCCATTGAACGCTTTGACAGTGCGATGGTGCGGTTATGCCGCCTTGCCCAGGGTGGTACTGCAGTGGGGACCGGTATTAACGCGCCTGAGGGCTTTGCTGACTTGATTGCAAAGGATCTGAGCCAACAAACAGGCCTCTCTTTTGTGCCTAACGATAGCTTCTTTGCCAGCCTAGCGTCGCAGGACGCTGCAGTGGAGTTATCCGGCCAGTTGAAAGGTTTTGCCTGCGTGGTGATGAAGATCGCCAACGACCTGCGTTGGATGAACTCGGGGCCACTGGCCGGGCTGGGCGAAATCGAGCTTGAAGCGCTTCAGCCGGGCAGTTCTATTATGCCGGGAAAGGTAAATCCGGTGATTCCTGAGTCGGCGGCTCAGGCGGCCGCGCAGGTGATGGGGTTAGATACGGCCATCACCGTGGCTGGGCAGAGCGGCAATTTCCAGCTAAACGTTATGCTGCCGCTGGTGGCATCTAATCTGCTCACGTCAATTACTCTAATGAGTAATACCGCCAAGCTGTTGGCTGAGCGCGCCATTGCGACTTTTAAAGTGCGTGAAGACAACCTGCAAGGGCCGCTGGCGCGTAATCCGATTTTGGTGACCGCACTGAACAGCGAGATTGGCTACAACGCGGCCGCCGCGATTGCTAAAAAGGCATATCAAGCAGGACGGCCGATTATCGATGTCGCGGAAGAGGAGACCGACCTGGACCGAGCCACTCTAGAACGCCTGCTGGATCCCACCGTATTAACACAAGGCGGTGTGCCCAAGTAATCTCTGCCATTTCACACTAGCGTTTGGGCAAAACGGTTAAGTCTGCTGTTTTTCCGTTTTGCCCTGCTGAATGGTTTCGTTAGCTTCCTGCCGCTCTTCTCGGCTCGCTTCCGGCGTTTCATGCTCATTCTGACGCTTGGGGCGGTAGCTAAGCGTGGCGAGAATCGGGAAGTGGTCAGAGCCAAAGGCGTCTAATCGCTGCATGCTATCTAGCGTAAAGTGTTCGCTGACAAAGACGTGGTCTAGCGGCCAACGCAGTACCGGGTAGTTAGCGTGAAACGTGCTAAACAGGCCGCGGCCGCGACGAGGGTCGAGCATGCCGCTGATGCGACAGAAACCACGTGTAGTGCGCGACCACGCTACATCGTTCAAGTCGCCAGCGACCAGCGTGGCAGACGGGTGGCGATGAATCTCTTGGCCGACTAGCAGCAGCTCTGCATCCCGCCACAGCGATTTCTCACTTTCGCTAGGCGCTGGCGGACGTGGGTGCAATGCATAAAAGCGGATTCGGTCACCGCTCTCAAGGGTGACATAGGTATGTATAGAAGGAATGTCATCTTGAATGAGCCACTTTACTTGCGTGTCGCTTAGGGGGAGTCGGGAGTACATGTGCATCCCGTAGAGATTATCGAGCGGTATTTTGACACTATTGGGCCACTGATCCTCCAGCGCTTGGTCGAGCTGCTCTTGCCACCATTGATCGGATTCCAGCGTGATAACAATATCGGGCTGGTACTGCTTGATCATGCTGAGCAGTTTGTCTGCCTTGCGATTGGGGGTCAGTACATTGGCAATCAGTAAGGTGATTTTTTGATCGCTTGGCGCATCGTTCGACGACTTTACCTGCACGGGCCAGAGGCGAGTCCAGGGAAGGATATAACGTAGCTGGAGCAGAAGGGTGAATAGCGAGAGGGTGACCGCTGAAGTACGCCATTGACCTGATTCAAGTAGTACGGCGCTGATGAGTGCACAGAGGCCAGCGAGCGCGGCTATCTGTAAACGTGGGAATTCAAAGCTGCGTATCCACCACCAGCGCAGTTTGATACGAGCGATGAGCGTAGACAGCAGCAGCAAAACGGCGATGCATCCTAGCAAAGGCCCTAGCAAAACATACCTCCTTATTTAACCAGCGATCATTATTAACCTATGTGCAGCTTAGCTGTTCGATTTGATAAGTGTCGATATTATTCATTTCTCAGCGGATAAAGGGGGTATCGCCCAGGGGTTGAGTTATAAAAACTACTTGCAATTCAGCTATGAAGCCGTAGAATACGCATCCGTTGCACAGCAGGACCATAGCTCAGTTGGTTAGAGCGCCACGTTGACATCGTGGAGGTCGGCGGTTCAAATCCGCCTGGTCCTACCA